>VHCG01000001.1 GCA_016871805.1 Verrucomicrobiota bacterium
ACGGTGGAGTCGACCGGTCCCGTGCACGAAATCGACGGTCGAGGACTACACGTCACACCCGGCCTCATCGACGCCCACAGCCACTCGATGATCGTAGGGGGCGTGAACGAGGGAAGCCTTCCAAGCAGCGCGATGGTGCGGATCGGCGACGTGGTGAACTCAGAGACCCCGAACATCCACCAGCAGCTCGCGGGCGGACTCACCCTCGCGAATCTCCTGCACGGCTCGGCCAATCCCATTGGAGGCCAGAACCAGGTCATCAAGCTGCGTTCGGGGGCCTCTCCCGAAGGACTCAAGTTCACCAACGCCCCGGTAGGCATCAAGTTCGCCCTCGGCGAGAACGTCAAACAGGCCAACTGGGGGGACAAGTTCACCACCCGGTTCCCCCAGACCCGCATGGGCGTGCCCACCTTCATCGGCAACCGCTTCACCGCCGCCCAGCAGTACGCCGCGACGTGGAAGTCCTGGCGCGACGGCGGCCGGACGGGACCCGCACCCCGACACGACCTCGAGCTGGAGGCCATCGTCGAGATCCTCGAGGGCACGCGGCTGATCCACTGCCACAGCTACCGACAGGACGAGATCCTGGCCTTCCTGCGCCTGATGGAGTCGTTCGGCGTCCGGGTCGCAACCCTCCAGCACATCCTCGAGGGCTACAAGGTGGCCGACGAGATTGCGCGCCACGGTGCCGGGGCCAGCGCGTTCGCCGACTGGTGGGCCTACAAGTACGAGGTGATCGACGCCATCCCCTACGCGGGCGCCCTGATGCAGGACCGCGGGGTGGTGGTGAGCTTCAACTCCGACTCCAGCGACCACGCCCGGCGCCTCAACTTCGAGGCCGCCAAGGGGATCAAATACGGCGGGATGTCGCGCGAGGCCGCCCTCAACCTCGTGACCCTCAACCCCGCCAAGCAGCTGCGGATCGACCGTTGGGTGGGATCCCTTGAATCGGGTAAGGATGCGGACTTCGTGGTCTGGTCGGGCGATCCGCTCGACTCCTCGAGCGTCTGCCTGCAGACGTGGATCGAGGGTCGACAGTACTTCAGCCGTTCCCGGGAATCCGAACGCGCGGCCTCCCTCCAGCGCGAGCGCGAGGGGCTGCTGGCCAAGGCGCGGCGGTTGTCCGGCGACGGGGGATCCGATGGAGCCAGCCCCGGCGCCCGGGAGAAGTTCTTCCGCCGAGCCCTCGAGCAGGCCCGTCACCTCGGCGTCGAGAACTGCCAAGACTGCCTCCTGCCCCGCAACCCCTGAACCCGACAAGGACCCGACCATGACCCTCCGCCCTGTCCTTCCCCTGCTCCCGCTGATCGGCTCGGCTCTCGTCGCCCTGGACACCTGCGCCGAGACTCTCCTCCTCCGGAACGCCACCCTCCACCCGATCACCGGTCCGGAGATCCCATCGGGACACCTTCTGGTGCGCGACGGCAGGATCGTCACGGTGGGCACCGGGACATCCACCCCGACCGCCGACACGACGATCGACCTGAAGGGGCATCATGTGTTCCCAGGCCTCATCGCCCCGACCACGGTTCTGGGGCTGCAGGAGATCGACGCCGTGCGGGCGACCCGGGACACCACCGAGAGCGGCGAGTACACGCCCGATGTGTATTCCTGGAAGGCGGTGAATCCCGATTCCGAACTGATCCCGGTGGCCCGGGCCAACGGCTACACCCATGCGCAGCCGATCCCGATCGGAGGGGTCGTGGGTGGCCACTCCGCGGCGATGACCCTGACGGGCTGGACGATCGAGGACATGGCATTCCGGCAGGACGTCGGTCTGCACGTGAACTGGCCGGAGTTCAGACTCGACACCACGCCGAAGGAGCGGGCCGCCGACAAGGACTCCTGGAAATCGCCGGAGGACCAGATCAAGGCCCGCGAAAAGCGCCTGCGCCAGATCGACGACTTCTTCACCGAGGCGGAGGCCTACGCCAAGGCCAAGGCGGCGAACGGTCCGGGGTTTGCGATCATCCCGGCCTGGGAGGCGGTGTTGCCGGTGGTGCGGAAGGAGGTGCCCCTGTTCCTGCACGTCAACGAGCAGCGGCAGATCCGCTCGGCCATCGAGTGGGCGGCCCGACGCCAGTACCGGGTGGTCCTCGCGGGGGGACGTGACGCCTGGCGGGTGGCCGACCTCCTCGCAACGCACAAGGTCCCAGTGGTCTACGAGCACGTCTTCACCGAGACCCTGCGCGACACCGAGCCCTACGATGTCCACTTCACCGCCCCGTCCATACTGGCGAAGGCCGGGGTGGAGGTGTCCTTTAGCGAGGGCACCGACCAGTTCGGGGCGTCGAACGTGCGGAACATCCCCTACGCCGCGGCCCAGGCCCGCGCGTTTGGGCTTCCGGTGCTGGAGGCGCATCGCGGTCTGACCCTGTATCCGGCCCGTGTGCTGGGGATCGCCGATCGTGTCGGGACGCTCGAACCCGGGAAGGACGCGACCTTCTTCGTGGTGGATGGCGACATCCTGGACCTCCGGGCGCATGTCGAGCGGATGTGGATCGCCGGCCGCGAAGTGTCGCTCGAGAGCCGCCACACCCGTCTCTACGACCGCTATCGCCAGCGTCCGCGGAAGTGAATTCGCCAAGGGCCGCTCATCCGCGCCCCAACGCCTTCGCGGCGATGTCGCGTCGGCACTGCATCCCCTCGAATCGGATCTCGTCGACCGCCGCGTAGGCCGCGTCCCGGGCGCCCTGGAGGGTCGACGCCCACGCCGTCACTCCCAGGACCCGGCCGCTGCTCGTCACCACCCGACCGTTCTTCAACGCCGTGCCGGCATGGAACACCTTCACGCCCGGCAACGCCGCCGCCCGGTCCAGGCCCTCGATCGGCAGGCCCTTTGGATACGACCCCGGATACCCCGGGCTCGCGGCCACCACGCAGACACTCGCGTTCGAGGACCACTTCAGGGTCATCCGATCCAGGGTGCCCTCCACGCTGGCGTTCAGGAGCTCCACGAGATCGTTCTCGAGGCGGGTCAGATACACCTGGGTTTCCGGATCCCCGAACCGGGCGTTGAACTCGAGGACCCTGGGGCCCTTTCGGGTCAGCATCACCCCGGGATACAGCAGCCCCCTGAAATCGATCCCCTCCGCCCGACACCCCGCAAGCCACGGCTCGAGGATCTGGCGTCCAACCGAGGCCAGCTCGGTGTCCGAGAGAAATGGCGCCGGGGAGTACGTGCCCATCCCGCCGGTGTTGAGACCCTGGTCGCCGTCGAGCGCCCGCTTGTGGTCCTGGGCGGTCGGGAACAACAGCGCGGTCTTTCCGTCGCACAGGGCATGCAGGGAGACCTCCATCCCTTCGAGCAGCTCCTGGATCACGACCCGCGACCCGGCCGCGCCAAAGGTGCGGTCGACCAGGATCTCGTCCAAGGCGCGATGGGCCTCGTCCACCGAGTGGGTCAGCAGCACCCCCTTGCCGAGGGCGAGGCCGTCGGCCTTCACCGCACAGCGTCCGCCGAGCGACTCACAGAACCGCCGGGCCTCCTGGACATCGGAGAACGTCCCGGCGCGGGCCGTGGGAATCCCATGGCGGGCCATGAAGTCCTGGGAGAAGACCTTCGAGGACTCGAACTGGGAGGCCTTGCGATTGGGACCCCAGATCCGGAAACCGTGTTCCTGGAAGAGGTCGACCACACCGAGCGCGAGCGGGTTGTCGGGACCGACGACGGTCAGGTCAGGTCGATGGTCCCGGGCACAGGCGAGGAGCGCCGGGAGGTCCTCGGCACCGATGGGGACATTGACGACCGGGGTTCCGTTGGCGGCCAGGGTCTCGCCGCAGGTCCCGGCGTTGCCCGGGGCGACCCAGAGGGCCGTGGTGTGCGGGGACTGCGCCAGCTTCCAGACCAGCGCGTGTTCACGACCGCCGGAGCCCAGGACGAGGACTTTCATCGCCCTTCAGCCAACCAGCGGCGTCCTCCCCGGTGCAACCGATTTCCCGAACGGCAGACGTCGGAGATCAGCCGCCGGCGAATGCCGGGATGATCGTGACCTCGTCACCCGGACGCAGCGTGGTGTTCTGCTCGTCGAGGAACCGGATGTCCTGGTCGTTCACGAAGACCAGCACCGAACCACGGATCCGGCCGTCCTCGCGGCACAGGCGTTCCCGGACACCGTGGAACCGGCCCTGCATCTGGTCGATGGCATCGGTCACGGTCTGGGCCGAGACATGCACCACGTCCTCGCCGCCGAAGAACCGGCGGAGGGTGGGCGGGATGGAGATGCGGATCATGGCAGGATCAGGCGTTGACCAGCTCCGCACCGTCGGCCACCCCGAGCGCCTCGAACTCGCGGAGGCTCGGGCGGATCTCACGGGTCTGTCCGACATGACCCACGACCGCGTCGAGGGTCTTGAGACCGTTGCCCGTGATGCAGAGCACGGCGCTGGAGTCGGCCGGGATCTTGCCCTGGGCGATGAGCTTCCTGGCGACCCCGACGGTCACACCGCCGGCCGTCTCGGCGAAGATGCCCTCGCACTCGGCCAGCAGCCGGATTCCCTCGCGGATGTCGTCGTCGGTCACGTCGTCACCCGACCCGCCGGTCTCCTTCATGACGCGCAGCGCGTAGAAGCCGTCGGCCGGGGTGCCGATGGCAAGGGACTTGGCGATGGTGTTGGGTTTCTGGGGCTTGAAGAAGTCGAGCCCCGCCTTCTGGGCCTGGGTGATCGGGTTGCACCCGGTGGCCTGGGCACCATGGATCTTCCACGGCGTCTTCGGAACGATCCCGAGCTTGGAGAACTCCTGGTAGCTCTTGTGGATCTTGGTGAGGAGGGACCCCGAGGCCATGCAGACGACGGTGTGTTCGGGGATCCGCCAGCCGAGCTGTTCCTGGATCTCGAAGCCCATGCTCTTGGAACCCTCGGCGTAGTAGGGGCGCATGTTCACGTTCACGAACGCCCAGCCGTACTTGCCGGCGATCTCGGCGCAGAGGCGGTTGACCTCGTCGTAGTGCCCTCGGATGCCAATGACATTCGCGCCATAGACCAGGGAGTTGACCACCTTGCCCTGCTCGAGGTCGTGCGGGATGAAGACGAAGCACTCGAGCCCGGCTGCGGCGGCGTTGGCGGCGACGGAGTTGGCGAGGTTGCCGGTGGAGGCGCAGGCGACGGTCTTGAAGCCGAGCTCGACGGAGCGGCTGAGGGCGACACTGACGACGCGGTCCTTGAACGAGAGGGTCGGGTAGTTGACGGCGTCGTTCTTCACCCAGAGCTCGCGGATGCCGAGACGCTTGGCGAGGCGGTCGGCCTTCACCAGCGGGGTGAATCCGACCTCGCGTCCGACCGTGGGCTCGCCCGCGACGGGGAGCAGCTCGCGGTAGCGCCACATCGTCTGCGGCCGACGCGCGATCACCTCGCGGGTGAGCTGCGTCTTGATGCGGTCGTAGTCATAGGCGACCTCGAGGGGGCCGAAGTCGAACTCGCACACATGGGTGGCGCCCAACGGATACTCGTGACCGCACTCACGGCACTTCAGCGCCTTCATGAATCCCTGATTCTCGCTCATAGGCATGATGTCCGGGCCCAGGCGCTCATCCCGAGGGGGATCGGGATCCATGGTCCGCGGTCCGGGCACAAAAAAACCCTTCTCGCGGGATGAGAAGGGGTCGGACAACCGGACCGGCGCTTCTCATCTTCGCAGGTACCAACCTCCTGTCGGAGAATGTCACCTGCCGGATTTGGCACCTGGTCGTTGAACTGCCGGTTCAACCGGTTGCCGTGGCTTCATCGGGCCGTATCCCTCTGCCACTCTGGATGAGCGTCCTTGGAAACCCAAAGACCGAGGACCATGGCGTGATGCCCCACCGGGTTGTCAACGGATTTTCCCAAGCTTCCGCCCGGCACACTCGGTCCGCCCCGAGCACCAAGCCCAGGTCCGGTGGGTGCCGTTGTGCCCGATGGCGCTGGGTGCGACAGCACCCACCTCACCCCAGTACCGACTCTTCACAGAACATCCAGGTCCTTCCAAGGGGTCACAACAGGTTGAGCCTCTCGTGGGTGCACCCGGTGCACCCAGTGATGCAGGGCACTGCATCCCCCACCAGCGGAGCCACGTTTCGTGGTCCTCCCCCTTCCTCCGTCCTCAGTCCTGGTTGGCCGTCGCGCGGATGGCCTGGGCGAGCACCTGGGACATCTGGGCGACCAGCTGGCTGACGGTGTCGGCCACCCCCTCGGGATGGACTCCCGGCGATGCGGGCTTCTGGGTGATCCGGATCTCCCCGTCCTTGTAGGTCTTCGAACCGTCCGACGACGTGACCCTCCACCAGACCACCAGGGTCCCCTGCCCTTCCGGGGTCACATCCAGACGCTCGACCGTGACAGACACCGACCGGTTGACCTCGTCCTTGAGCCAGGAGGACAGCCGAATGCTGTCGGTCGGAACAAGCGTCGAAAGATTCTCGGCAAGGCTACGCTGGATGAGGGAGTCGAGTCGCTCGGCCCACACCGCGGCATCGAGGTAGACCATCTCGTTGTTGTCCTTGCGGACCGCCATCGAGGCACGCTGGAGGTATCCCGGGACCCGGACTAGGGCCACCCCGATGCCGGGGGGCTTTGCGAAGGCCTCGGTCGTGGGCGGGGTGACGATCGGGGACAGGACGAACTGGCGGGGTGTCACCGTGTTGCGTCCCATCAGGCAGCCGGAGGCGACGAGGGCCACGAGGATGAGGGAGGCGGGGAGAGGGCGGCGGAGGAGAGCGATCATGGGGTTTCGGCGGGCGGCTTGCGGCCGGTAAGGAGGGCGTTGGGATTCAGCCGGAGGAAGTCCGCGAGCTCACCGATGGCCCGGGCGGCCGCCGCGAGCTGTTCGAGCGCCGCCGACACGTCGGTCCGGAACGGGGCGTTGGGACGGATCAGCGCCGACACCTGCTCCAGCCCGCCGGACAGCTTCTCGAGCGTCTTCTGGGCCTGGGTCATCAGCTTCTCGGTCTCGTCCGCCAACGGGTCGACCCGTCCATCAAGACGCTTCACCAGGGACCGTCCCTCGACCAGCAGCTGGCGGAGCTCCGTGAAGGAGTTCGTCAGCTCCGGCGAGCTCACCGCCCGGTTGGCGGACAGCAGCAGGTTGGTCAGCCCCGCATTGATGCCCTTCACGTCCAGCTCGGAAAGCCCGTTGTCCACATGCGACAACAGGACACTGACCTTCTCCGAGATCCCCTTGAAGTCGACGCTGCCAAGGTTTCCGAGGAGCTCCTGGATGGTCGACGGATGGGTCGGGATCTCCATGTATTCCTTGTGGAGCTGGTGGAAGATCGGAGACGACGCCTTGGCAACCATGTCCAGCTCCACATGGAGGACTCCCGTCACCAGGCTGTCGGAATCGAGCTTCCCACGAAGGCCATTCTCGATGCTGGCCTTCAGGAATATGGGATCGGCCAGATCCAGCCGGCCGTCGGCCTTCTGCTCAAGGATGTCCTCGTCGATCTCGATGAGCACCGGGTTGGCGAAGTCGTTGGTCGCCTGGTTGTGGAGGATCATGACCTCCTTCACGGAACCGATGGTCACGCCCTGCCACTTCACCGGAGCCCCGGGATTCAGGCCCTTCATGGAGTCGTTGAAGTAGAGGATGAACTCGGTCTTGTCGGAAAAGAGCCGGCCCGATCCGAAGGTGACGATCGCCACCACCGCGAGGGCGAGGCCGGAGACGACGAACAGGCCGATCAGGGTGGGGTTGGCTTTGGTGCTCATGGGGGGATGCGCCTTCGGTCAGTGGGACGCCGGGATCCCGGACGGGTTGCCGCGGCTGAGGAACGTCCGGACCTTGGGGTTGTCGGAATGCAGCAGCTCACGGGGATTGCCCCGCGCCTGCATCGTCCGGGTCTCCGGATCCAGGAAGATCGAGTCGTCGGCGATGGCGAAGATGCTGGCCAGCTCGTGGGTCACCACGACGATGGTGGCCCCCAGACTGTCCCGGAGTTCAAGGATGAGATCGTCCAAGTTGCGGGAGCTGATCGGATCCAGCCCGGCCGAGGGCTCGTCGAAGAACAGGATCTCCGGGTCGAGCGCCATGGCCCGCGCCAGTCCGGCCCGCTTGCACATGCCACCCGAGATCTCCGACGGGTAGAAGTCCTCGAACCCCTTCAGCCCCACCAGCGCCAGCTTGAGCCGCGCCACCTCCCGGATGTCGGCCGCCGACAGGTCCGTGTACTCGCCCAGAGGCAGGCTCACATTCTCGAGGAGGGTCATCGAGCTCCACAGCGCCCCACCCTGGAACAGCACTCCGAAGCGACGCAGCCGCTGCTGCCGACGGTCGTCGTCCATCGACCAGAAGCTCTGTCCCTCGTACAGGATCTCCCCCTTGGCCGGACGGATCATCCCGATCAGATGCCGCAGCAGGGTGCTCTTGCCACAGCCGCTGCCGCCCATGATCACGAAGACAGAATGCGGTTTCACCTCGGCCTGGATGTCCCGCATGACCACGTAGTCGCCATACGCCATGGTCAGGTTCCGGATCTCGATCTGGGTGTCGGGGTTCACGCGGGAGATCAGATCTTGAGCGCGTTGCAGAGGACGGCGAAGACGCCGTCGAAGACGATGATGGAGGTGATGCCGGCGACGACCGCCCGGGTGGTCGCCTCGCCCACCGCTGCGGCGTTCGATCCGCATTGGATGCCCCGAAGGCATCCCGTGTAGGCCACCAGGAATCCGAAGATGCCCCCCTTGAAGACCCCCAGCAGGAAGCTCTTCAGCCGGATCGCCTGGATCGTGCGGTCGATGTAGACCGTCGGCGAGACGTCCATGACCGAGGACGACACCAGAAGTCCGCCCAGGATGCTGATGAGGTCGGCGAACACCACGAGCAGCGGCATCGTCAGGACGAGGGCGATGATCCGGGGCAGCACGAGGAACTCGACCGGCGAGATGCCAAAGGTCCGGAGCGCGGCGATCTCCTCGTTCACCTTCATCGTTCCGAGCTGTGCCGCAAAGGCCGCACCCGTCCGACCACACAGGATCACCGCCGTCATGATCGCGCCCATCTCCCGGACCGTTCCGATCGCGACGGTGTCGGCCACGAAGATCGTCGCCCCGAACTGCGACAGCGTGGTGGCCCCGACGAAGGCGAGGATGAGGCCGACCAGAAAGTTGATCAGCGCGACAATCCCCAGCGCGCCCGGGCCGGTCTGCTGGATCACGAGCAGGAGGTCCGGCAGCCGGAACTGCGCCTTGCCCTGGAAGAGCCGACCGAGGGCGATCAGCACCTCCCCGAGGAAGGTGAAGAGGTTGAGGCTCTCCTCCCAGGCCCGGACCGTTCCAGCGCCCAACCGAGCGAGAAAGGGCTTCGCTCCGCCGACACGCCGGACATCCGACGCCTCCGGCACGGCGGTAGCCAGACGCAGCAGCCGTCGGACACCCTCGGGCAGCGCCGAGTCGTCGACCGGGACACGGCGTCGGCGGCAGAGGTCCTGGATCCGGGCCACCGCGGCCACGAACCGCGAGTCCCAGCGGGAGAGGCCCGAGGCCTCCAGGAGGACCCCGGGCGGCGGCGGTTCACTGGCCAGCGCCTCGGTCAGAGGATGAAACTCCGGGAACCGGGCCGAGGCGTTCCAGGATCCCGACATCCGAAGCCGCACCGTCCCGGAACGATCACGTTCCAGTTCGAGCTGTGCGGGTGACGGGGAATCCATGCCGGGCAACGGCACCCACCGACCGGATCGAGTGGATCCGGACGACACGTACCGACCCGGCGACGCTAGAGGGTTTGATCCGGCCGATCCAAGCGGCGAATTCCCCTCTCGACACGAGAACGCCAACCGCTCGGTCAGGCCTCCGGAGTCGTGCCCAGGACGAGATCGAACCGGGCGAGCCACTCGCCCGCCTTGGACCCGGGCATCGGCTTGAAGTCCACGGTCACCGCATTCCGCTCCTTCGCCGTCTTCAGGTCCTTCCAGATCCCGTCCTTCTCGTTGCCCGGATGCCCCTTGATGTAGAGCTGTGTCGTGAGGAGCTCCTGTCCACCCCGGCGAACCTTGAAGTGGATGTGGGGTGTCCGGGGCACATAGGGCACCGGCTTGAGGGTCCGGAACAGGTATTCGCCGGAGCTTCCGGTCGAAAATCGCCCGAATCCCTGGAACTGCTTGTCCTGGCGCGACCGGTTGGCGGAGTCGGCCGTGTTGAGATAGACCCCGTTCGCATCGCACTGCCAGATCTCGACGACCGCATTCCGAAGGGGGCTACCACGACTGTCGAGCACCCTGCCGGAGACGTATCCGACCTCCCCCACGGCGGGGGTCAGTGCGTTATTGATGACGATCAGGTCGTTGTCGGTGTCGAGCGGCAGATGGTTGGGATAGTACGGCCCCTCGGTGGCGGCAGGAGTGAGGGTCAGGGCCTCGGCAAAGGCACCGACGGTGGAGAACATGGAGGTGGCGAGTCCGGCGGTACGGAGGAATGCGCGACGGGACTTGAGGGGAAGGAGGAGTTCCATGGCAGTGGCGAGAGAGGACCGTTTCGACCGGTGGTGTGACGAGCGGAATCTCGCTTCAGGGAACCGGCGCAACGACGTTCCCCACCGAGCCCCGGGGGAATCGACCGCTCCACACATGGGCGCTCCCGTACCCGGTGCCGCAGGGCACTGCGGCACCCACCGACACGCGCCCCTCGGAGGTGATGCGTTGCGCCCAGGCAGAAGAGACCCGTCCCTTGCCTCCTCCACGTCTCCACGTCTCCGCGTCTCCGCGTGCCTCCCTTCGTCTTCCCCTGCATGACACTCCCGACTCCGGGACGGTCGTGTCACAAACGTCGGTCCCGCAGGGCCCAGTGCAGCAGGATCAGTCCGGCAGCGCCCCCCAACAGCAGGAGGACGATCGACCGCAGGGGCTGGAGCATCGCTGTCATGGCCTCCCCGGCGGTCGCGGAGACCAATCGGGGTTCCGCGGCGGCGGTGAGGCTTCCCAGTCACTCCGAGAGTTGAGACACGGTCTTGTCGAAGGTCTTCGCCGTGTTCTCCAGCGCCCCGAGACGGACCACCAGGTCACGGCTCGTCTGCATCAGCCCGACGATCTCGGGCTGGTGGACGAGGGCCTCGGTCAACCGCTCCGGCATCCCGTTGAGGGTCGACTGGAACCGATCGGACTCCGAGGTGAGGACGGGCTCCAGTCGTTCGAAGCTCTTCAGGGATTGCACGGCCGCCTGAACCTCCTGCTGCGCCAGGGCGGCCGCGAGGGCTGCCTCGGTGTGCCATTCCAGGAGCCGGGGCATCCGGCTCAGCTGGAAGATCATCCGCTCCCCCAGGAGGATGGCGTTGTAGAGGCGTCCATCGAGCGACCCGAAAAGGCCGCCGGAATCCTCCCCCACGTTCCCGACGGTCCTCGCCATCTCGTCGGCCGTGGTGTTGAACCGCAGGAATGTGACATCCATCCGTCCCGGGTGGGCCACACGCCACGATTCAACCCCTTCAGGATGCGGTCGATCTCGTCCTGGGAGCGGTATCGAAGGCATTCGGTCAGCATCCCTTTCCGGATCTCGCCAAGGGCCGCCTCCAGCGGAGCCGCCTCGGCCCCCAACAACGTCGTGCCCCGCCCCTCGACCACCCAGACGCGGTAGACCATCTCGGTGAGGATGGTCATGCCCACGATCTGGGACCGAAGGGTGATCCCGTTCATCATGGACATGCAGGAGGACGCAAAAATCGCCCGCAGCTCCAGGAGCTCGAAGCGAGCCTCGGCGGAGGCCGTTTTCTGGGAGACCTCCCAGCAGGCCCCAGCCACCCGTGCGAGGATCCATTCGGCGACATTCCGGTTCTGGACCCACTCGATGATGAGCTGCTGGGCGGTCTGGGACGACGCATCCTCGCCCACTGCCGGGGGCGAGCCAGCCGGGGGCGTCTGGGGACGGGTCGAGACACACGCGGCGCACAGGACCGTGAGCCCCGCCACCAGAGCGGCAAGGAGACGCCGGACCCAGTTGGTGACGTGGGGCGATGCAGGATGGGATGTCATGGAGACTTCGAGGGGGCGACCGGTGGCTGACCGCCCGCGGGCGTCATGTTTCGGAGGAGCAGCAGAGGCCGACCCGTCTTCTGCCATCCGTCGAGCAATGCGGTGGGGACCGGCGTCGGACCCTTGATGTAGGACCCCAACAGGATGTCCTCCGCGCCGTCGCGGTCGAAGTCGCCGGCATCCATGGACACCCAGCGTCCGGTGGCGCTCTCGCGGAAGGTGGAGGCGGTGAACCGGTCCGCTCCCTCGTTCCGGAAGAAGACGAAGCTGCCGCGTGGCGCCTTCTGGTACTCGGGAAAGAACGAGATCGTGGCGATGTCGGGATCCCCATCCCGGTCAAAATCCCGCACGACACTGTGATAGGCCCCGTAGAGCGGCAGGAAGAAGGCCTCCTTCCATCCCCCCCCGGGCTGGGAGGCATGGAGACGCACACCGTGCACCCGCTTGGCCGGCGACGAGAACTCCCCGTTGTCGCCGTTCGTCACGAGGAAGTCCGGACGCCCATCCCGGTTGAAGTCGGCCACGGTGAAGTGGCTGTGGCCCCAGTAGGGCGGGCGCTGGAACACGGTCGACCGGGTGAACCCGCCACGGCCGTCCCCCTTGAACAGGAAGAGCGCCTCGGTCTCCTGCGCCACCAGCGCCGCGATGTCCAGCCGGCCGTCCCCGTCGAAATCCGCGATCTCGGTCCGCAGCGTCCCGGGAATGGGCAGGAGCTCATGCTCACGATGGGACCCGTCGGCCATGGACTCCCACCACGACAGCCGTCCGAGGTTGTTGCCAAAGCAGCTGACCACCAGATCGGGCCGGCCATCGCCATTCAGATCCGCCTCGTTGGCATCCGTCGTCCGGGGCAGACCCGAGAGCACCGGAGGCGTGGCGGACCATCCATTCGTCGGACGGAGCCAGAACACGCTGCCACCCCGCTCATCGGTCGGCATGAAGCTGCCCAGTCCCGACGCCAGCATCGATCCGCCCACCGGACGGAGGGATCCGACCGACGCCCCGAGAGCCGCACCACCGGCAACCCGTCCGTCCGGACCGACCCATTGGAGCGATTTCCCGAAGTCGTCGGCCATGAGCGCCCCACCCTCCGGCAGGATGCGGAGGGCGGTCACCGCCGGCTGGGGTGAGCGGATGGGAAGGATGGCGGACTCGAACCCGGGAACCCCGAGGCCGATGGGAAGCGGTGCGGTCTGGGGCAGCGGCTTCTCCGGGGCGTTGGCCAGGTAGTAGGAACAGATGTCGAGCCACTGGGCCTCGGTGACCACGGGCTCCAGCGGGATCCGATGGTGCTGTCGGAGCGTCTGGACATCGGCGCTCCGGTCGAGCTCCGCCGTCGAGAAGCCCAGGCGGTATTTCATCCGGGGCAGGATCTGCTCGAACCACGTGGCGCGGTCGACCGCATCGGGCTCCGGGAACAGATGGCACGTGGTGCAGTAGGTGCGGGCGAGCTGTGATCCACGGGCCACCGCGAGGCGATCCTCCGGGTTGGGCAGCGCAGAACCCGACGGGTCGGCCGCCCCGCCCGGGAGGACCGAACCGAGGACCGCGAGGATCAGCAGGACTGGAGTGGAGGAACGCACCGGCTCGATGGGAGAACCTACCCACGGGGCCTCCGGCAGGGCAAAGGACAAAGGGAGAAAGGGCCCATGGCCTCGACCCGGCGGCGTTCCGATCCGATCGGTTCCGGAGCCGTCCCGGTCTCCTCGAGTGCCGGGAGTCCAGACGCCCTAGGTCCCGAGCTGCGCCTCCAACAACCGGGTCACCTCGGCGAAGCGCTGCCGGTTCTCCGGCTTGAGATCCATCAGGAACTGATGGGCCTCCAGACAGCATCGGGTGGTCTCGGATTTCGGGGAGGTCAGCGCCGCGATCTCCTCGACGCCTCCATCCGGCATCCGGAGCGTGGTGCCCTCGATGACCCGGACCAGCGGGAGGACCCCAAGGTTGTCGAGCAGGTCCCGGACCCGCGCGTTGGGATTGATGAGCGTGAATCGGGCGTCGCCGGGTCCACGCGGACACGTCCCGGGGTCGCTGGCCAGCGCGGCAAGGACACCCGAGAAGGTGCTGTCCATGATCCGGCAGTCACCGAGGTCGACACAGAACTGGTGGATGCCCTGGGACTCGAGGCGCTGGATCAGCACCTTGAATTGCCGAGCCCCCTCCACCGCGGCACGACCCAGCACCCGGACACAGGCCCGCGGCGACTCCACCCAAACCAGGATCTGGGACGCGGCTGCAGACATCTCTCGAAGACCTTCCGCAGGAGTCCGCGTCGGGTCAAGACGGCCGGTCCCGTAACACAAGGAATCCTCCGTCGTTCCCGGTGGCCTGCGATCTGGCACAGTCTGGGATTGTCGAAGCCCGAACGATGCAGTCTGTTGTGGGCTGCACGCCGCATCGCCTATGCCCAAAGCCCCCGCCCGAAGAAAGACGCCCGCGAAACGACGCCCCGCGAAGGAGAGACGCCGGCTCTGGCTGACCGTCTCGGCCGAGATGACCACGAAGCCGGTCCTGTGGATGATGAGCCGTCGGTTCGACGTCGTCTTCAACATCCGCAACTCGTCGATCACGAACGAGGTCGGACTCATCGCGCTAGAGCTCGAGGGCGATCCGAAGACGGTGGAGGGCGCCATCAAATGGTTCCGCCGCCAGGGAGTGCAGGTCGACCCCGTGGAGCTGTCCACGATGGAGGGCTGAGTCCCCGCGGGGCGGGGTCATCCCGCAGACACCCGATCCCGGCATCCCGATCCCGGGCTCAGGCAGGGATGCAGGACTCCAGGAAGTCGAGCACGCGGACGTCCGCCCAGCAGTCGCCGGAGGCATCGGAACGACTCGCGAACGCCACATGCGATCCATGGCGCGGGGCCTCGAGGAAGAGGTGCGGATGCTCCCGCGCAAGATCGAGCGGAAAGCACTCCGGAGCCAGCATGGGGTCGTCCTGCGCGTTCAGCAGCAGCGTCGGAATCCGCAGGGCCGGCAGGAAGCGGAGCGACGAGCAGCGGGCCCAGTAGTCCTCGGCATCGCGGAACCCGTGGATCGGGGCCGTAAAGGCGTCGTCGAACTCGGCGAAGGTCCGCATCCGACGCCAGTCGGCCGCCGGGAATGCCCCCCCGAAGCGGGCCTGCTTCGCCTCCATCTTGGGTCCGAGATCCCGCAGGAACCGGCGCATCGGCCAGCCGAATCCGACCTCCGCGATCCGCAGCGCCGCGGACCGGAGGTCACACGGGACGGAGATTCCGATCCCGGCGTGGACCCCGCGTCGCGCCGGCCAGTCCTCACAGAGAAACTTCAGGGTCACATTGCCCCCCAGACTGAATCCGGCAACGGCGACCGGAACCCCGGGAAGCATCCGCGAGACATGGTCGACCACGGCGGCAAGATCCTCCGAGGCGCCGCTGTGGTAGCAGCGCATCAGCCGGTTGGGTTCGCCCGAACATCCCCGCATGTTCCACGACACCACCTCCCAACCCCGTCGGGATGCGGCCCGCGCCAGCGAGGTGGCATAGGACCGCCGCGAGTGGCCCTCGAGGCCATGGCTGACGACCAGACAGCGACGCCCCCCGGTGCGCCACCAGTCGAGGTCGAGGAAATCGCCGTCCGGGAGCTCCACCCGCTCACGGACCCAGGGCCCCTCGGGAACCCTGCGGACGAATCCCGTCCAGAGCAGCTGGACCCACGGGCTGTGCCCCCACCACGGAGGCAGATATCCCGAAGGCAGGACCACCGGCATGCGGCGCCTCAGTCGATCCGGACCGCACCGCCAGACGGATGAGTGGCACCGCCCGGGGGCGGTGCTGGAAGCAGATCGGCGTGCGTGATCCGTTCCCATCCGGGTTGCGACAGGAAACGTCGCAGCTCCGGACTCGTCAGCGCTTCGAGCTCGGCAGCATGGGAGTCCTCATTGGGGTTCATGCAGATCTCATAGGTCCCGGGCGGCAGCTCCTCGAGCATGCGGAGGAGGTAGCGCAGGTTCAGGGGACGATCGGTCAGGCATCCGAGGGAATGGTCCGTCATGACCATCCCCGCGGCGGTCAGGATGGGTCGGGAATGACGGTCGAAGCGCTTCATGAGCCAGCCGCAGAACAGATGCGGGAGGCTTCGGAAGGGAAAGATCCGGAGGTTTGTCAGGAGCGGATCGTAGTGGGTCCGCACGATCGGGATCTGCCACTCGACCTGGTAGCGGGCGAGTAGGGAGGCGACCACGGGATGGCTCTGGAATCCGCCGCGTCCCGCCACGAAGGCCATGGGCAATCCGGTCGACCGAAACAGCCGGATCTGTGCGCTGATCTCGGACTGCAGGGGTGCCCGAAGGCGGGCATTGAGCAGGTAGCGGAGATGGGTGCCGAGAAGGCCCTTCGGGAACTCGAACCGCTGGTCGACCAGTCCATGGATCTCGCTGGGCTTGAGGGCCGACATGCCATTCCAGAGGACCAGCTGCAGACCCACGGCGAGGCCGGGATTCTCCCGGGCGAGCGCCACGGCGTTGTCCCGGGCCCAGGCACGACCCGCGAGCGACGCCGCACCCAGGACCCCCTCCTGGAACGCCCGGATCACGGCCTGGTTGTCCCGGATCGACCGCCCGAAGTTGTCGGCGGTGAACAGGACACGCGTCCGGGGCTGGAACGCCTCAAACTCCATAGGCGGCGAATGGAAGACCGGTCTTGACCCGGGTCCATGCCAGCGCGATGCAGCCCAGCTTCTGGATCCGGTTCAGGCGAAGGGGTTGCGGTGACAGCACGTCGAAGCCCGAAGCCTCGAGACGCAGCAGGAGCTTCCAGTAGACGGCACCCATGATCTCCGCTGCGACCATGGACTGCCGCTCGCCTGCCGGCAACAGCTCACGGGCCCTCGAGAAGTAGGCCCTCGCCCGACCCGCGAACGCCGCGGCGGCCCGACGGAACCCCGGGGAATCGCGGTGCCCCAGCACGTCCTCGATCGTCACCCCGTGCGACTCCAGCTCGGCCCGAGGGAGATACACCCGGCCCCGCACGGCGTCGTTGCCAACATCCCTAAGAATGTTGGTGTACTGGAGCGCCTTCCCGAGGGCGTCGGCGTACTCCCGACATCGCGGGTCCCGATATCCGAAGATCTCGATGCTGAGCAGTCCGACCACCGAGGCGACCCGGTAGCAGTAGCGGTCGAGTTCCGGGTAGTCGGCATAGACCGCCGGCTCGAGATCCTGCTCCACCCCGAGAAGGAGCTCGTTGAACAGGTCGAACGGGAGCCGGTAACGGGCAATGAAGAGCTGGAGTTCCAGGTTCACCGCAAAGGCGGGGGCTTCTCCCCCGCAGGCGCGACGGATGTCCTCCCGCCAGCATTGAAGGGCGGACCGACGTTCCGGGACAGGCTTCGTGTCCTCGTCCGCCACATCATCCACCTCCCGGCAGAAGGCATACAGGGCGCTCATCGCCGCGCGGCGATCCGGGGGCAGGACCACGAAGGCCAGCGCTAGGTTCGAGGCGCTGCGCTGGGCGATCTGGTCACTGACCTCGGTGCTCACAGCGGCGGCTCTTCGGCATTGGCCGATCCCTTGGGCGGAAGGCCGCCGGTCTCGGCACGGGTCGGGTTGCGGGACCGATGCTCGCGACGGCGACGACGTCGACGACGACGCCCGGACTCCTCCCCTCCGGACGCGCTTCCATCGTCCAGGATGATCCCACGCTTCTGGGACTTCGGACGGCGTCGGATGAAGACGGCCCAGACGAGGAGTCCGAGGATGATGGAGGAGACGACCAGGATGATCGGAAAGAAACCCTGCAGGGAGTGCTGAGCCCCGGGGGCAAGACTCTTTGGAAGGGGGGTCCCATCCGGGAGATTGGCGGCCAGGATCTGGACGGGGAACATCATCGGGTCGAAGAGGCTGACGGGGAAGCCGCATCGTCGTCAACGACCCCTTCCGACCGGAGATGCAGTCGGCTCATCCGGTATCGCAGGGCATGACGGGAGAGGTCGAGCTGCTGCGCGGCCCGCGAGAGGTTGCCCCCCGCGCGCTGGAGTGCGGCGAGGATGAGTTCCCGTTCGAACTGGACCAGGGCGTCCCCGAGCGGGACCGGCGTCCCGGGCGCTGGTGGCAGAGGCGGATGGGTGCCGGGCGGACGCTCCGGGCCGGCGTTGCGGAGACGGGACTCGATCTCGAAGTCCGGGAGACTCCCGGGTCGGATCTGGTCGGCGGTCTCGAGGATGACGGCCCGTTCCATCACGTTGCGGAGCTCCCGGACGTTTCCGGGCCACGAATGGGCCAGCAGGGCCGATTCCGCCGGAGGCGTGATGCCCTGGAAGGATCTGCCGAGGCGTGCGGCGAAGTGACGCAGGAACGACCGGGCCAGCAGCAGGATGTCCTCCCCCCGTTCGCGGAGCGGCGGAGGACGGAACTGCATCACGTTGAGACGGTGGAACAGGTCCTCCCGGAACTCGCCCTTCTGGATCGCCTCGACGATGTTGCGGTTCGTCGCCGCGATCAGCCGCACGTCCACCCGAAGCTCATGGGTTCCGCCGACGCGGGTGAACGAGCCGTCCTCGAGGAACCGCAGCAGCTTCGCCTGCAACGGCCGGCTCATGTCGCCGATCTCGTCGAGAAAGATCGTCCCCCCATCGGCCTCCTCCACGAGCCCCCGCTTGGCCCGATGGGCACCGGTGAAGGCTCCACGCTCGTAGCCGAAGAGTTCGCTCTCGAGCAGCGTCTCCGGGATGGCGGCGCAGTTCAGGCGCACATAGGTCTTTCCGACGCGCCTGCTCAGCGTGTGGATCGCACCGGCGATGAGTTCCTTGCCCGTGCCGCTCTCGCCCAGGATCAGCACGGTGGCATCGGTCGGGGCGACCGTCTGGACGAGCCGACGCAGCTCGACAACCTTCGGGCAGTCGCCGATCAGGTGCTCCAGCCGGTACAGCTCCCCTGCCCTCGCCTTGAGGGCGGCGTTCTCCACCAGCAGCTGGTGCCGCTCGGCGCACCGCGCCACCGCATGGAGCAGCTCCCCGGGCTCGAACGGCTTGGCCAGATAGTCCACCGCCCCGTTCCGGATCGCCTCGACCGCCAGCTTGGGCGTGGCATAGGCCGTGATCATGAGGACGGGCACCTGGGGATGACGTTTCGCCACCTCCTTCAGGAACTCATACCCGCTCATCCCCCCCAGCCGGGCATCCGTGATCACCAGGAAGGGCTCCTCGGCCGCGATGGCCTTCAGGGCCGACTCCGCCGACTCCGCCAACCGGACCTCATAGCCCTCGTCCCGCAGCACCGTCTCGAGGGTCAGCCTCATGTTCTTCTCGTCGTCCACGACGAGCAATGGCGGAAGTTTCATGTCCGGAGGCGCATAAGTGATCGGGCCGGCAGGGTAACGGTGAACCGGGTGCCCGTTCCAAGCTCCGATTCCACGCCCACCGTCCCGCCATAGAGCTCCGTGTTGTTCTTCACGATGGCCAGACCCAGTCCCGTGCCCCGGTTCTTGGTGGTGAAGTAGGGCTCGAAGATCTGCTTGAGACGTTCCGGAGGAATCCCCGGCCCCGTGTCGCGGACGGTCACGAGGACCGAGAAGTCGGGACCGGTCCGGGTCGAGAGGAACAGCTCACCCCGCCCCTCCATCGCCTCCCGGGCGTTCGTGAGGAGGTTGGCGAACACCTCCGCGAAATGACCGCGTTGACCCAGCAGTTGCGGCAGCCCGGGCGTGTAGTCCCGGTGGACCCGGATGCCGAACTTGGCACCCTCGGGCAGGACCTCCGACACGGCCCGGTCCAGCTCCTCGTTCAGATTCACCCGCTCCACCCGGCCCTCCGAGAGCCGCGCGTAGCCCATCAGCTCCGTGATGATCCGGTCCGACCGCCCCACCTCCTCCTGGATGATCGAGATCTGCTGGGTGATCTTCTTCCCCTCCTTCACCGTCCGCTGGAGCGTGAACGCCGCATTGTTGATGACCCCGAGCGGGTTCTTCAGCTGGTGCGCGATCTCCGCCGCCAGGCGTCCCGCCGCCTCCAGCTGCTGCTGCTTGATCTGGAACTCCCGGGCATCCAGCTCCCGCTGACGCTGTCGGTCCGCCAGGATCTGGATGCCCGCGCAGCAGACCGTCAGCAGCAGCAGCAGCAGCATGCGCAGGATCAACGACTCCGTGATCGGTGCGCCCCCCTCGTCGAAGAATCCACCCGACACCGTCCCGCGCCCGGTCGTGCGGATCAGCTCCAGTTCCGTCCCGGCCACCCAGTGGTCCAGGACCCCCGCCAGCAGATAGCCCAGGCTCACCATGAGGTTGATCGTGATCTGGACGTCCGCGCTCGGGATGACCGCGGCATTGCGGACGACCAGCCCCAGAAACGCCCAGTACAGGATGCTGTCATACCCCCCCGTGACGAGGGTGAGCAGGGACAGCATGGCCCCGTCGAGGATCGCCATCGCCGAGGTCACCGGGATCAGCAGGCGGGTCGACACCTCCTCCATCTCCCAGTGGATGAGTCCCGCCCCGACGCTCAGGGCGAAGTACAGGAGGAAGAAGGTGCGGACATAGCCCAGCACCTCCTGCTGGATCCCGGGCATGTCCCCCAGCCAGCCGGAGAAGAAGAGGAGGAAGGTGAGGAACACCAGAATGATCCCCTTGACCGGGATCCCGACACCCCGCTCCACGAAGCGGATCCGGACGTGGACCATCTCCTGCGGCGGGGGAGGCACCGCAGCCAGGGCACGGAGCCGCGACCACGCCTCGCGCAGATCAGGAAGGGTCCGCGTCATCGACAAGTCCTCTGTGGCGCGTCGGACAGCCGGTCCCCCGGACGGCCGTGAAGCCCGGTGACGGGGATCCGCACGACGCGTCCGGAGGGCTTCATCCCGGTTCCGGGGTCAGTTCCAACGCACGGGCCACGATGCCCTCCACCGGCCAGAGCCGACCCACACCCTCGTAGCCACACGAAAGCATCCCCTCCTCGGGCCCGATGAAGTCGACACCACGGGAGCGCAGGGTGGCGACATGTCCCTGGGTCGCGGGATGCTGCCACATCCGACCGTTCATCGCCGGAGCGATCAGGATCCGGGCCTTCGGGTTCAGCGCCAGTGCGATGCACCCCAGGGCGTCGTCCGCCAGCCCCAGAGCCATCTTGGCGATCGTCTGCGCCGAGGCCGGAGCCACCAGCAGCAATGCCGCCTCGTCCGCCAGACGGATGTGCACCGGACGCCACCCCTCCTCCTCGTCGTAGAGGTCGGTGACCACCGGGTTCCGCGACAGCGTCTTGAACGGCAGCGGCAGCACAAACCGCTGGGCATCCCGCGTCAGCACCACGTTCACCGACCGCCCCGCCTTCGTCAGCTGGCTCGCCAGGTCGATGGCCTTGTGGGCGGCGATCGATCCGGTGACACCCAGGACGACGAGTGGTGAGGAGGCCATGATTCCGAAACCCTAGTCCTCAGTCGGAAAGTTGGAAGTCCTGACGGTCCCGACGCAGCGCCTCGGCATCGTGGATCGCCCGCAGCCGGGCCAGATCCGACTCCCGGGTGTCGCTCAGCAGCAGGTAGTCGAACTCCGTCCACCGCGCCGCCTCGGAACGGGCGGACTCCAGTCGACACCGGAGCGATTCCTCGGAATCCGAACCCCGACCCCGAAGCCGCTGCTCAAGCTGGGACATCGTGGGCGGGGTCAGGAACACCGTCACCAGCGCCCGGACCAGGATCGGATCCGACTGCGCCGCCCTGCGGACCAGGTCGGCACCCTGGACATCGATGATCAGGAGCACATCCCTGCCCTCGCCCAGCAGCTCCAGGACGCTCGACCTCAACGTCCCATAGCTCCGCCCATAGACGGTTGCGTGCTCGAGGAACTCCCCACGCCCGACCCTGGCGGCGAAGTCGTCGGCCGAGAGGAAATGGTAGTCGACCCCCTGGACCTCCGCGCCGCGCGGCGCCCGGGTGGTGCAGGTGGTGACCCGACGGAGATTCGGGGCGTGTCCCAGCAGGGCCTCGCCAACCGTGGTCTTCCCGGCGCCCGAAGGGGCGGACACCAGCAGGATGAATGGGGTTCTGCGGATCATTCGACGTTCTGGACCTGTTCCCTAAACCGTTCGAGTTCGGTCTTCAAGCCCACCACCTCGACCGCGATCTGCGCGTCATTCGACTTGGAACCGATGGTGTTGACCTCGCGGTGGATCTCCTGGGCGAGGAAGTCGAGCTTCCGGCCCACGGGATCCCGGCTGCGTCGACAGTCCTCGAACTGGACGAAATGGCTCTCGAGGCGCGCCAACTCCTCGCTGATGTCGGACCGATCGGCAAACAGCACGAGCTCCTTGAGCAGCCGCTCGTCGTCGGCCTGCACCCCCTCGAGCCCCGCCGCGTGGATCCGCTGGAGCAGACCCTCGCGATATCGCTTCTGGACCTCCGGAGCGCGGTCACGGACGCGTGCGCTGGCGGAGCGGAGGGCCCCGATGCGTTCGACCAGATCGCGTTCGAGCGCACCGCCCTCGCGGTCCCGCGTGGCGTTGAACTCCTGGAGCGCGGACCGCACCGCGGCCTCGATGGCGGGCCAGAAGGCCTCGGCGTCGGCCACCGTGGATCCCGGACGCAGGACTCCGGGACACCGCAGGAGGGCGTCGAGGGTCACCGCCCCCTCGAGTTGGAGGTCCTTGGCGAGGGATCCGAGCTCCCGGGCATAGGCCTCGGCGAGCGGACGGTTCAGCTGCAGGGCGAGGGCGTTGGCCGGGAGATCGAGATCGACCCGGACCTCGACCCGACCGCGGGACACCTCCCTCAGGACCTCCTCGCGGACCCGGGATTCCAGGGGCTCAAGCTCTGCCGCGAGGCGGGTCTGCACCTCCGCCTGCTTGCGGTTGACGGAGCGGATCTCGACCCCCACGCGGACCCCATCCGCCACATGGACACCACGGCCGAAGCCGGTCATCGAACGCATGCGCAGAGGCTGACCGTCAGCTCCGACCAACGCGAGCGCGAACCCAGTGGGGGCGGGGCACGCGGAGGAAGCGGGGACTCACACGGTGACGCAGAGGCACGGAGGAAAGGCGGGGGAGATCAAGACGGAGGCGATGCCGGTAGGGCTGTGCTCCGCCACGGTCCCATCTTGATCCGATGCGCGTCGTGCACCCGTGAAGGCGGACGGGTTCGTCTGCGGCGTCAGAGGATCCCGGCTGGAACCACAGGTCGACCAACCCCTCGTGGTCTAGATGGGGACGCCACGGAGGGCGTCCCCACCGGGGTGGTCGCTCCTGCGCCCAGTGATGCAGGGCACTGCATCACCCACCCATCGATGCCTTCGGCTTACGAACCGGTGCCACACCAACCCCGTGATTCCGTCCGCTTTTTCACCTCCCTCTCCCGGTTCTCCCTCCGCGTCTCCGCGTCGCCGTGTGAGTCTTCTTCCCCCTCCCTGCGTGCACCGATACGCTCCCGGGATGATTCCCAGCGTGCCCGACCCCCTGTCCCTGATCCGACCGCGTCGACGCATCGAGGGTTTCTCGGCCATCCTCCTGCCGTTCCTCTCGGAGGGTTCCGTCGACTGGGACGGATTCCGCGGACACGTGCGTCGGACCGTCGAGGCCGGACTCGGACCCGCGGTCAACATGGACACCGGGTTCGGCAACCTGATCAACGAAGCCACCAAACGCCACGCCCTGGAGATCACACGCCAGGAATGCGCCGGTCGATCCTACGTCGCTGGCGCCTTCGTGGGCGATGCGCCCGGGGCCGCGTTTGCCCGCGATGCCTACGCCCGCCAGATGGAGATGATCCAGGAGTTCTCCGGCATTCCGGTGATCTTCCAGAGCCATGGCCTGACCGGCCAGCCCGACGACACCATCGTTGCCGCCTACGCCTCGCTTGGGGCGCTCTGCGACCGGTTCGTGGGGTTCGAGCTCGGCACCATGTTCGCCCCGTTCGGCAAGATCTACTCCCTCGACGTCTTCCGCGGGTTGATGGGGGTGAGGTCGTGTATCGGGGCCAAACACTCGTCGCTCCGTCGGGATCTCGAATGGCAACGGCTCGTC
Source organism: Verrucomicrobiota bacterium (assembly GCA_016871805.1). Taxonomy (GTDB): domain Bacteria; phylum Verrucomicrobiota; class Verrucomicrobiia; order Limisphaerales; family UBA9464; genus UBA9464. Next base: position 23,898 of record VHCG01000001.1, read on the forward strand.
CTGCGCGATGCCATCCGGCCCGACTTCCGCGTGTACACCGGGAACGACCTCGCGATCGACATGGTCATGTACGGCAGCGACTACCTTCTGGGGCTGTCGACCTTCGCCCCCGACGTCTTTGCCCGACGCGACGCCGCCTGGGCGGCGGGCGACCCGGCGTTCCACGAACTCAACGACCTGCTGCAGTACCTGGGGTTCCTGGCGTTCCGTCCGCCCGTGCCCGCCTACAAGCACAGCGCCGCACAGTTCCTGAAGCTCCGCGGCTGGATCGGGTGCGACGACACCCATCCCCGCTCGCCGCGGCGACCGGAGTCGGATCGGGAGATCCTCGCCGACATCGTGGCCCGGCTCCCGCGGTAAGACTCTGAGACCTCCCTGAACCCCTTCGTCCCCATGCCCACCGGAACCCTGAACCCCACAGCACGGCGGGCGGATCCGGTCCGTGGAACCCGGGAGGCCTGGGTGTCATGACGGGGGGACGTCGCCTGGGGGTGCTGGTCACGGCGGCGTTGGCGCTGGTGTTCGATGGTGTCGAGCTGGGGCTCATGCCGGTCGCCTCGCTCTCGGTCTCGAAAAGCCTGCTCGGGGCGAGCTACACGCCGACCCTGGGTGGCGACTGGTTCGCGCGGTTCACCGCAGCGCTCATGCTCGGGGCGGCCGTCGGCGGGATCGTCCTGGGAAACCTCGGGGATCGCATCGGCCGGACGCGGGCCCTCGGCGTGAGCGTGCTCGCCTACTCGGTGTTCGCCGGCCTCGGGGCGTGGGTCCGGAGCCAGGAAGAGATGCTGGCGCTGCGGTTCCTCGTCGGACTCGGCGTCGGTGGGGTCTGGCCCAACGCGGTCGCCCTGGCGGCCGAATGCTGGCCCGACAAATCGCGTCCCCTCGTCGCCGGACTCATGGGGGCCGCCCTCAACGCCGGCATCCTCGGTCTCTCTCAGGTCGCCCGACTCTGGCCCGTCACCCCGGACTCCTGGCGCTGGCTCTTCCACCTCGCCGCCGTGCCTGCAGCCCTCGGACTTCTCGCCCTCCGGATCGTCCCGGAATCGCCCCTCTGGCTCGCCCAACACGCGAAGGGATCCACCGCGAACCCCGACTCCACCCCGGCCCCGACGGCAAATCCGGTCCGCGAGCTCCTGCGTCCGCCCCTGCTCCACACCACCCTCGTCGGAATCCTGCTGGGATCCATTCCCATGATCGGCGCGTGGGCGGCGAGCAAGTGGATGATCCCCTGGGCCGACGCCGTCGCAGGCGCCACCACGCCCGGCTACAAGGCCTCGACCCAGGGGGCCTGGGCGTTCGGTGCCGTCCTCGGAAGCTTCGTCGGCGCCCAGGTCGCCGTGCTGCTGGGACGTCGACGCGCCTACGCCGCGATCAGCCTCGGGGCGGCGGCGCTGACGGTGGGACTCTTCCGCGGCACCGTGCCGCTCCGACCGGAGTTCCTGCCGTTGGTCTTCGCCCAGGGCTTCGTCGGCACCCTCTTCTTCGGCTGGCTTCCGCTCTATCTCCCCGAGCTGTTCCCCACCCGCGTCCGGGCCGCCGGCACCGGCATCGCCTACAACGTCGGCCGCTTCGCCACCGCCGGCGGGGTCCTGCTCGCCGGATCCCTCTTCACCCTCCTCGGCGGCTCCTATCCGCAGGTGGGATCCCTTTGTGGACTCGTCTACCTGCTCGGTGTCGTCGCCATCCTCTGGGCTCCCGACACGACGGATCGCACCCTGGCCCCAACCCCGGACCCGAAACCCTCCCGACCATGAAGTCCCTGCTGCGTCTCCTCCCGCTGACAATCCCGGTCTGGCTACCCGCCGCGGACTTCCACGATCCCAACGCCGACCGCGCGGCCCTGCCGAAGGTGCCCGTCGGGTTCGAGATCTCCTTCTTCGCCAAGGAACCACTCGTCCGACAACCCTGCTCCATGGCGTTCGACGCCCGGGGTCGGCTGTGCGTCGGCATGGGACCCCAGTACCGGAACCCGAAGCCCGACACCCCTGGTGACAGCGTCGTGCTCGTGTTGGACGACGACGGCGACGGCCGGGCGGATCGCACCCGGGTCTTCGCTACCAGGTTCAACGCGATCCAGGGCCTCGCCTGGCACGGACGCGACCTCTGGGTCGCCAATGCCCCGGATCTGACCGTCGTGCGGGACCTCGATGGGGATGACGAGGCGGACGAATACGTCCGGATCTACACCGATCTCGGCAATCTCGAGCATGGGCTGCACGGGTTGAACTGGGCGCCGGACGGACGCCTCTACCTGAGCAAGGGCAATTCGAAGGGCCTCACCCAGCCGGGTCGGGTCGCGCCGAAGGCGTTCCGGGATCTCTGGGGCGTGCGGGCCCCGGTGGGCACGCCCGACCTGCCGCCCCCGCAGACGTTCCGCAAGGGCGAGTACCGGAAGGCCTACCATGATCCGGCCGACGATTGGGGCCTCGAGGGCGGTGTGCTGCGGTGCGAGGACGGCGGGACCGGGCTCGAGATCGTGTCGCGCGGCATGCGGAACCCGTGGGACATGACGTTCGACGGCGGCTTCAACGCCCTGGTGACCGACAACGACCAGAATTCCGGTGACCGCGTGTTCCTGTCGTTCCAGGGGGCTCACTTCGGGTGGAACCATCCATGGAGCGCCCACTGGGGCACCCCACCCCATCCCCCGACGGCCCCGGTGAGCGGCCCCCTCCATGAGGGCTCGTACACCGGCATCGTGTTCGGCGATTCGCCGGCGTTTCCAGGATCGCATCGACAGGTGTTCTTCGTGAACGACTGGCTGCGGAAGGCGACCTTCGTCTGGCGTCCGGTGTGGGACGGCGCGCTGCTGAAACCCGCAGGCGGCGACTGGGAACCGTTCATCGACGGGGGCCGCTCGCTGTTCCGTCCGACCGATCTCGAGATCGGACCCGACGGCGCTCTGTGGATCCTCGGCTGGAGCGCCGGCTATGGCGCGGAGTACCGCGACGGACAGATGACCAGCGAGGGACGGGTGTTCCGCGTGACGGCCACCGGACGGAAGCCGGCGCCGGCCCTGGCGTCCAGGCGGGCCCGGCCGATGTCGGACCGGACCCCGACCGAGCTGATCGAGGATCTCGACGGACTCCTGCCGGTGTGGCGGATCGATGCCCAGGACGAGCTGGTTCGACGCGGCGACACGGTCCGACCTGCCCTCCTCGCAGCCCTGAAGAAGCGACCGCCCTCCGAGACCCGCGAGACCTGGCTGCTCTGGACCCTGGGTCGCGGCCCGCTCGCGGATCGGTCCCGGGACGAGATCCTGCTGCAGTGGCTCAGGATGCCGGACACGGGTCTGAACCGCCGCATCCAGTGCGCGCGCATCCTCGCCGATCGGACCCGACGTCGCGGCACCGGCGCGGCATTGCCCAAGGCGGTGGTCTCCCTGCTGGAACACGCCGAGCCGCGCCTCCGCTTCGAGGCGGTCCAGGCCATCGGCCTGTGCCGACAGACCTCCACCCGCGACGCGCTGCTGCGCGCCCTGGCCACCGAATCGGATCGCGTCACCGCCTACGCCGGCTGGCAGGCCCTGAGGCGCATCACGCCGGGGGACATTCTGGAGTCCCTGCTCGCCGACCCGCGTCCCGGCGTCCGACGCAGCGCCCTGCTGGCGCTGCTCGAGGATCAGGCCCTCGTGGACGGACAGGTCCGGCCCCTGGCGGCGGATCCGGATCCGTCGGTCCGGGAGATCGCTGCGCTCTGGCTGCAGAAGTCGGGCGCCGGCGCCGGAAGCGTCGAAGTCCGAGGCCGTCCGCTGGAGGCCGTGTTGTCGGGAGGCAAGGCCCACGAACCGGTCCTGCTGCCGGTGCGCTCGACGTCGACCACCCTCGACCAGGCCCTGGCGGCACTCGATTCCGGCTCTGCCGAACGCGGGGCCCGATGGTTCCACGCCCCGGGTGGGGCCGGCTGCGCACAGTGCCACCGGTTCAACGGTCAGGGAAATGCGTTCGGACCCGAACTCACAGCCATCGCCGACCGGGCGCCGGTCCGCCACCTCGTCCAATCCCTCCTCGAGCCCAATGCCGTCATCACCGAGGGATTCCAGCTCCTGACCGTCCAGACCCGGGACGCCGAACACTCCGGCATCCTCCTCGAGGAGAGCGGACTGTCGGTGACCCTCGGCCTCGCGACCGGCGAGCGGGTGGTGATTCCGAAATCGAAGATCGTCGACCGGACCACGGAGAAGACCTCGGCCATGCCGGCGTTCGACACCGTCCTCGGTCCCGCGGAGGTCGCAGACCTCGTCGCCTACCTCCGAAGCCGTCCCGCGCCTGCCGCATCGACCCCGGCGACGGCAACACTCCCGGCAGCCACATCGGGATTCGGGTTCGAGGACACGGAGGGACGACTCCGGATCCGACGGAACGGCCAACCGCTGGCGGAGTTCGTATACCGGGACGACCGGATCCTGCGCCCCCACTTCGCCAACCTCCATGCCCTCGACGGTTCCCGGGTCACCCGCCGCCAGCCGCCCGTGTCGGGACAGGACGCAACCGACCACGACACCATGCATCCGGGGCTGTGGCTGGGGTTCGGTGACATCAGCGGCGTCGACTTCTGGCGCAACCGCGGCCGCATCGACCATGTCGCGTTCGTCGACTCCCCGTCGGTCCAGGAGGGCACCCTCCGCTTCGCGACGGAATCGCGGCTCCGCGGTCCCGACGGCACCACGCTGGGTGCGATGACGAACCGGTTCACGATCCAGCCGGGGGACGGCTTGTGGATGCTGACGTGGGAGGCGGTCCTGGTGCCAGCGGGGACCGAGCTGGTGCTGGGGGACCAGGAGGAGATGGGCTTCGCGGCACGGGTGGCCACACCGCTGACCGAGAAGATCGGGGGTCGGATCCTCAGCAGCACGGGGCGGGTGTCGGCCCAGCAGACGTGGGGACAGGCGGCCGACTGGTGCGACTACGCCCGGGCGGTGGAGGGGCGGTCGACCGGGATCACCCTGATGGCGGATCCATCCAACTTCCGACCGAGCTGGTGGCACAACCGGGACTACGGCGTCTTCGTGGCGAACCCGTTTGGTCGCGAGGCGATGAAGCAGGGGGCGAAGAGCGCCGTGGTCGTGAAACCGGGGAGCCCGCTGCGCCTGCGGTTCGGAGCGGTGCTGCATTCCGGTCCGGCCGAGCCGCCCTTCGATCCGACAGCGGCCTACCTGCGTTTCAGAAACCGCTCCACTCCCTGAGCCATCCAGAGCCATCCTCGCCCCGGTCCATGTCCGAACCCTTCAAGCTGACCCGCATCGCCTCGCTCAAGACCGTCGACGAGTTCCGTGCCCATCTCGCGTCGCTCGGACTCGACATCCCGACCGAGGACACCCTCGCCACAACCGGGTCCCCGCTGCTCCAACCGGTGGGCGGACTGACGATCCACGGGAAGACGATCGGCAACCGGTGGGCGATCCACCCGATGGAGGGCTGGGACGGCACCACGGATGGCGGGGTCACCGACGACATGCGGCGCCGCTGGCGTCGGTTCGGAGAAAGCGGGGCGAAGCTGATCTTCGGCGGCGAGGCCATGGCGGTCCGGCCCGACGGACGGGCCAACCCGAACCAGCTCATCCTCCAGGAGTCCAACCGCGACGGACTCCGGGAACTCCTCGGCATCCTCCGCGACGCCCACCAGCAGCACCACGGGACCACGGAGGACCTCGTGGTCGGGTTCCAGCTGACCCATTCGGGACGCTTCTGTCGTCCGAACGACAAGAAACGCTTCGAGCCCCGGGTCGCCTTCCGGCATCCGCTGCTGGATGGACGCTTCCGGGTGGACTCCGACGCCCAGGTGCTCACGGATGACGAGGTCCGGGACCTGATCCGGGACTACGTCCGCGCGGCGCGCCTCGCACAGGAGGTCGGAGCCGACTTCGTCGACCTCAAGCACTGCCACGGCTACCTGCTTCACGAGTTCCTTGGCGCCCACACCCGCCCGGGCCCCTACGGCGGCAGCTTCGAGAACCGGACCCGGATCCTGCGTGAGATCGTCGAGGGTATCCGGGCCGACGGGAACCCCATCGACATCGCGGTCCGCCTGAGCGCCTTCGACTTCGTCCCGTTCCGTCCGGATCCGGCCCGATCACAGCCCGGCAAACCCGGTCCCGGAATCCCGGAGGACTACTCGGCCCACCTTCCCTACCGGTTTGGATTCGGGATCGATCCGCACCATCCGGAGACACACGACCTGACCGAGACCTTCCGGTTCGCCGACCTTTGCGTGGACCTCGGGATCCGGCTGCTCAACCTCACCGCCGGATCGCCCTACTACAACCCGCACATCCAGCGCCCCGCAGCCTATCCGCCATCGGATGGCTACCAGCCGGCGCACGACCCGTTGATCGACGTGGCGCGGCAGCTGGACGTCGTGCGCCGGGTGAAGGCCCACCTCGCCGGACGCGGCGCCGCGGTGGTCGGCACCGCGTACAGCTACCTGCAGGAATACCTGCCCCACGTGGCGCAGGCCGTGGTGCGACGGGGCTGGACCGATCTCGTCGGCCTCGGACGCATGACCCTCAGCTATCCCGGCATCCTGTCCGATGCGACCCGCCAGGGAGTCCTGACGCCGCGGCTGCTGTGTCGGACCTTCAGCGACTGCACCACCGCGCCGCGCAATGGTCTGATCTCAGGGTGCTATCCGCTCGACGACCACTACCGGGTCAAACCGGAGGCCAAGCGGCTCAAGGCGATCAAGAAGGGATCGGCCTAGCCAATCCACGGAAGCGACCGCCATGCACCACGACCCCATCGGCCTGATCGGACTCGGACTGATGGGTACGGCTCTGACGGAGCGCCTGCTGGAGCATGGCCTCCCGGTGGTGGTCTGGAACCGGACCCGATCGAAGGCCGACCCGCTGATCGCCCTCGGGGCGCGCTGGAGCGACAACCCGCTCGTGGACTGTCGAAGGGTCCTTGTGAGCCTCTATGACAGTGCCTCGGTGGAGGCGGTCCTGACACCTCTTCTGGTCCAGGCCCCGGTTGGCCGGGTGATCCTCGACACGACGACCGGCGATCCGGAGTCGACGATGGCCCTCGGTTCGAGATGTGCCGATCGAGGCCTCCAGTACCTCGATGCGCCCATCTCAGGCTCGAGCGAGCAGACCCGACGGGGCGACGTGACCCTCTTCGTGGGGGGGGACCGGGCGACGTTCGAGTCGTGCGCCGACCTGTGGTCGATCCTGGGCCGTCGGGTGCTGCATGTGGGACCGTGCGGGAGTGCGGCCCGGATGAAGCTGATCACCAACCTCGTGCTGGGACTGAACCGCGCGGCGTTGGCGGAGGGCTTGGCGTTCGCGGAGGCGCTGGGAGTGGATCCTGCCGCGGCCCTCGAGGCGCTCAAGAACAGCAATGCATTCTCCCGTGCGATGGACGTGAAGGGCGACAAGATGGTGTCGCGGGACTATGCCCCGCAGGCCCGGTTGTCCCAGCATCTGAAGGACGTCCGACTCATCCTCGACGCGGCGAGTGGGTCAGGACTCACGCTGCCCCTGGCGGAGGCCCACCGTCGACTGATGGAACATGCGGAGCGGCTCGGACTCGGTGACCAGGACAACAGCGTCATCCTCGAGGTCCTTCGTCGGAGGTAACGAGGGGACCCACACGGCGACGCGGAGACACGGAGGAAAGACGAGGGAGATGAGGGAGACGAAGACCGAGGCGATGCCGGTAGGGCTGTGCTCCGCCACGGCCCCATCTCGATCCGATGCGCGTCGTGCACCCGTGAATGGGGACGGTGTCACTGACGCGTCACAGGATCCCGGCTGGGCCGGTTCGATCCACTCCACCCTCGCGGTCTAGATGGGGACGCCACGGAGGCCGTCCCTACCGGGGTGGGCGCTCCCGCGCACAGTGATGCAGGGCACTGCATCACCCACCCATCGATGCCTTCGGCTTCGAAAAGCACCGGCAACTCATGGAGCCAAGGCACCGCTGCCACCCACCCCTTCTCGCCCTGCCTCTCTCCCGTCTTACCTCCGCGTCTCCGCGTCACCGTGTGAGTCCCCTCCCCCGATCACGACAGGATCTCGGAGACAACACGGCCATGGACGTCGGTCAGACGGAAATTGCGCCCCTGGAACCGGTAGGTCAGCCGTTCGTGGTCGATTCCCATCAGATGCAGGATCGTCGCCTGCAGGTCGTGCACGTGGACCCCATCAGTCACCACGTTCATGCCCAGATCGTCCGTCTCCCCGTGGCTCAACCCCGCCTTCACCCCGCCCCCCGCCATCCAGGTCGTATAGGCGTAGGGATGATGGTCCCGACCCCAGTTCTTGCGGTCGTCGAGAGCGCCCTGGATGAACGGGGTCCGACCAAACTCCCCGCCCCAGATCACGAGCGTGTCGTCGAGCAACCCGCGCTGTTGCAGATCCAGGACGAGTCCGGCCGACGGCTGATCGGTGTCGCGGCACTGGGTGTACAGCTCGGTCGTGAGACTCCGATGCTGGTCCCATCCGGGGGGCATCACCTGGACGCATCGGACGCCCCGCTCGACGAGGCGTCGGGCCATGAGGCAGTTGTACGCGAAGGTCCCTTGCTCCCGGACGCTCGGCCCATAGAGCGAGAGCACGCTTTCGGGTTCCTTCGACAGATCCGTCAGTTCCGGAACGCTCGTCTGCATCCGGAACGCCATCTCGTACTGGGCGATGCGCGCGGCGATCTCGGGATCGCCATGCTCCTGGAGCTTCCGCGCATTGAGCGCCGCCAGGTCGTCGAGCATGGCGCGGCGCAGGGAGGGATCGAGTCCCGAGGGATTGCTCAGATAGAGGACCGGATCTCCGTTGCCGCGGAACTTCACGCCCTGGTAGCGCGAGGGCAGGAACCCCGAGCCCCAGTAGAAATCGTAGAAGATCTGTCCGCAGGTGGTGCCCTTGCTGACCGAGGTCATGACCACGAACGCCGGCAGGTTCTCGGTCTCGCAACCCAACCCGTAGGTGAGCCACGCCCCGAGCGTGGGGCGTCCCGGGATCTGGGCGCCGCTCAGCATCAGCGAGATCGCCGGCGCGTGGTTCACGGCGTTGGTATGCATACCCTTCACGAAGCACAGTCGGTCCGCCACCTGGGCTGTGTACGGCAGGAACTCGCTCACCCAGGCGCCGCTCTGTCCGCGCTGGTGGAAGGGCTCGACCGGCGCCAGCAGCAGCTTGCCGTCGGCCTCGCCGGTCATCGTGCTGAAGCGCTTGCCCGCAACGTAGCCGTCGGGGACGGACTTCCCGTGCAGCTCCCGGAGCTTCGGCTTGTAGTCGAAGAGGTCGACATGCGTCGGGGCCCCGTTCTGGAAGAGATAGATGACGTGCTTGGCCCGGGGCGGCTTCGGTGGATACCCCGGCAGTCCCTGGAGCCCACCGCCCGACATCGCAGCCGCGGCCCCGCCCCGTCCCAGCAGCGACGCCAGCGCCCCGGTGCCAAGGGCCGTGGCCCCACGCCCGAGGAAGGTTCTCCGGTTCAGCAGCAGCTGGCTCTCGTCCAAGGGGTTCATCGGATCATTCGACATTCAGGGCCTCGTCGAGATTCAGCACCGTGCTGCACACGACCGTCCATGCCGCCAACGAGGCCGGATCCAGATCCGTGGGAATCCGGATCTCCCCGACCTCGACCAGCTCCCGGGCGCGTTGCGGCTCGGTCGCGAAGCGCTGTCGGTACCCGTGGAGGGATCCCAGCAGGCGTTCCTGCTCCGCGGCATCGGGGAGACGTCCCACCACCTCCCGGTAGAGCCAGCGGAGACGCTCGGGGTCGGTCTCGGCAGCCCCAGCCACCCGCGCGGCCAGGGCGCGGGCGGCCTCGACGTAGGTGATGTCGTTGAGGGTCAGCAGGGCGTGCAGAGGGACATTCGTTCGCGGGGTTCGGACCGTGCAGGTCTGACGGCTTGCGACATCGAAGAACAGGGTCGGTCCCACGATCCGGCGCCAGAACACGTAGAGGCTCCGACGGTAGAGCGACGCGCCATGGTCCTGCTCATAGCGTTTGGTCCCGAACGTCGCCTCCTCCCAGATCCCGGGCGGCTGGTAGGGCTTCACCGGCGGACCGCCGATGTCCTCCACCAGCAGTCCGGCATGGAACAGGGCCGCGTCGCGGATCATCCACGACGGCATCCGAAGCCTTGGACCCCGGGCCAGGAGCCGGTTCTCCGGATCCCGTTCCCGGATCTCCGGAGGCGTGCGCGACGACTGACGGTAGGTGGCGCTGGTGACGATGAGCCGATGAAGGTGCTTGAGATCCCAGCCGGAGTCGCGGAACTCGACCGCCAGCCAGTCGAGGAGCTCCGGGTGACTCGGCCGCTCGCCTTGGAGACCGAAATCCTCGGCGGTCTTTACGAGTCCAAGGCCGAAGAAGAGCTGCCAGGACCGGTTGACCGCCACCCGTGCAGTGAGGGGATGTCCGGGGGACAGGATCCATTGGGCGAGGCCCAGCCGGTTGGTCGGAGACCCGGCCGGGGAGGTCGAGAGCCCCTGCGGCACTGCGGCCCGAACCCGGGCTCCAGGCTGCTGGTAGTTGCCCCGAGCCAGCACGAAGGTGTCCCGGAACTTCTCCTGGTCCTCCATGACCATGACCCGGGGGATGGACCGGTTTAGTCCGTCCCGCTCGTCCCGGAGACGCTTCTGACGCTCCAGCGCTCCGGCGTACGGCGCATCGTTCGTCCTCCAGTGGGCGGCCAGCTGGTTGAGACGCCCCCCATCCCGCAGTTCGGGATCCTGCGCGAGCGCGTCCTGGATCTCCTTGGGCAGATCCCGGACGCCCGACGCCTCCACCACGGGCTTCCCGGCCGGCCGGGGGAACTTGACCGACTCGAGGGTCCGCACCGTTCCGGCGACCGCCTTCAGCTCGGTCTCGAGCCGCTGGCGTCGCTCCTTCTGGGTCTCGGAGGGCCATTCGAGGTTTGGACGTGCCTGCGGATCCCCACCGCCGCCATCGACCGCCGTGCGATCGAAGAAGGCGAGCAGACTGAAATAGTCCTGCTGGGTGAACGGATCGTATTTGTGGTCGTGACAGCGCGTGCAGTTGAAGGTGGCCCCAAGCCAGACGGTGGCGACGGTCTCGGTCTGGTCGAACAGGTAGTCGATCCGGTTCTCCTCCGGGATGCGTCCTCCTTCCCCGTTGATCATGTGGTTGCGGACGAATCCAGTGGCGAGGCGCTGCTCGGGTGCCGGCGAAGGGAGGAGATCCCCCGCCAGCTGCCACGTGGTGAAGTCGTCGAAGGGGCGGTTGGCGTTGAACTCCCGGACCACCCAGTCGCGCCACGGCCACATGGTGCGTTCGCCATCGCCTTGGTAGCCATTGGAGTCGGCATACCGCGCCGCCTCGAGCCAGTCCCACGCCAGCCGTTCGCCATGGCGTGGCGAGGCGAGCAGGCGGTCCACCTGACGCTCGTAGGCTTCGGGTTGTGTGTCCTCGACGAACCTCCGGATCTCATCGGGCGTCGGGGGCAGCCCGGTCAGATCGAAGGAGAGCCGACGCAACAACGGTTCCCGCGAGGCCTCGGGCGCGGCCTCGAGACCCTCCCTCGCCAACAGGGTCCGCACGAAGGCGTCGATCGGGTTCGACACGCCCGGGACGGACGGCGGCGTGGGGCCCTGCGGGGGCTCGTAGGCCCAGTGGCGTCCCCAGGCCGCGCCCTCGGCGATCCAGCGGGTCAGGGTCGCAATCTGGTCCTGCGACACCGGACGGTGCGCCTCCGGTGGCGGCATGAGATCATCCGCATCCCCGGTGAGGAGCCGTCGGATCACCTCGCTCGCCTTCGGGTCGCCGGGGACGACAGCCACCTTGCCGCTCCTGCCCGGACCGATCGCCTCCTCAAGGACATCCAGCCGCAGGCCCCCTTTGCGGGCGGCCGCATCGGGCCCATGACAGGCAAAGCAGTGGTCCGAGAGGATGGGTAGGACGTCGCGGGAGAACCGCACCGGCTCGGCGGCCTGGGCGGATCCGAGCCCGAGGGCGAGTCCAAACAGGGCCCCGAGGGACTTCCATCGCGTGGCAGGATTCCAGGCCCGGAAGTCCGAGGTCATGACGACACTCCGCTCAGATCGCAGGCACGTTCCATCCCTCGCGATACGAGCGTCGGATCCAGGGGTTTGCGTCCGGCATGTGGGTGAACTGGAGCCGCTTCGCGTCCCAGTCCAGCGTGGCGTTGGGGAACCGCGTGGCGACGCCGCCCAGCAGGATGGATTCGGTAAGGGGTCCGGAATAGGAGAAGGGTGTCGAGGTCTTGGCCTCGCCCCGGACCGCATCGATGAACTGATGCCAGTGGTCGACGCCCTCCACCACAGGGAGCCCGTCGGTCACCACCTTGCCGCCCTTCAGGACGATGGGCATGGAGACGTGCGGGATGATCATGACGCCTTCGGTGCCGATGAGGATCGATCCCTGGTCGGGGAGATCCTTTCCGGCCAGCAGGGCCCGGATCTCGGCGGGCGGACGCTGGTTGCCGTCGTACCAGGTGATCGGGATCCGGCTGGGGATCGTGTACCGCGTGGCGGGGAAGACGTAGCGGATCAGGGCGTTGTTGGCCCAGGAATCGGCGTTGGGCGACGGCCCCTCGCTGCGCACCGAGACGGGTGCCGTGAGGGCGAGGGCGGCGAAGACGGGGTCGAGGATGTGGCAGCCCATGTCGCCGAAGGTGCCGGTGCCGAAGTCGAGACGACGGCGCCAGTTGGCCGGGTGGTACCAACCGTTGCCGATGAAGGGGCGGTAGCGGCAGACGCCGAGCCATAGGTCCCAGCTGAACCCGGCTGGCACCGGATCGATGCGGTTCGGCTTCGGCGACAGATCCCCCCAGTCCTTGCTGCTCCACGTGTGGACTTCATTGACCTTGCCGATCGCCCCGGCCTGCACCTGGGCCACCGCGGTGCGGTATTCCTTGGCCGAGTGGACCTGGATGCCCATCTGGGTCGGCACCTTCCGCGCCGCGGCCATGAGGGCCATCTGACGGCTCTCGTAGACGTCGTGCGTCAGGGGTTTCTGTCCGTAGACGGCGATGCCACGGTCGAGGGCCGACAACCCCATCGGCGCGTGCATGTGGTCGGGGGTCGACACGCTGACCGAGTCGAGCTTCTCGCGGTCGAGCAGCACGCGGTAGTCCTCATAGACCCGGGCGTCGGGGAAGCGCTTGCGGAACTCGGCGGTGCGACCGGCATCGGCCTCGGCGACGGCGACCATGCGGACCTTGGGGTGCGAGGCGATGGACGTGAGATCGGCCCAGGCCATGCCCGAGGCACCGAAGCTGGCGTGGAGGACCTGTCCGGACGGCGGGTTCGCGAGAAGATCACGCGTGATGAACGGGGCGGCGAGGAGTCCGGAGGCGCCGGTCTTGAGGAACGAACGCCGTGTGGAGGCGGAGACAGTGTTCACGGGTTGAGGACGTGTCATGGAAAGACGTGATGAAACCCATCCGTCCTCAGCGAGGCACGCGAAAAGAGCGGAGTGCAGCAGACCCATCCAATGGAGATGTGGACCGCAGTCGAACGGGAAGGGCCGACGGACGCGGAGACTCGGCACCGCGTGAATCCCTCGCCTACCCCTCGCCGTATGGGCCGCGCTCTTTGCCCTGTAACCCATTCGTCACCTCTGGTGTCCTTGCTCCTGTCCTGCCCGGATGCGCCCCAACCGCGGCGCACCCCTCCATCGGTCATGAACAAGAACGAATCCCTACTGCAGTTCTTCTCCGCCCAGAGCGCCGAGATCCCCTACGGACTGTTCCTCATCAACTTCGTCCTCGCCGCCGTCCTCGCCCACCTGCTCGGACGCCTCTATGCCCGGTTCGGCCATTCGCTGTCGAACCGCGAGATGTTCGGCCGGAACTTCATGGTTCTGAGCATGACGACGATGCTGATCATCACGATCGTGAAGTCGTCGCTGGCGCTGTCGCTGGGACTCGTGGGGGCGCTGTCGATCATCCGGTTCCGGACCGCCGTGAAGGAACCCGAGGAACTGGGCTATCTCTTCATCTGCATCGCGATCGGACTCGGGCTCGGCGCGCAGCAGACCGTCATCACGATCGTGGCGTTCGTGATCCTGTCGGCCCTGATCGCCCTCAACCGGATGGTCCGGGGACGCGAACCGGGACCGAGCCTGTACCTGACCCTGTCAGCGCCCCGGGACCGGAGTCCCGGTCTGGCCGCCTGGACGGCCGCGCTGCAGCGTCACACGAGGGACCTCCGGCTGCGGCGGTTCGATGAGACCGACTCCCACCAGGAGGCGTCGTACCAGGCCGCCTTCCCGGACCTCAGGACGGTGGAGACCTGCCTGGAGGAGTTCCGGACCCGCCATGCCGACACGCGGGTGCGGCTGATGGACGACCGCGGCATCGGCACCTGACGGCCCCATGGCGGATGCCTCGGAGAACGGATTCCGCTTCGAGCGGAAGTATCACATCACCGACGTGCCGTTCGGTGAGGTGGAGCACTGGGTCCGCCAGAGCCCGGCGGGGTTCCGGGAGATCCATTCGACCCGGACCATCAACAACATCTATCTCGACACCCCGGGGCTCGATTCCTACTTCGAGAACGTCGGGGGTCTGGCCGAGCGCACCAAGCTCCGGATCCGCTGGTATGGGGCGCTGCTCGGCCCCATCGCCAAACCGGTGCTCGAGTTCAAGATCAAGCGCGGGATGGTCGGCACCAAGGACTCCCATCCGCTGGCCCCCTTTCGTCTGGAGCCCGGGTTCAGCATCGCCGACCTCGAGAAGGCCGTCCGCGACTCCGTCCTACCCCCGGATGTCCGGGCCGCCCTCGAGGACGTGGAGCCGGCGATGATCAACCGGTACCATCGGAAATATTTTCTGTCGGCCGATGGCACCTACCGCGTGACGCTCGACTGGGGACTCGAGTTCTACCGGGTCGACCGGCATGACACCCGGTTCACCTGCCCGAACCGGCTTCCGGACAGCACCGTGATGGAGCTGAAGTATGCCGGTGAGGTCGCCGAGCTCGACGAGCGGATCACCAACTTCTTCCCGTTCCGGGTGACCCGGATGTCGAAATACGTCACCGGCATGGAGGCGGTGGAGGGATGAACCCGTCCCGCAGGGCGGGGGCATCGGATCCCTTGGCGTGGATCTCCCCGGCCCAGTTCAGCTGGGGGCTGACGGCCCTGCTCGCCCTGCTCGTGACGGCATTCCACCAGGATCTGCTCCAATACAATCGGGAGCCCGAGGTGGTCCTGTCCGAGATCCTCGCCGTCAACCACTCGGCGCTCGACGACGCCGACGGCGACTTTCCGGGGTGGATCGAGCTCCAGAACCGGAGTGGTCGACCGGTCGACCTCGCCGGATGGCATCTGACCGATGATTTCCGCAATCCGACGCGGTGGACCTTCCCGTCGGTAACGCTCGACCCGGGCGCATTCCTCGTGGTGTTCGCCTCGGGCAAGGACCGGACGAACCGGGTGGAGGACCTTCATGCGAACTTCAGACTCGACCCGAAGGGGCGGTTCCTCGGGCTCGCACGCCCCGGGGGCGGTGTGTTCGAGGACGAATTCCAGCCGAAGTATCCGGCTCTCCCAGGCGACGTCTCCTTCGGCAGGCTCCAGAGCCGTGGGGACAGTCCGTTCCCGCTGCGTCGGCACGGACTGTTCGTCACGCCCAGTCCTGGGGAGACGAACCGGGGGGAAATGCTGGGCCAGGTGGCGGACACGCAGTTCAGCCATCCCCGAGGCATCCACGACCAGCCCTTCATGCTCACGATCGGATGTCGCACCCCGGGGAGCGAGATCCGGTACACCCTGGATGGGTCCCTGCCCCGACCGGACCGTGGCGTCGTCTACTCCGGGCCAATCGCAATCACGAACACCACGATCCTGAGAGCCGCCGCGTTCCGGGTCGGATTCCGGCCCTCGAATGTCGACACGCTGACGTTCCTGTTCCCGGCAGGAGCACGACCGGTTCCGGAGACCTCGTCGCTGTCGGAGGAAACACGGATCCGGACCCACCCACTCCCGCCGCGGACCACCCTGTCCTCAGTCCCCATCGTGTCCCTGGTGCTGGATCCCGCGGACCTCTGGGATCCGACCCGTGGACTGCAGGTGAACCCGCTGCAGACGGGGGATGCCTGGGAGAAGGCCGCATCGATGGAATGGATCGAATCGGGGTTCACCGGGAGTCGCACCGGGGACCGCGCCGCCTTCTGTGGCCTCTCGGTCCATGGATCCTCGGGAGGGAACTTCGGCCCCGACACCAAGCTCTCCTTCCGACTCGTGTTCCGAGACCTCCATGGGACTCCGGAGTGGTCCGGGCGTCTCTTTGGTCCCACGGGCGCCAAACACTTCAAGACCCTCCTGCTGGACGCGGGATCCCCGGTTGGGGAATCCATGGACACCCGACAGGCTGGACCTAACCTCATCCGGGGCGCCCTCACCCGGGAGACCTTCCGTGCCATGGGACAACCGGCACCGGATGGGCGATTCGTCCATGTCGTGCTGAACGGGAGCTATTGGGGCGTGTACGACCTGCAGGAACGGATCGACACCCGATTTCTTGCGGATCGGTTGGGCGGCAAGCCCTCGAACTACACGATGCGCAGTCCCAACGGGGTGGCTTCCCGGGAGGACACGGCATGGCTCCGGATCCGCGAACTGTGCGGTCTGGGGATGTCCGATCCGGGACGCTATGCGGAGCTGGAATCCCTTGTGGACCTCGAGGCGTTTGCCGATTTCGTGGTACTCCGGACCCAGGATAGATCCCGGGGCGACTTCGACGCCCCGGGATGGATCGCAGTCCGGCGGGAGTCGCCGAGGGTGGGGGCCTATCTATTCCTGCCACAGGGTCGTCACCTCCGGAAAGGGGAAGACGAGGAGCGGACGCCGTTGGATACCCTCTCCCCGACAACGCTGTATCGATTACTCCAGTCGCAGCCCCGATTCATGAGTCTCCTTGAAAAGAGACGGCGCATGCACGAGTCGCCGGGGGGAGCCCTCTCACCCGCGGCCATGGAGGCGCGGCGTTCGGAGCTGTTGGAGAGGGTCGAACCGGCCCTCGGGGCTGAGATGCTCCAGTGAGAGACGGGACGGAGGTAGATCCATCCCACTCCAGAGGCTCTGCGCCAGGTGTGCCGTGGGCGCTTCCGCGCCCAGTGCCGCAGGGCACTGCGGCACCCACCGGATCAGCACCACCGGCAGCACCACCGGGGTGGCCTCCACACCAGGCAGTGCGGCGTCCAGAAAGGATCAGCCCACTGAGGGCGCGGTGGGGCCAAAGGGATCAGGATCCGAGCAGCTCCTCGGCATGCCGACGTGCGGCGGCGGTGGCTCCGCCCAGCATGCGGGCCACCTCCTCGATCCGATCGGTACGGCCCAGTCGGCTGACGAAGGACTCGGTTCGGCCATCCTGGACTTCCTTGGTGACACGATAGTGGACATGCCCCGCCGCGGCCACGGGGGCCAGGTGGGTGATGCACAGCACCTGGTGTTGTTCGGCGATCTGGCGGAGCTTCGCACCCACGCCTGAGGCCGTCTCGCCCCCCACGTTGGCGTCGACCTCGTCGAACACCAGCACCGGCACCTCGTCCTCCCGCGCCAGCACGGTCTTCAACGCCAGCATGACCCGCGCAAGCTCGCCGCTCGAGGCGATGGCGCGTAGTGGCCGGGCCGGCTCGCCCGGATTCGGGGCGAACAGGAACTCGCACTGGTCGAAGCCCGTGGGCGAAGGCGTCTCCGACCTCGAGAGCCCGACCTCAAGCTGGCTCTGCCGGAAACCCAGAGCGGCCAACTCCTTGCCCGCCGCTTTCGACAGCTTGCCAACCAGCTTCCGTCGGGCGGCGGTCAGGTCGTCCCCCGCCTTCGCCAGTGCCACTTCAGCCCGCTGGAGTTCCGCATCCAGGCGGATCAACTCGGCATCCCGTCCCTCGAGCTGCCCGAGACGGAGTCGCGCCTCGACACCGAAGGCGGCCACGTCGGCAAGGGTCTGGCCATACTTGCGCTTCAAGGACTGGAGCAGATTCAACCTCTCCTCCAGAAAGGCGAGCCGCTCGGCGTCGACATCGACCGAGTCGCCGTAACGGGACAGTGCAACCTGGAGTTCCTGGAGCAGCACCAACGCCTGGGCGTGGAGCGATGTGAGGGAGTCGACACCGGGATCCAGTCGCTGGAGATCCTGCAGCACCCGTCCCAGCGACCCGAACCGGGTCAGTACGGCGTCGTCCTGCTCCGACAGGAGCTCCAAGGCACCTCGGGACAGCTCGATCAGGCGGGCCGCGTTGGCGGCACGGTGGTGTTCCGCCTCCAGCGCCTCGTCGTCGTCCGTGAGCCGGGCCGCCTCGATCTCGCGGACCTGGAACCGGAGCAGGTCGAGCTGGCGGGCATAGGCCTGCTCGTCCACCACGAGGGCACGTCGGGCCGCAAGAAGTTCCTCCCGTTGCCGGAAGGCCTTCTCGAACATCGATCGCGCGAGCCCCAAACCCCCGAAGGCATCGAGGACCGCAAGCTGGCGGGACGGTTTGAGGAGGGACTGATGGTCGTGGGGTCCGTGGAGGTCGACCAGATCGCCGGCCACCTCGGCGAGGGTGCCGAGACTGGTCGGGGAGCCATTGACGAACTGTCGGTTGGTCCCGGTCGACGTGAAGGTCCGCTTCAGGATCAGCTGACCGCCCTCGCAGGGTTCGAGGCCGTGTCGGACCAGAAGCTCCGGGTCTGGCAGGGGCCTCTCCCGCTGGCCGACCTCGAACACCGCCTCGACGGTGCAGGCGTCGGCTCCCGACCGGATCAGGGTCCGGTCGGCCCGCTGTCCCAGGACGAGACCGAGGGCTCCGAGGATAACGGATTTGCCGGCCCCGGTCTCCCCTGTCAGCACATTGAGGCCCGGAGCCAGCTCCAGGGTCAGGTCCGCCACGAGGGCGAGGTTACGGATGCGGAGGGTCGTCAGCATTGGACGTCCCTTGTTTCGACCCGAACCGCCGGGTTGCCAACCGGAATTTCGGGAACCTGGCCCCGGTCACACGGACGGGGAGAACACGGAGGGGGACCCACACGGCGACGCGAAGACGCGGAGAACAAAGAGAGGGGATCCGATGGCTTCAGCCCTTCCGTCCTTCTCGACCTCCGCGTCTCTGCGTCGCCGCGTGAGTCCCTCCCTACCGCCCCCGTCCGCCGCCGTCCGCCTCAGGCCTTCTCCTGGATCATCTCGAACTTCGCGCCGCTGAGGATGCGTTCGACGAAGTTCGTCGTGTAGTTGCCGCGACGGAAGTCGGGGTCCTGGAGGATCGCCTGCTCGAACGGGATCGTGGTCTTGACCCCGGTGATCATGTACTCGGAGAGCGCACGGCTCATCCGGTTCATGGCCTCGGCACGGTCGCGTCCCACGGTGATCAGCTTGCCGATCATCGAGTCATAGTAGGGTGGGATCGTGTAGCCGGCGTAGGCATGGGAATCGATCCGGACCCCCGCTCCGCCCGGGGCGTAGTACATCTCGATCCGACCCGGACACGGCCGGAAGTCGCCGAAGGGATCCTCCGCATTGATGCGGCATTCCATGGCATGGCCCTTGAACTGGACGTCGCCCTGGGAGAAGCGGAGTTTTTCGCCAAGGGCGATGGCAATCTGCTCCTTCACGATGTCGATCCCGGTCACCTCTTCGGTGATGGGGTGCTCGACCTGGACCCGTTTGTTGACCTCGAGGAAATAGAAGTTGCCGGTGTCGTCGGCGATGAACTCCACGGTGCCGGCGTTGGTGTAGCCGGCGGTCTCGGCGATGCGGAGGGCGGCCTTGCCCATCTTGGACCGGAGGCCCTTGAACTCCTTCTTGTCGAGCAGCGGCGACGGGGTCTCCTCGATCAGCTTCTGGTTGCGACGCTGGATGGAGCAGTCGCGCTCCCCGAGGTGGATGATGTTGCCCTTGGTGTCGCCGAGGATCTGAAACTCGATGTGATGGGGGTTCTCGATGAACTTCTCGATGTAGACCCCGCTGTTCCCGAACGCCTTCTCCGCCTCGGTCCTCGCGGTGTGGTAGCCCTTCACCAAGGCCACGTCGTTGTGGGCCACCCGCATCCCACGGCCACCGCCGCCGGCGACGGCCTTGATCATCACGGGATAGCCGATCTTGCGGGCAATGGTCAGGGCCTCCTGCTCGGTCTCGATGAGGCCGTCGGATCCCGGAGGGGTCGGCACACCGGCCTTGCGGGCGAGGACACGGCTGGACGCCTTGTCGTGGAGCGCGTTCATCGCCGCCGAACGCGGGCCGATGAAGCGGATGTTGCAGCTCTCGCAGACATCGGCGAAATGGGCATTCTCGCTCAGGAACCCATATCCGGGGTGGATCGCGTCGACATCCGCGATCTCGGCCGCGGAGATGATGCGGTCGATCCGCAGGTAGCTGTCGGTGCTGGGGCCATCCCCGATGCAGATGGCCTCGTCGGCCACCTGGACGTGCATGGAGTTGGCGTCCGCCTTGGAGTAGACCGCGACCGTCTTGACGTTCAACTCGCGGCACGCGCGGATGATCCGCATGGCGATCTCGCCGCGATTGGCGACCAGGACTTTCTCGAACATAGGGGGTTTCGATCGAAGGAGGATCTCGGGCTAGCAGGAGCGGTTTCCGCCGGCATCCCACCGGACGGCGACCCGCGGCAGACCGCTCAGAGCGGACGCACCTTGAACAGGGGCTGGCCGAATTCCACCGGCTTGGCGTTGTCGGACAGGATCGAGGTGATGATGCCCCGGGTCTCGGCCTTGATCTCGTTCATCACCTTCATGGCCTCGATGATGCAGACCACGGTGTCCGGCCCCACCTCGGTTCCGACCTCGACGTAGGACGCCGAGTCCGGGGACGGGGAGCGGTAGAAGGTGCCGATCATCGGAGACTTGATGTCCAGGTCGCCCGAAGAGGCCGCCGAACCCGCGGCAGGAGCCGAGGCGGCCGGGCCTGAAGCCGGCCGGGCCAGCTGGGTGAACGCCGTCAGCTCCGGATCGTCCACCGGGGTCACCATCGGGACCCCGACCGCGATCGGCCGCTTCAGCTTGATCTTGAATTCCTTCTCCTCGAGCTCGAACTCCGAAAGGGAGTTCTTCTTCATCAAATCAATGATCGCCTTGATCTCCTTGAGATCCACGTGGTGTCCCGGGTTGAAGTTGGTTGAAAACCTCGAAACGAAACGGGGCATATCAGCTCGTGGGCCTCCCCCAGCTCCGTCGCAGCGGGCGGATGCTGTATGAAGACCCCGTTACCGGTCAAGGCCCATGTCACCCCCCACCGAACACCCCTTCCGCAAGCCCCAAAACAGCCCTACGCCGAGGCGGTAACGTTAACAAGCGCCTCCAATCCAAGGAGGTACGAGGTCACACCAAAACCCGCGATCTGTCCCCGGCAGACAGCGGCGATGACGGAACGGTGTCGGAACTCCTCCCGGGCGTGAATGTTGGAGAGGTGGACCTCGACGACCGGGATGCCGATGGCGGAGATGGCGTCCCGCAGGGCGATGCTGGTGTGGGTGAGGGCTCCGGCGTTCAGAACCACCCCGGCGCAGGTCGACCGCGCCTCGTGGAGCCAGTCCAGAAGCTCGCCCTCGTGGTTGGACTGCCGACAGTCGACCTCGACCCCGAGCTGACGGGCCCGATCCCGGACGGCGGACTCGATGTCGGCCAGGGTCGACCGCCCATAGACCTCGGGCTGTCGGGTCCCCAGGAGGTTCAGGTTGGGACCGTTCAGCAGCAGCACCTTCATCCGACGATTAACGGAATTCCCCTCCCGGGTGTCGAGCCTTCGTCACCACGGGTCCCGGACAGAAAAGACTCAACGTTCCGGCCGGTTCCTGTTTACTCGCGCTTCCAAGATCGATGAAGGACTCCCCTGCACCCGCCACCCTGAACCCGACCCCCTCCCCCGCAGCCGGGATCCGGGATCTCTTCCAGAACTATGTTGTCCCCAGCTATGGGCGGTTCGACCTCGTCCTGGACCGTGGCGCCGGCAGCCATCTCTGGGATGTGGACGGGCGCCGCTACCTCGATCTCGGCGGTGGCATCGCGGTCTGCTCGCTGGGCCATGCCCATCCGGAGCTTGCCGAGACCCTGGCCACGCAGGCGCGTCGGCTCCTGCACGTCTCAAACCTCTACCATCACGAGCCGCAGGGACGTCTGGCCGAACAGATCGTGACGCGCATCGCCCCGGGCAAGGTGTTCTTCGCCAACTCGGGGGCGGAATCCAACGAGGGTCTCTACAAGCTGGCCCGGAAGTTTGGACACGACGAGGGGCGTTTCGAGATCCTGACGGCCACGAACTCCTTCCACGGACGAACCCTCGCCAGCATCGCGGCCACCGGACAGGACAAGGTCAAGAAGGGGTTCGAACCCGCCGTGAGCGGGTTTCGTCATATCCCCTTCAACGACCTTGATGCCGCACGGAATGCCCTGTCTCCGGCCACCGTGGCCATCCTCATCGAGGGGGTGCAGGGGGAGGGCGGCCTGACTCCGGCGACCGTCGAATATCTTCTTGGGTTGCGACGCCTCTGCGACGAGAACCGGATGCTGCTCCTGATGGACGGGGTCCAGTGCGGACATTTCCGGACGGGCCGATTCCAAAGCTTCCAGCGGCTGCTGGAAGGCGTGCCCGGAGCCGAATCGTTCCTGCCCGACGCCCTCTCGACCGCCAAGTCGCTGGGCGGCGGATTTCCGATCGGGGCCTTCTGGGTCCGTCAGAAGGTCCATGGGGTCGACCTCGCCGACCTCCTGGGACCAGGCACCCACGGAACCACCTTCGGCGGCACCCCCCTCGCCTGTGCCGTGGCCCTGAAGATCTTCGAGATCATCGACCGCGACGGCCTGGTCGACCATGTGCGCTCGGTCGGGACCTGGCTGACGTCGGAACTCGCGACGCTCGCCGCAACCTACCCCGGGGTGATCCGGGGGATCCGGGGTCTGGGGTTCATGCAGGGTCTGGAGCTCCATCCGCGGGATCAGATCCCGGGCTTCGCCGGCAGCGACAGGCCGGCCAGCCTCCAGATGGTCCATCAACTCCAGGAGGCCGGTTTGCTGACCATTCCCTCGGGCAATCAGGTGGTCCGTCTCCTTCCGGCCCTGAACCTGCCCCAGGACCAGCTGGCCGAGGGACTGGACTCGATCCGGAAGGTCCTTCAGCGGATCGCCTAGACCGATCCCGACGAACCCACCGTTCCCGTGGATTCCCCGGGATCCGGTACGATCGGAGGAGTCCCCGGATCCACCCGATCCACCACCGACCCGACCCTTCCGGAGGCCAGTCGGGTCTCCAGCCGCTGGCCCGGACGGAGTCCGTCGACACGACGCACTAGCTGCCCGGTCGACGGATCGAAGGTCAGGGAGTAGCCCCGTTCAAGGACCTGAAGCGGGGACAGGAGACGGAGGGACTGCCCCGCCTGATCCGAGCGGGACCGAAGTCGGTCCCGATGGCGGGACACTGCGACAGCCAGTCGGCGGCGGAGTTCGACCAGGCGCCGCCGGTCTCGCTCGAGGGCCACCTGGGGACGCCGCGCCAGCAATCGGGACACCGACGACGACACCCGGGATACGGCATCCCGGACGCCCCGTCCCACCCCCCGGACGAGGGCGGCTGTCGCGTCGTCCACCTGCTGGATGCGCGTCTCGAGCTGTCGCCGCGGATGTCGTCGCTCCAGTCGGAGGGTCCAGGACTCGGCCCGCTGGCCCCAGTTGAGAACCGTACGAGCCGTCAACACCCTCAATCGGCGCGCCGCGACCGAGAGCCGTCCGACAGCATCGATGTAGCCCGCCGTCAGCAATTCCCCTGCCGCGCTGGGGGTGGCGGCGCGCAGGTCGGCCACCAGGTCGGCGATGGTGAAGTCGATCTCATGACCCACCGCCGAGATCACGGGCAGCCCGGAGGCGGCGATCGCCCGGGCCACGACCTCCTCGTTGAAGGACCACAGATCCTCCAGGGATCCTCCGCCGCGCGTCACAAGGATCACGTCCAGGGACCCAGGGTGTGCCCGTTCCCAGGCGTTGAGCATGCCGATCGCCTCCGCGATCTCCGGCGCGGCGCCCTCGCCCTGGACGCGGACCGGGACGAGCACGAATTCCAGCCCGGCGAAGCGGCGTCCGACGACATGAAGAACATCCCGGATCGCGGCACCGGTGGGAGAGGTCACGAGGCCAACCCGACGGGGAAACCGAGGAATCAGACGCTTCCGTCCCACCTCGAAGAGGCCCTCGGCCTGCAGCCGGGCCTTGAGCCGCTCGAAGGCCGCCTGGAGCGCCCCGATGCCCTCGAGCTCCACCGACGTCACCCGCAACTGATACTTCCCCTGGGGTTCGTAGACCGTCAGCTCCCCGCCCAGGATGACCTTCACGCCGTCCCGGAGCGGGACCTTCGAGGCCGCCGATTGGCTCCGGAACAGCACACAGCCCAGCTGCGCCGTGGCATCCTTGAGAACGAAATAGGCATGGCCGCTGGCCTGCAGACGATGGTTGGAGATCTCACCGGAGACCCGGACGAATCCGAACCGGGATTCGAGGTGGCGCTTGATGCCCTGGGTGAGCTCGCTCACCGACAGCACCGGCGGGGGGCTGGCCGTCGGGGGCGGTTCGACATCAACGGCGGCCTCGACCTCGCACTTCGGCCGGCC
This sequence comes from Verrucomicrobiota bacterium, assembly GCA_016871805.1. GTDB lineage: Bacteria > Verrucomicrobiota > Verrucomicrobiia > Limisphaerales > UBA9464 > UBA9464. The sequence goes on from VHCG01000001.1 coordinate 48,415, forward strand.
GACCGGAGCTCCCGGACCGGTCCGCGGGGTGAAGAGGTCCCCGAAGTCCCACTGGCTTTTGGAGGATCTGGGCATCGTCGGTTCTTCAGGAAGCGATCCGATCCGCGATCACGACACGCCCAGCCGCTCCGAGATGCGGTGGATCGACCGGGCCCGGCCAGTGGACTCGTCCACATCCACCCAGCATCCATTGAGCTGGACCCCTCGGGTGCAGACCTCGAACCGCTGGGGCGTCTGGGTAAGGAACCGTCTCAGGATGGGGGCCGTTTCCCGGCCGAGGACCCCGTCGTGCCCCCCGGTGAATCCGGCGTCGGTGATGCAGGCGGTCCCGCCCGGGAGGATCCGCTCGTCCGCCGTCTGCACGTGCGTGTGGGTGCCCACCACGAGGCTCACCTGTCCATCGAGATGCCACCCCAGCGCAATCTTCTCGGAGGTCGCCTCGGCATGAAAATCGACGATAACGACCGTCGCCTCGGCCTTGAGGGAGGCCAGTTCCCGGGGCCCGACAACAAAGGGGTTCTCGAGGGGCGCCATGAAGGTCCGACCCTGGAGATTCAGGACCCCGAGCGAGGCGCAGCCGGGACGGGTGACAACGGTGGATCCTCGACCCGGGACCTCGGGCGCATAGTTGGCGGGGCGCACGAAGCGGGGTTCGGACTGCAGGAGCTGGGAGACCTCGCGTTGGTCCCAGAGATGATCCCCGGAGGTGATGACATCGACACCGGCCGCGAAGATCTCCGCCGCGGTGGAGGGTGTGATGCCGGAGCCTCCGGCGGCGTTCTCGCCGTTGGCCACGACGTAGTCGAGCCCGAGGGACTCCCGGAGCACCGGGATCCGTTCCCGACAGGCCCGTCTCCCAGGTTCGCCCACGATGTCTCCGATGAAGAGGATGCGCACCGCGCCGAGGTTGGGCCGACACCCACCGGCCGGCAAGGCGCGTGAGCACCGCTCGTGAGCACCATGCGCCGGGGCCGCGGTGGAACCCACAAAACCGTTGTCCCCTGCGCCCCTGCGCGGGCAGGGTCCACGGTCTGTCTATGCAACAGGTGAACATCGGACTGGTCGGGGGCGGAACGGTGGGAGGCGGAGTGCTTTCCGGGCTCCAGAGGAACGGCAACCTCCTGGCGTCGAGGCTGGGACTGTCCCTGAGCGTCGCCCGGGTCGCGGTCCGCGACGTCCGCAAATCCCGACCCGTGGCCCTTCCGGCTGGCGTGATCACTGGGGACTGGCGACAGGTGGTCGACGACCCGTCGGTCCACATCGTCACCGAGCTGATGGGCGGGACGACGACGGCGAGGCAGGTCGTTCTCGCGGCGCTGCGCCGGGGCAAACCGGTTGTCACCGCGAACAAGGCACTGCTCTCCAGCCATGGCGAGGAACTCTTCGCCGAGGCCGCCCGTTCCGGGACCAATCTCTACTATGAGGCCTCCGTCGCCGGGGGTATCCCGATCATCAAGGTGCTCCGAGAGTCCCTCGTCGGAAACCGCGTCCAGCGCATCGCCGGGATCGTCAACGGCACCTGCAACTACATCCTGACCCGGATGAAGCTCGAGGGGGCCTGCTTCGAGGACGTCCTCAAGGACGCCCAGCGCCTCGGCTACGCGGAGGCGGAACCCTCGCTCGACGTCGACGGACACGACGCCGCCCACAAGATCGGGATCCTTGCCTCCCTCGCCCACGGGTTTTGGGTGCAGCCCGAACAGATCCACGTCGAGGGCATCCGCCACATCGATCCGCTCGACATCCAGTTCGCCGGACAGCTGGGCTACACGATCAAGCTCCTCGGCATCGTTCGCGAGGGTCCCGACCCCGGGAAATCCACCCGCCGCAACGGGGCCCGCCCCCGGCCGATCCAGGTGTCCGTTTATCCGGCTCTTGTCCCGAATTCCCACGTACTCGCCTCGGTCAACCACGCCTTCAACGCGGTGGCCGTCCGCGGCGATGTCGTCGGCGACACCCTCTTCTACGGCCGGGGTGCCGGGGCGGACGCCACCGCGAGCTCGGTGTTGAGCGACCTCGCCGATGCCACGCTAGACCTGAAGAACGGATCCCATCGCCGCGTGCCGCCGTTCGTCGCCCACGAGGGGCATGCGACCGTGAGCCCGATCGAGGACTTGGTGTCCCGCTACTATGTCCGGCTGTCGGTGCTCGATCGTCCCGGGGTGTTCGCGCGGATCGCCAACATCCTTGCCCGCTCCGGCATCGGCATCTCCTCGATCATCCAGCCGGAGGGACACGTCGGCGAGGCCGTGCCGGTGATCCTGATGATCCACGACGCCCCGAACGCCGCGATGCGCCGGGCCCTCCAGCAGATCGGGCGACTGCCCGCGGTGAAGTCGACGCCGGCCATGATCCGGGTCGAGCCCCTCGAGTGACGCGGACCGAGGGATTCCCGACACCGTCACCGCCACCCGTACCGTCTCCGGATCAGATCACGAACTCGAGCGGTGGCGCCTTGGGGATGACTCCCATGGTCTGACCCCGCGCGAGGAACCGACGGATGCTCTCCCGCCCCTTCTCACCGTAGTCGAGGGTCCAGTGGTTCACATACATGCCGACGAAGCGGTCGGCCAGCTCCGCGCCCATGTCCCGGGCCCACTGCAGGGAATGGGCCACCGCCTCGGGACGGTGATCGAGGCTGTAGCGGATGCTGGCGGTGAGGATGTCGCTGACCCGACGCCGAAGCTCCGGGGCGTGGCGCTTGTGGATGACATTGCCTCCCAGCGGCAGCGGAAGGCCGTCGTTCTCGTGTCCCCACCAGATCCCCAGATCCTCGCAGAGCTCGAGTCCCTCGTTCCGATAGGTCAGCTGCCCCTCATGGATGATCAGCCCGACATCGGCTTCCCCCCGCTTCACCGCGGCGAAGATCTGGTCGAAGGGCACGACGAGGATGTCGAGTTCCTCGGCCCTGCGGCCCAGCCAAAGCTGCAGGGCCAGGAAGGCGCTGGTCATGCGTCCCGGCACCGCGATCCGGGACCGGGCCACCTCGTCCCGACCCATCCGTCGCGGGGACACGAGCATCGGACCGTATCCGTCTCCCATGCTGGCTCCGCTGGACAGCAGGGCGTAGGTCTCGCTCACATGGGCGTAGGCATGGATGCTGATGGCGGAGATGTCCAGCTCACCCCGGGTCGCCCGCTCGTTCAGGGTCTGGATGTCCTGGAGGATGTGCTCGAACCGAAGCCCCGGCGTGGGAAGACGATCCTTCGCGAGAGCGTAGAACATGAAGGCATCGTCCGGATCCGGCGAATGCCCGAGGGTGAGGGAGAGGGACTCCATGCCCTCGAAGGATGGAATCGGTTCCCGGTTTCGTCGAGGGCCCTGCTCTTCAGACCCGGTGCAGTGTCACCCGGAAGACACCCTCGTTGGTCATCGCGATCAGTTCCGGCCGCTCCGGTTCGGCAAGGAAGGTCCAGCAACTGAACACGGGACCGGGACCGGAAACCTGGAAGACCCGTCGGGGCAACTCACCCGTCGCCCCACAGTCCCAGGCCCAAAGCGACGGCCCACGCGAGGAGTCGGTGGGCGTGAGCTGCAGGAAGACCACACAGTCCAGCACGGGATGGTAGACCGCCCTCGAAATCCGGGGCTGGCTCCACCGCCCCACCGGGAAACACTCGTGCCATCGGTTCGTTCCAAGGTCGAGCACCCAGAGATCATCGAGCGCGTGCCAGCTTCCATTGAAGGCCCCGAGGTCGGGATCCCGCTGCCCCTGTTTCCCGGTCAGGCTGCCGGAGCCGCCGAAGAGGTACCAGTGATTCCAGTCCCGCCCGGGGAACACCTGGTTCGAGGCTCGGGGCATGGGCACGACGTCGGCGTCCGTGACCCTCAGCCACTGGCCGCTGATCGGGTTCCATTCCCGGCGGCCCAACGACACGCCCATGTTCCCATAGCCTTCAAACCGACCCACTCTGCGCTGATGGGGATTCCAGTAACAGGGCCCGGTAAAGCGGAGGTCATTGACGAGCTGGACCTCGGGATGATCGAGGGTCGGCCCCTCCGGATTCACGCGGACCAGGTCGCCAGTGAACGATTCGACCCCAAAGAGGGTCCCCGAGATCGGATCCCGGACCGCAACACCCGCCTTGGGATATCCGGTCCACTCGAGGCTCGTCCGCTCCCAGGAGTCGAGCGAGACCGAGATGAAGGCGAGGCCGATCCGGTCATTGGCCGCGAGGGAATGGACCCGTCGGCGTTTCCAGTCGCACAGTTGGGGAGAGCCGATCCAGGTCTCCATGCCGAACCGCTCCGGCGGGAGCCGTTCCCAGACCGCCCGGTACCGGGGCAACGACCGCCAGACATACGCCGCCCCGGCCATCACTCCCAGGGCCACCCCGCCCCGGATCATGTCCCGTCGGGACCAGCGACGCCCGCCTCGCATCACCCAGTCCAGATGCTCCAGGAGCGCCTCCGCCGTCGAGATCCGGTGGGTGTGGCGAGGGTCGGAGGCGCGCAGCAGGACCTTGTTCAGCCGCCAGCCGAACCGGTCCCAGTCCTTCGCCTCAACCACGGCCCGGGGCAGGGACGGAAACTGGAACCGATCGTTTCCCGTCCAGCACTCGTACAACGATCGGCCGAGGGCAAAGACGTCCATGGCAGGCGACGCGGCCCCATCGGGAGGCATGTAGCCTTCCGTGCCGGGGAACTGCACATCCTGGTCCCCGTTCCCGAGGGAACCCAGGTCGCCCAGGACGGGCCGCCCTCCCATGAACAGCACATTGGCCGGCTTCACGTCCCGGTGCTGCAGTCCCGCCCGGTGCAGGAACGCCAGGGCGCCGGCTAGGTTCCTCCCGAGATCCACGACCTCGGAGGTCGTGGAAGGCCCCTGCATCGCCACCCGAAGGGCAAGGGTCGAGGGCACATACTGGTCGACACGGTTCGGATCGAAGGGCCGTTCCAGCTCCGCGTCATCCGCCAGGGGCATGTCCTCCCACAGCGTCCCGGAAGCCATGTCGACACCCGTCGACGTCAATGCGATGAGACCCGGCGGACGCTCCATGCCGGAGATCCGGAACCGAAGCGTCTGGAGCCCGGACAGCACCTCGGGCTGGACGGCCTGCTGGAGCTTCAGACAGCACCACCGTCCGGAGGGATTGATCGCCAGATATACCCAGGACCGGGGTCTCGAGGCCAGTTCCCGGACCAGCCGATACCCATCAGGCGCCTGGGGCGGCGTGGATGTCACGAGAACGGCTCGGAGAGGTCCTGGACCAGCAAGGTGTTCCACTGGGCCTTGAGACGACGCACGATGCGATGCTGGATGACCCGCACGCCGATCTTGGTGATGCCAAACCGGGAGGCCACCTCGGCCGCGAGACATCCTTCGAGGGCATAGGCCTCGAAGACCTGCCAGTGCTCCGGCCGGGTCCCGGACCGGACCCGGGCGAGACACACCGACCAAAGATGTCCTTCCATGTGCTCCCGGGCACGGCCGTCATCGGCCGGGGCCTCCACGGCTGGCAGCCAGATCTTGAGGCGCTTCACCGCCTCCACACCCAGCTGGTGTCGTCGATTGCGACGGTGCGCCTCGAAGATGAGCCGGTGCACCACGTGGCCCAGCCACCGACGAAACCCGTTCTGCATCGGCTCGAGCCGTCGGGACTCCAACATCCTCGCCACCCTGAGGAAGGCGTCCTGGACCACATCCTGCGACTCCGCCTCCGTAAGACCGCTCTGCTCACAGAGCCGGAGAATGGGTTTCTGATACTGGTCCCAAAGGGATTTCCACGCCGGCTCGTTGGACAGGTCCGCCGCGGAACCGAGCAGTTCTCGGTCCGTGGTCGCGGTCAGCAACAGGTTGGGATCAGTCTGCCGCATGGAGTCGGGAGAGACTTGGAACCGGATTCCGATGGAACGCACTTACCCGGTAGCAATTACCCGTACATAGGCCGTGGACGACCGGGCGACTCAAGCAAAAGATTCCGAGGAATGGAGATTTCTCGATCCAGGATCGGTTCGTGGGTGGGTTCTCGTCCTCGGGAGCCGCGTCACAGCGGTTTCCACTTGCGGTGCCGGTATTTGTCCCAGACCCAGCGGAAGTCGGGGTTGTTCGGACCGCCACCGGCCCAGTTGAAACTGGGGATCCCGACCGCCGAATCCTTGGCGGCCTTCAGGACCTTTGCCTCGACCCACTTGTGGCCCTCGTAGTGGCCATCCTGAAACGAAAACGTGCTGAAGTTGCCGTGGAAGACCGCGAAGGGGTCGATCCAGCCCTTGCTGTCGGTGCTCAGTACCCAGGTGCCGAGGTTGGAGTTCCGGGGGTCGGATTCCTCGATGAAGATGAAGGACTGCGACGGACTCTCGACCTCCGGCACCTTGATGTAGGGAGGCTGGGAGGACTCCCAGCCGAGGATGCCGTTCATGCCATTGGCCTTCGAGTAGCTGTCCCACGCCCACCCCGATCCCGGCTTTCGCCTCGCCCGGAGATCGCCCGGACAGTGGAAGGTGCCGAGGCCACCGATGTACTCCCACATGGGGGAGTTGGTGAACCCCCTGGCCACACGTTCCATCGCTTTGGCGAGCGGGATTCCGGCCGAGATGTCCGGCGTGGGCCCCTGCCAATAGCCGCCGCCGGTCAACTCCACCCGCTGCCCCTGCTTGTTCCGCCACCCCTCGGTCGCGGCCAGGAAGTCCTGGCCGTCGTTGGAGTACATGATCCACGCGAGGGCCAGCTGCTTCTGGTTGTTGGCGCAGGCGGCGCCGGTGGCCTTCAGCTTCGCCTTGCCGAGGGCGGGCAGAAGCATGCCGGCGAGAATGGCGATGATGGCGATCACCACCAGCAGCTCGATGAGGGTGAATCCTGCGTGAAGGGAGCGCCTCGGGAACGGCGAGCGGATCATGGGCCTACGCTAGCAAGGGATTCCGGACAGGGCCAGACACCAATTGGGGTTCCCACGCACACCACGACCCGCAAGAGACCTTTCGCCAGCGACCGTTCCGGTGTTTCCTCTCAGGGTCATGTCGGGGGACACCATCCGCGTCGTCGGAGCACGTCAGCACAACCTGAGGAACGTGACCGTGTCGATCCCCCGGGACCGGCTCGTCGTGCTCACCGGCCCCAGCGGTTCCGGCAAGTCCTCCCTGGCGTTCGACACCCTCTTCGCGGAGGGACAGCGCAAGTACGTCGAGTCCCTGTCCGTCTACGCCCGGCAGTTCCTCGACCAGATGGAGAAGCCCGATGTCGAACACATCGAGGGTCTCTCCCCGGCGATCGCGATCGAGCAGCGGAGCAGCGCCGCGAACCCCCGCTCGACCATCGCGACCACCACCGAGATCTACGACTACCTGCGGCTCCTGTACGCCCACATCGGACAGCCCCACGATCCAGAGACCGGCCTACCGATGACCCGCAGGACCACCCCGCAGATCGTCGACACGATCCTCGCACTCCCTCCGCAGACCCGCCTGATGCTGCTCGCCCCCCTCGTGACCGACCAGAAGGGGGAATTCCGCGATGTCCTGGAGCGCCTCAGCCGGGAGGGGTTCGTCCGGGCCCGGGTGGACGGGCAGATCGTCGAGCTGGTGGCCAACAAGCCCGTGCGACTCGACCCCCAGGGTCAGCACACCATCGAGGTGGTGGTCGATCGGCTCGTGGTCGCCGAGGGGATTCGCACCCGTCTGGTCGACTCCGTGGAGACGGCGCTGAAATGGGGCAACGGCCACCTGCTCACCCTGCACCAGCCGGGAGCCGGAGGGGGGGCTGGAAGCGTCGCCGGGACGGCGGTCTGGACCGAGACACGGCACTCGAACCACCTCTTCTCGCCCACGACAGGACGGACCTATGAGCCCCCGACACCCCAGCATTTCTCCTTCAACTCCCCCCGTGGCGCCTGTCCCGTGTGTCACGGGCTCGGACAGAAGCGGGTCTTCGATGCGACCCTGATCGTTCCCGACGACACCGTCTCGCTCGAGGCCGGGGCCGTGCACCCCTATCGGCGCCTGGGGGGCAAGCGGATGGTGACCTATTTCAAGGCCCTGCTGAAGGGGATGGCCGGCCACTGGAAGGTGCCGCTGGACCGCCCCTGGAAGACGCTCCCCGAGGAGTTCCAACGGAAGCTGCTGCACGGGACGGGCGACGAGGAGGTCGAGTTCTGGTTCATGCACGGCGGGACACCCCGGAAGACGGTCAAGGCCTTCGAGGGCGTGCTGCCCCACCTCGAACGCCTCTACGCCGAGAGCGAGAGCGAGTTCACGCGGAACCGGCTCAAGGCCTACATGACGCTCGCTCCCTGCGATGCCTGCGGAGGGAAACGCCTCCGGCCCGAGCTGCTCGCCATCACCCTGCCCCTCGATCCCGTCCCGGGAACATCACCCCACCCCTCCGGGGGCGACACCCGGAACCCCGCGATTCCCGGGCTCCACATCGCCGGGTTCTGCGGGCTCTCGGTGGAACGGGCCGATGAATTCCTCGCCCGCCTGCCGCTCAACGAGCTCCAACGGCAGATCGCCGGGGAACCCGTCGGGGAGATCCGCAAACGGCTCGGCTTCCTGCGGAAGGTCGGACTCGGCTACCTGACCCTCGACCGGGAATCCGGAACGCTGTCCGGCGGCGAGGCCCAGCGCATCCGTCTGGCGACCCAGATCGGGGCCGGACTCATGGGCGTGCTGTACATCCTCGACGAACCCAGCATCGGACTGCATCAGCGGGACAACGAGCGCCTCCTGGAGACCCTGCGCCATCTCAGGGACCTCGGGAACTCGGTCGTCGTGGTGGAGCACGACGAGGACACCATCCGCGCGGCGGACCATCTCATCGATCTGGGTCCGGGTGCTGGCATCCATGGGGGTGAGATCGTCGCCCAGGGAACCCCCGAGGAGGTGGCCCGGGATTCCCGCAGCCTCACCGGTCGATACCTCCGGGGTGATCTGCAGATCGAGGTCCCCTCGAAACGGATCCGTCCGAATCCCGAAAAACCGTGGCTGGAGATCCTCGGCTGCCGCGAGAACAACCTCCGGGACCTCGATGTCCGGATTCCCTTCGGAACACTGACCTGCATCACCGGCGTGAGCGGCAGCGGCAAGTCGACCCTCGTGGACGACATCCTGCGTCGTGCCCTCTTCCGGCAATGGTACGGGTCGAAGGAGCGGCCGGGACTCCACCGCGAAATCCGGGGCACGGAATACCTCGAGAAATGTGTCGTGATCGACCAGACCCCGATCGGACGCACGCCGCGGAGCAACCCGGCGACCTACACCGGGATGTTCAACGAGATCCGGGGACTCTTCGCGCAGCTGCCTTCGGCCCGGGTCAGGGGTTACGACGCCGGACGGTTCAGCTTCAATGTCCGGGGAGGCCGCTGCGAGAAGTGCGAGGGCGACGGGGCCCTGCAGATCGAGATGCACTTCCTGCCACCCGTCTATGTGACCTGTGACGTCTGCGCGGGTAAGCGGTACAACCGCGACACCCTCGAGATCACGTACAAGGGACTCAACATCGCCGACGTCCTCAACCTGACGGTGGACGAGGCGGTCTCCTTCTTCCGGGCCGTCCCCAAGCTCCACGACCCGGCCCTGACCCTCGCCGAGGTCGGTCTCGGCTACCTCCGTCTGGGACAGTCGGGCAACACGCTCAGCGGTGGCGAGGCCCAGCGGCTCAAGCTGGCCGCGGAACTCTCCCGGAAACACACCGGGCGGACCCTGTACCTGCTCGACGAACCCACCACCGGACTCCACATGCACGACATCGCCAAGCTGCTGGAGGTCCTGTTCAAGCTCCGGAATGCGGGGAACACCCTGGTGGTCATCGAACACAACCTCGATGTCATCAAGACCGCGGACTGGGTGATCGACCTCGGCCCCGAGGGAGGGTCTGGAGGAGGGCGAATCCTGGCCGAGGGCCCGCCGGAGGCGGTTGCCGCTTGCCCTGACAGCCATACCGGACGCTTCCTCGGACGTCATCTGACCCAAAGGAATGCGGCATGAAACCGAGAGTCGGTTGACCCCCGAAGGACTCGACCATATTGTTCGAATGCCCATGGCGGCCCCTATTCCAGTCGCAGCAGAGTTCGTCCTGAAGACCCGGGCACCCGAGGTCTCCTGGGACGAGATCCTCACACCCGCGAGGCCTTTTCTCGAGCAGGTTTCACGACGGCTGGAGGCCCAGGTGGAGGGGTTCGAGCCGGAGATTTCCGGACAGGCCCGCTACGCCCTCGACAACCGCGGCAAGCAGCTCCGTCCGGCCTTCGTCGGACTCTGCGCGGGAAGCGTCGGCACCCTCGTCGAGGACCACATCACGATCGCGGTCCTGCTGGAGATGATCCATCTGGCCACGCTGGTCCACGACGACATCATGGATGGGGCATCGGTCCGGCGGGGTCGACCCACGGTCGGCGCCCGTTGGGGAAACCACGTCGCGGTGCTCCTCGGCGACTGCCTGTTCGCCCATGCGATGCGCGTCGCGGCGGGACTCCAGAGCACCGACATCGCCAAGTCGCTGGCCGAGGCCTCCAACGCGGTCTGTACCGGGGAGATTCTCCAGACCAACCGTCGGCGCCGATGGGATCTCCCCCGATCCGAGTATCTGCGGATGGTGGAGATGAAGACGGCCGAGCTCTTCGCGGTGGCCGCCGAGCTCGGCACCCGCCACGCCGGAGGCACCGAGGCCCAGGTGGCCGCGCTCCGGGACTTCGCCCGGGCCGCCGGGACGGCCTACCAGATCTACGACGACTGTCTCGACCTCTACGGATCGGAATCCCTGGTGGGCAAGTCCCTCGGAACCGACCTCGCCACCGGAAAGCTGACCCTGCCGCTGATCGTGCTGCTGGAACGGGCCTCCCCCTCCGATGCCTCCGACATCCTCGGCTGGCTGGACGACTGGAAGCCCGACTACATGGTCGGCCTCCGCGCCCTCCTCGACTCCCACGGCGCCCTGGCGGAGTGCGCCGCCGTGATCGAGGAGCTGCTCCAGAAGGCCGGTGCCTCGCTCGGCGCCCTGCCGGACACCCCGCACCGCGATGCACTCCGCTCCTTCACCCGACTGATCTCCCGGCAGACCCTCCGGCTGTCCCGCTAGACGTCCCATCCCCGCGTCGGAGCCTCATGGACCCGGAGACCTCCCGTACGCACGCCCCAGGAGGTGAGGTGTCCGCACCCGCGATGCCGGATGACATGCCGCTGGTCCGTCGGGCCCAGTCGGGCGACGACGAGGCCTACGAGGAGCTCATCCGACGGCACCAGCACCGCATCTACGGACTCTGCTACCATCTGACGTCGAACCATGAGGATGCGGCGGATCTGGCCCAGGATGCCCTGATCAAGGCCTGGAAGGCCCTGAGATCCTTCAAGGGCGACTCCAGCTTCTACACCTGGCTGTACCGGATCGCCTACAACACGGTCCTGAACCATCTGAAGCAGCGTCGCAACCGCACACCGCATCTCAGCCTCGACGATCTCGACTTCAACGCCGAGCACACGCCGGAGCTGCTGGAGCTGATCTCCACGATCACGCCCCGCCGGGACGTCGGACTCGCCGAGCTCCACCAAAAATTGAACGAAGCCCTACTGCGTCTGTCCGAGGAGCACCGGACCGTCGTGACCCTCCACGACATCCAGGGACTTCCCCATGACGCCATCGCCGAGATCCTGCAGTGCAACCCGGGCACGGTTCGGTCACGACTCCACTATGCCCGACAACAACTGCAGGGACTCCTCGGCGATTTCCTGAAACAGTAGCGAGCCGCATTCCATGAACGACGAACAGGACCCTCATCCGAACATCGCCCGCCTTCTAGAACTCAAGCAGCGGGAGACTCCGCCGCCGGGATTCCACGACCGGCTGAGGTCGAGGGTCATGAGGTCGATCCGCGTGGAACGCGCCGAGGAGGTCCGACCCTGGTGGTCGGTCCTCTGGCTCCCGGTCTCGGGAAGCCGGTTCATGTGGGCCGCCAACGGACTCGCAGCCGTCGGCATCGCCTTCCTCGGCACCGCCACCTTCCATGTGCTGTCCACCTCGGCGGACGCCGAGGCGGAGGTGGAGGTCTATGCGGCCCTGCCGCTGCCCGCGGAGGTCGGGATCCGCAACACGCTGGTCACCACCCCACACGCCCCCGGTCTCGTCGCCCAGGCCCCGCCCCGGCTCGAGTACCGTCCTCTCCCCGCCCAGGGAATCCTGGTGCCCATGCCGGCGGCCCTCCATGGATCCGTCACCCAACGGGATCCGAATGCGGACGACACCGCGCGACAGCTGTTCCGTCCCCCGTCCCGGAAGAACCCAGCCTTCATCCTGGTCAGCGAACGGATCGAGGGCCGCTGATCCACTCCCCAGACCGAGGGCTGTCCTTCGGGTTGAACCCACGGCCCACTAAGGCCACTTCGATCGGCCCCGGGCAGGGATGGAATGGGATCGGATGGGGATCTCCAATTCAGAGACCCCGATCTTCTCGGCGCCGCTCAGCGCGACTTCACGAACACCAGCGTCATCTTGAGCTCCGGGAACGGAATCGCGAACCGTCCATTCTCCTGGAGCGTCGCCTCACGATTGTCCGGCTGGGGTGTCGTGAACGTCAGGGGATACCGGTCCCCCGTCCTCGTCCAAGTCCCCTCGCCATCGAACGCGGGCAGCTTGGACGCCTTGCCTCCCCCGAGCAGGCGCTCGGCAGCGGTCTCATTCGGGTTCACCGCCGGCGCAGCCGGCTTCTCCGAGTCCTCCGAAGCCTGCCCCTCGCGGGTCCGCATGCCGTAGCGCTGAGCCAAGGTCGGATCCATGGCATACGGCCTGCCAGCCCCACCCGCCGTCTCACGCGGGGCGACCGGCGCCGGTGCCGCAGGGAATTCCGGCGGCGGCACCTTGAGGGTGAACCGGCCGTCGGGATACACATTGAACCGCGCCTTGCTCAGGATCGCATTCAGGGCCATCCGGAGGTTCTTGAGATCCGCGAAACCCAGATTCGCCCGCTTCCGACGCGCATCCGTGACGATCGCCGCCATGTCGGGACTCCAGCGTCCCAGGAGCCGCTCGTCGGCAAACTTGGGTGAGACCCCGGTCTCCAGGAACTTCCGGAGATCCGCCAGATCGAGCTTCTTCAGGGAGTCTACGATGTCGCGGTTGTTGAGAACCGCCTGGGTCTTGGGGTTGTTCAGAAGCGCCGTGAAGCCAGCCTGGTCCTGAAGGAGCTTCAGGTAGTCCGGGTCTCCGAGAATGTCCGAAACCTCCTGTGTCTCGACCAGGGCCAGGAACGGCGGGTACTCGATGATCCGGTTGGTCAGGGCAGGATTGGCGTAGACGAGTCCGAGGACGTCGGCCACTTCGTTGAACTTGGTCGGTGTGCGATCCAACGGGGCGAAGGTGCGATCCCAGCCCGTGGACGCCATCCCGGAGCGGACCGCATTGACGAGGCCGATCGGAGCCGGCTCGTTTTCCGAGTGGATCTGGGTGGTCAGATAGGCCTGCCCATAGATCGGCTTGCCGACCGCAAGGAGCAGGATCACGCCGGTGAGCATGCCCACGAACAGGCCGATGGCGTGGTTCATCGCCTCGAAGGCCTTCCGGGTCGGCTCGTCCTCGCGGTACTTGATGTGGAGCTCCACCGGACGGTGGGCAGCGAACCCGCCGCCGAGCGAGGCCAGCCACACCACCGAGAACCCGGCGATCGAGGGCAGGACCAACATCCAGGCCTGCGACTGCACCCCCAGCTTCGGCAGCAATGGCGCGGCCAGGGCTCCAAGCGTGGGCGCGAAGGCGAGGCCGACGAGGGCACCGATCAGACCGACCGCCGAGCGGATGCCGCCCAGCTGGAAACCGAGGAACGCGAAACCGCCGACAAGTACGATGGCCAACACCCACATGAGCATGTCGTCAAGCTAGTCGCGGCCCTCGGACAAGTGCACGCGGAAAATGGGTAACAGAGGGGCCCATCAAGCCTTTCCCTTCCGCGTCCCCGTCCGTCGGATTGACGGCATCCGGGACCTCCGTAGGTTGCGCCTCCCATGGCCCGGAACCCCCACGCTGATCGAGCCCGTCCCAACGGTCGCGGCCCCCATCCCCAGGTGATCCGACTCGAGGGGGTCCGACAGAACAACCTGAAGGGATTCAACCTGGAGATCCCCCTGGGGAAGCTGGTCGTGGTGACGGGCCTGAGCGGGTCCGGGAAGAGCTCCCTGGCGTTCGAGACACTCTATGCGGAGGGCCAGCGGCGCTACATCGAGACCTTCACCCCCTACGCACGCCAGTTCTTCGACCGGATGGACCGACCCGCGGTCGATCGCATCGAGAACATCCCCCCCGCCATCGCCATCGAGCAGCGCAACGCGGTCCGGAGCTCCCGAAGCACCATCGGCACGATGACCGAGATCTGCGACCACCTGAAGGTCCTCTGGCCCCACTGGGCCCGCAGACAGTGCCGGGGATGCGGCCGCACCGTCCGCCGGGAGCCACCCGACCTCGTATGGGAGACCGCGGGCACCATGAACGGCGAGGGCGCCGAGCTGATCGTGTCGTTCGACCTCCCCCTCACGGAACGCCTACCCATCCCGGAGCAGCTTGCGCTTCTCGGCCAACAGGGATTCCGCCGTCTGCTCATCGACGGCGGAGTCGTGCGACTCGAGGACGCCGCAGGGCGCGTTTCCTCCGCCTGCCGCTCGATCACCGTCGTCACCGACCGGGTCCGGATTGCCGCAGCGAACCGGTCCCGGTTCATCGACGCCTGCGAACAGGCCTACCGCTACGGACAGGGACGTCTGAAGCTCCACGGTCCAGGCGAGGAGGGCCGGAGATCCTGCCAGCCGTTCTCGGAGGGGCTCCATTGCGCGGCCTGCGACATCGCCTACCCCGAACCGACCCCCTCCCTTTTCAGCTTCAATAACCCAATCGGGGCCTGCCCGGCCTGCAAGGGGTTCGGCCGGGTGATCTCGATCGATCCCGACCTCGCCCTGCCCGACCGCTCCAAGACCCTCGCCGAGGGCGTAGTGAAACCATGGCAGTCTGGCATGAGCGCCGAATGTCAGAAGGACATGATCCGCGCCGCACGACGCTGCGGGATCCCGCTCCACGTCCCGTTCAACAGCCTCTCCGAGGCGCATCGCCAATGGGTTGTTTCGGGGGAGCCGGGATACGACGCCAACGATCCCGAACACAGCTGGCCCAACCTCTGGTACGGGGTCGAGGGCTACTTCCGCTGGCTCGAGAGCAAGTCCTACAAGATGCACGTGCGCGTGCTGCTGTCCCGATACCGGAGCTACCGCACGTGTGCCGACTGTGACGGACGCCGCTTCAACCCGGAGTCCCTGTCCTTCCGGATTCCCTCGGATGGCCCCGGAAAACCCGCACTCGATCTCGCCTCCTTCTACGCCCTTCCCGTCCGGGAGGCTCTGGCATGGGTCCGACGTTTCGAGGACCCCTCGGCACCCGTGACCGACCCGAGGGCCATCGCGCTCCGGGAGGTCCGGATCCGACTCGAGTACCTCGAGGAGGTGGGACTCGGCTACCTGACACTCGACCGGCCCACCCGGACCCTGTCCGGCGGGGAGACCGAGCGGGTGAACCTGACCACCTGTCTGGGGTCACGCCTCACCCATGCCCTGTTTGTCCTCGATGAACCCAGCGTGGGGCTGCATCCGCGGGACACCGACCGACTAATCCGGATCCTCCATCGGTTGCGGGACGCCGGGAACACGGTGGTGGTGGTCGAACATGAACCCAGCGTGATCCGGGCAGCGGATGAGGTGATCGACATCGGGCCAGGACATGGCCACTCCGGTGGGGAGATCGTCTTCCAGGGTCCTCCCAAGGCCCTGACACAGGCGCGGCACTCGCTGACCGCGGCACACCTGACGGGTCGACAGCCGATGCCCACACCCCGGCGGCGCCCGGTGGACGATGGATCGACCGGGGCTGGGCCCGGATCACGGACGCTGGAGGAGACCCGCGGCGACTACCGGGTCCCGCCCCCCCCGCGGACCGCAGCCGGACACCCGGGAGGAATCACCTCCTGGCGGGAAAACCCAGGCACCGGGGCCGTGCTCAGACTCGAAGGCGCCCGTGCCCACAACCTGAGGGATCTGTCCGTCGGGATACCGCTGAACCGGTTTGTCTGTCTCTCCGGTGTCAGCGGCTCCGGCAAGACCACCCTGGTGCGGGAAATCCTGTTTCCCCTGCTCCAGCAGCGGCTCGCCGGAAAGCAGGGGACCGCATCCGATGCCCTCGACGAGGAGGTCGATGGGGAGTCCCGGGACGAGGCACGATCGGCCCTTGCCGGGGCATCGCTCACCGGAACCGGGTCCCTGGACGCCGTCGTGCTTGTGGACCAGTCGCCCATCGGCCGAACGCCTCGCTCCAACCCGGCCGTGTACATCGGGGCGTTCGACGACATCCGGGACCTGTTCGCCGCAAGCCCGGCCGCCCGGGAGCGGGGTCATTCGGCCGGGGCGTTCAGCTTCAATTCCGCCCAGGGACACTGTGAACGCTGTCGGGGAGCGGGCTTCGAGAAGATCGAGATGCAGTTCCTGAGCGACGTCTTCGTCCGATGCCCCGCCTGCCAGGGCCGCCGGTACCGGGACCATATCCTCGAGGTGCGGCTCCAGAGAACCCGGCCCGCAGCGACTGCGGAGGGTCTCGATTCCATGTCCATCGCGGATCTCCTCGAGGAGCCGGTGGAGAAGGTCCTGGAATTCCTCGGCTCGCTGCCAGCCTCCAAGGCCTCGACCCGCGCGATGGCCAGGCTGTCGGTCCTCTGCGAGGTCGGGCTGGGATACCTCCCGCTGGGCCAGCCGGTGAACACCCTCAGCGGCGGCGAGAGCCAGCGGCTGAAGCTCGCCCGTCATCTCTTGGAATCATCCACCACCCTGTCCGCCCACACCCTGTTCCTGTTCGACGAGCCCACGACCGGACTCCACATGGAGGACGTCCGGATCCTCCTCGGGACGTTCCAGCGACTGGTCGACCGTGGGCATACCGTGGTCGTCATCGAGCACAACCTCGACGTGATCCGCGCGGCGGACTGGATCGTGGACCTCGGACCGGAGGCGGGAGACCAGGGCGGAAGGGTCGTCGTGGAAGGCACACCGGAACAGGTGGCGCGTTGCGCCGCGAGCCACACCGGCCGGTTTCTGAGGTCACTGGGGATCTGACCCGGGAGAACTCCCCGGATACCGCGCTCAGGGGGTCTGCGGCGTGGTCAGCAGACCCTGTCGCTCGATGTCTTCCAGCACCGCGCGAGCCATGTCGTTGCTCCACCACTGCCACTCGAGGGAACGCTTGGCCAGCTTCCGGGCCTCCTCGATGCGTCCGTCCTGGAGCGCATACCAGGCGAGGTTCGAGGCGATCAGGATGTCGTTCGGCCCGAGCTGCTCGGCCTTCTGGAGGGCGATCGCGCCCTTGTCGGGATCCCGCAGCCAACGGTGCGTCTGGCCCAGGGCCAACTGGGTGCGGGCCGAATAGGGATCGAGCACCGCGGCGCGTTCAAGCCACTGGACCGCTTCGGTGGCCAGCTCGCGCCACGTCACCTCGCCCTCGAAGCTAGCCCGACGCAGGTTCTCACCCAGTTCATAGGCGGTCCTCGGGTTGTCGGGACGGGCCGCGGCCGCGGCCTTGAGGTCGGCAATGAGGGTGTCCGTGACCTCCCTCTGGACCACCGCCCGGTTCAATGCCAAGCCCTCGCGCCCAAAGGTCCAGACCTCACCGGCAAGCCAGTAGACCACCGCACCCGTCGCAAGCGTCAGCAGGACGCGCGAAAAGGGCCCGGCCCCGAACCAGAAGCGCTCGGTGGCGTGCCGGAGGTGGGACGCCAGCAGGGCCGCAACCAGCGAGGCCGCGACCGCGATGGCCGGGATGTGGAGGTCGAAATCCACCACGACGTGCACCGCCAGAGAACCCAGTCCCACGGTGGAGCCCAGATAGAAGGACGTCCGATTGCTGCTGCGGGTCCCAAGGTCACCCGAACCACGCTCGACATACTTGAGGGACCGGACCACGCCCCAGCCGAAGGCGAGGAGGGTCGCCGCGGCGAGGCCAGCCCCCACAACGCCGTAGTCGACGAGCAGGTTGAGATAGTCGTTGTGGACCCATACCGGGAACGTCTGGTTCCGCGGTCCCCGATACTGGGGAAAACGGACATCGAACTGTCCGGGGCCGACCCCCATCCAGACATGATCCTTCCACATGGCCCAGGCCGGACCCCAGAGGACGCCACGCCCCTGCCCCGAATCGATGTTCCCATCGCGGTTCAGGTTCTCGATCCGAGCCCTCGCCTTCTCGGAGCGTTCGAGGAAGTTCCACCCTCCGAGCACTAGGACTGCCGCCGTGATCGCCACCGGGATCCGAAGCTCCCAACGGCGCCACCCCAGCCAGCCCAGGAGCGACACCAGCCCCACCCCCACCGCCAGCCAGCCGCCGCGCGACATCGTCACCCCCACCGCACCCAGCATCATCAGAGAGGCGTAGGTGTAGAGGACCTTCAGCAACGCCCCCCCGCGTCCGACGAACACCTGGGCGACCGCCAACGGGAGAACCAGCGAGAGGAACCCCGCCAGATGGTTGGGGTTCACGAACGTCCCACCCGCCCGCTTGAAGTACTGCGGAGGCTGCGTCAGCCACAGGACACGGTTGGAGTTGCTGATCCACTGGATCAGGGCATAGGCCGCGACCAGGGCGCCGAAGGCCACCAGGACGTGGGTGGCGTTCTGGACCGTCTCCTGACGGTAGAGCGACTGGAGTCCCACCCAGAAGATGACCGCGACGAGCACCAGCAGGAGGAGCTCCTTCTCCGCGGGGTATCCGACCGGCGCCTGCTGGGTCCGCCAGACCGCATATCCAAGGAACCCCGCCGCCGGCACCAGCACGGGATGCAGCAACAGCCGGGGAGTTCCCGCGGTCCAGAGACGGACCGCCGTCAGACCCAGGGCGACGCCAGCCAGCAGGAGCATCCCCGCAAAGTCACTGGTCCGGACCCCGCCGAAGAAGAGGAGACCCAAGCCGAGGGTCGACACCAAGGCCACCAGAGTGGCCTTGTCCAAGAATTTGTCCCAGTCATCACGATCCCACATCGCCTAGGGCGGGAATCGTAGGGAAGAAAAGGCGAAGGCCGGAAGCAGAAGTTGCCGGGATTTTGGCCACCGAGCGGCGGGACGGCCCCGCGGAGGGAATCCCGGAATGGTGGTAATATTCTTCGGAGGCCGACTGATTGATGGCAATGCAGCACCCCGCTGATCCCATGAAATTCGTCATCTACCGAGACCCCGTCGGACTCTGGCGCTGGACCTATGAGGTGAATGGGCGGGCCCTGGCCGAAGGCGGCGGAGCCCACCCGACTCCGGCCCGATGCCTCGAGGACATCGCCCAGATCCGATCCGCGCACCTGTCCCCGGTGTCCGTATCCCCCTTCCATCGCCTGCTGTCCGGCGAGACGGCTCTCACGGCGTCCCAATCGCGCGACGCTCCGGGTCCCGGGCTCGGAGAGCCACTCACCACAGGCCAACCGCACGGCTAGACCGCACGCCGCGCACGCACCCCGATCGTCCCGGGCGCGGGATGGACCTCCTGGATCCGGATCGCAGCACGGCGGACCCGTTCGATGAGTTCCACAGGAGCCACCACCCGGGCGGCGCCACCCCACCCCAGGATCCAGCGTTCGATCTCCGTGAGGCTTCCCAGACGGAGACCCACCTCCACACCGCCATCCTCCAGTTCCCTGACGATCTGGGAGGGATGCCAGCGCTTCTCCCGGAGGTAGTCCGCCACGGAGGTATCGAATCGGAGCACCACCTCGAAATCGCCCTCCTTCGACCGGACGCCGAAGCTGTCCTGGAGCAGTTTCTGGAGCTCGAACTTCGCCAGCCGGGTGAAGGTCGTGCCGGTCGGTGTCGCCGAGACGATCCGGGCCGGCACGAACCGACGGAGATCCTTCCGAAGGTGGTCGAAGGCGAACAGGTACCAGTCCCCGTTGACGTTCGCGATCTGGTAGGGATCGACCACCCGCTCCTCCTCCAGCCTCGCTCCCGGCTTCCGGTACCGGAGGACGAGCTGCTGCCGACGCTGTGCTGCGCGGATGAGGGATTCCAGGACGGGCGGCACCTGGTCGGGCGGTTCCGCCGTGGTGTGGAACGAGATGGACTGGTCCCAGTCGGCCAGGTTCAGCGACACCGTGTCCGGCAGGGCCTGCTCCAGTTTCCGGAGAGCCCCCACCAGACGCTTCTCGAATGGCGTTCCGCGGTACTGCTGCAGCGCCTTCTCGGCGACGATCAACGCCACGAGCTCCCCTTCCGAGATCTGGAGCGTCGGGAATGCATCGACCTCCTCGGTGTAGCGGAAGCCGTTGTGCTCCGGACGGAACTCGATCGGCAGCCCCATCCGGTCGCGCATGAACTCGATGTCGCGCTGGATCGTCTTGGTGCTCACCTCGAGCAACCGCGAGAGGGTGGAGCAGTTCGGATTGCCGCCCTCCTGCAGGGCCGCGTGGATCCGGATCATCCGATCCAGCGGAGGCCGCGTGAGCGGGAGACGGCCACCGGCACCAGGAGCAGGATTGCGGGACGGAGGCATCCGGTCAGCCGCGGTCAGTGCCGCTCGATGAGGGCGTAGGCGTTGTGGTTGTGGATGCTCTCCTGGTTCTCGGCCTCGACCCGGTACCACACGACATCGGCTCGCTGGTTCAGACGCAGCGCCACGTTGCGGACGAGATCCTCCACGAACACCGGGTTCTCATAGGCTCGCTCCGTCACCGCCTTCTCATCCTCGCGCTTCAGCAGGGAATACATCTCGCTGCTGCCGCACGACTCGATGAGGGAGATGAGGTCCTCGATCCAGAACACATCCTTCGACCGCACGCTGACGGTGACCTCGCCGCGCTGGTTGTGGGCGCCGTACTTCGAGATCGCCTTCGAACAGGGACAGAGGGTCGTGACGTTGCACTTGAGGCTCAGGACCAGATCGTAGTCGCGGCCATGCATCGTGGCCTCGAACCTTACCGTGTAATCCAGGACGCCCGGCTTCCCGGAGACCGGAGCGTTCTTGGTTTGGAAAAACGGAAACTCCATCTCGAGATGGGCACTTCGGGCGTGGAGCCGAGATTGCATCTCCCTCAGGACGACGGGGATGCTCTCGACATGGAAGACGCTGCCGTGGGCGTTCAGGACCTCCACGAAGCGACTCATGTGGGTGCCCTTGAACTCCTTGGGGAGATCCACGAAGAGACCGACGGTGGCCACCGTGCTCTGCAGGGAGGCGGTCGACTTGTCTCGGACCTGGATCGGGTAACGGAGCCCACGGACCCCCACCTTGTCGATGGGCAGCTCCCGATGGTCGGGCTCGCTTTGCTTGTCGGTCAGATTCTTGCTCACAGCGTTTGAACGTGGCCCAGCTTCACCGGATGCAAAGGGAGCGTCACCGGAAATCTCCCGGATTCGGGGTCTCCGGGACGGATCGGAGGGACAGGACCTTCACCGAATGGCCCGGCTCACCGACCCTTGCGTTCACACCGAAGCGTTTCCACACTCTCCGCGTGAAGAGAGACGTCATACCGGTGCAGATCCGGGGGCTCCTGCCCTCCTCCAACGGAGTGGCTCTCTTCATCGGCAACGAGACCAAGGTCTTCGTGATCCAGGTCGAGCACAACATGGGAGCCATCATCGGCATGGCGCTGCGCGGCAGCCACCATGAGCGCCCCCTCACCCACGACCTGGTCGGCCACATCTTCAAGGGATTCGGCATCACCGTGGAGCGGGTCATCATCACCGAACTCCACAATTCCACCTATTTCGCCCGACTCATCCTCAAGCAGGAGAGCGAGCTGGGCTCGAAGCTCGTGGAGCTCGACGGCCGTCCCAGCGACTGCCTCGCCCTCGCCGCGGCCCAGAAACGCCCGATGTACGTGGCGCGGAAGCTGTTCGAGGAGGTGGAGGACATGACCGAGGTGTTCTCGCGGATCGGCGAGGAACCCTCCGACGAGGAACCCACCTGATGCCGAAGGCGGTCCAGGACGCCGGGGCCACACGGGCCTCCGCGCTTCCGATCACGCTCGTCTGCGGCGAGGAGGAGTTCTCGGTCAAGCAACGCGCCCGAGAGCTCTGGAACCAGTGGTGCCAGGAGATCCCCGGCATGGACCACGAGATCCTCGAGGCGTCGGCCGGCACCGTCGACGAGGCACTGAATCGGATCGTGAAGGTCCGCGAGTCCCTGCAGACCCTCCCCTTCTTCGGTGGCGACAAGCTCGTCTGGTTCCGGGACTGCACCTTCCTCGGCGAGGACCGGACCGGTCAGTCCGCGACCGTCACCGAGGCGCTGGCCGGTCTGGCGGAGGAATGGAAGACCTTCAACTGGCAGGGACTTCGACTCCTCATCTCATCAGGGAAACCCGACAAGCGCCGGGCCTTCTTCAAGGCCCTCGACAAGCTCGCGACCGTCGAGCACTTCGCCTCCCTGTCCGACGAGAGGGACTGGGCGGATCGGCTCGAATCGGAAGCACTCCAACGGATCAAAGCCGCCGGGAAACGCATCCAGGACGAGGCGCTGGGTGAGCTGGTCGGACGGGTCGGACCCAACCTCCGGGCCCTGCACGGTGAGATCGAGAAGCTCCTGCTGTACGCGGGCGACGCCCCGGAACTCAGCATCGACGCCGTCCGTCTCCTCACCCCGCTGCAGAAGCAGGCCGAGGGATTCGCCCTCGGTGAGGCCGTCGGGGACCGCGACCTCGTGCGCTCGCTCAAGGTCCTCGACGAGGAGCTCTGGACCATCCGGGCGGGCACCGACAAGCGGAAGAGCGAGATCGGGGTCGTCTACGGTCTCATCTCCAAGTTCCGGCTCCTCCTGCTCGTGAAGGAGCTCCGGCGTCTGGGCCGGCTGCGTCCCGCACGCGACTACAATGGCGCCCGGACGCAGCTCGCGTCGGCCGATACGACCGGGATGCCGACCGACAGGCGTTTCTCACCGTTTGCCGCCCATCCGTTCAGCGTCTTCCAGGCGATGAAGCAGGTGGACCGCTGGGAGATCGAGGAACTGGTCCGCGCGATGGACCGTCTTCTCGAGGCGAACGTGCAGCTGGTGGCCTCCGGCCTCGACGAGGCCGTGGTCCTCCAACGGCTCCTGATCGAGCTGATCGGGACCCGACCGTCCACCCGCCGCAGGAGCTGACCCGGCCCGACGGATCGGCCCCGGAGTCTGGATGGACGCCTCCCGAGTCTGGCGCTTCGACTAGCCGAGGAGCGGAGCCCCCAGGTGGAGTCCGTGCCGGAGGCAATAGGCGCCGTTCACGACATATTTCTCCGCCCAGTGACGCAGACCCTTCCGTTCCTCCGGGGTGAGGGATCGCTTGACCCTGGCCGGCGATCCCACCACGAGCGAACCCGGTGGGATGACAGTGCCGGGAGTCACCAAGGCATTGGCTCCGATCAGGCTCTGGGTTCCAACCACCGCACCGTCGAGCACCGTCGCTCCCATGCCGATCAGGCACTCGTCCTCGATCGTACAGGCATGCACGTTCGTCGAGTGCCCGATGGTGACCCAGTTGCCGACGAGGCACGGGAAGTCATCCGCCAGGTGCAGCACGGCGTTGTCCTGAACGTTGCTGTGGTGGCCGACGACAATCCGGTTGATGTCGCCACGGAGCACCGCCCCGTACCAGACGCTGCTATGGTCCCCAAGTGTGACGTCCCCGACCACCACTGCGGTCCGGGCCAGATAGACCCCGGTGCCGAGCCTGGGGTTGCGTCGAAGAAAGGTGTCGAGCTGGCGCTCGAGGGAGCCCGTGAGGCTGGCCGGTTCCATGCGGAGTCGAGCCTCGCCTCCGGATCGAGACGACCCAAGGAAAAGATCGCGCCGCCAGCGGATGGGGTACACAGAACGCCCATGTCATCGACTCGCATCCTGCTGGGATTGCGGGTGGGCGGGCTGATTCTCGCCGCCGACTTCCTTGCGTCATGGCCTCCGGAGTTGGATCCGAAGTGGACGCCGGTGGTGCTGGTGGTGCTTCACGGGGCGGTGGCCCTGGCTTAGCCTGACCGCCCCGACATGAAGGTACGAGAGGCCATCCAGATCGCTGAAAGCCGGTTCAGGACGGCCGGGATCGAGTCCGCCCGGCTCGACGCCGAGCTCCTGCTGGGACACCTGCTGGATGTTCCACACCTCGAGGCCTGGCTGCGGCAATCGGAGTCCCTCACCCCGTCCCAAGCCGCCAAATGGGATCGGATGATCGCCCGGCGTGAAGGTCGGGAACCGCTCCAGCACATCACAGGCTGGACGGGGTTCCTGGACCTCGAGCTCCACGTCAGCCGGGATGTCCTGGTCCCCCGACCGGAGACCGAGGTCCTCGCCCAGCTGGCCATCCGGCGCCTCGCCGCCTGCCCCGCGCCCACCCGGGCCCTCGACTGGGGCACCGGTTCCGGATGCCTGGCGCTCTCCCTCGCCAAGGCGGTGCCCTCCGCCCGGATCACGGCGCTGGATGCCTCATCCGACGCCCTCAGGATCGCCCGCGCCAATGCGATCGCCCACGGGCTTGCCGACCGGGTCCGGTGGGTCGAGGGACACGGGCTGGGCGCCCTGGGTGGGATCCCGGACCCGTTCGACCTGATCGTCTCGAATCCCCCCTACATCCCCTCCGAGGAAATCGAGGAGCTGGACCCCGAGGTCCGGGATCATGACCCACGTCTCGCGCTGGACGGGGGAGCGGATGGACTCGAGTGCTATCGAGAGCTGGCCCGCACGGCGCTCCCTTGGCTGAAACCCGGGGCCCCCCTGCTCCTGGAGTTCGGCGACGGCCAGTCCGGGTCGGTCGCGGACCTGTTCCGGGGGGCGGGTTGGATTCAGGAGTCCATCGAGAAAGACTTGTCCGGGAGGGATCGGATTCTCATCGTCGCGCGGCCGCGGGGTTGAAGGAGGGCGTGGCACGGTTGTCCAGGCACTTCGTTCTCCCCATGGCGGACCCTAACAATCCATGGACAGCTTTCTCATCGAGGGCGGACGCCCCCTCCACGGCGAAGTCACCATCAGCGGCTCCAAGAACGCGATCCTGCCGATCCTGGCCGCGACGCTGCTGACCCCCGACACCTGCCGGATCCGCGGGGTTCCCGACCTGAGCGACGTCCGGTTCATGCTCCAGATCCTCGAGTCCCTCGGGGCCGAGACGAAGTTCGAGCGGGGAATGGTCACGGTCCGCGCCGCCAAGGTGCGCGGTTTTGGCGACTACGAGCTCATCCGGAAGATGCGCGGCAGCATCTGCATCCTCGGCCCGCTCCTGGCCCGCTGCTGCGAGGCGCGGGTCTCGCTCCCCGGCGGCTGCGTCATCGGGACACGCCCCATCGACCTCCATCTCAAGGGTCTCCGTGCCCTGAAGGCCCGGATCACCGTCGAGTACGGCTACATCAATGCAACGACCCGCCGACTCGCGGGCACCACAGTGTTCCTGGGGGGGCGCGCCGGCCCCACCGTACTTGGAACCGCCAACCTGATGATGGCGGCGACGCTGGCCACCGGCGTCACCGTCATCGAGAGCGCCGCCTGCGAGCCCGAGGTCACCGACCTCGCGAACTTCCTGGTCTCCATGGGCGCCAAGATCCAGG
This sequence comes from Verrucomicrobiota bacterium, assembly GCA_016871805.1. Lineage (GTDB taxonomy): Bacteria > Verrucomicrobiota > Verrucomicrobiia > Limisphaerales > UBA9464 > UBA9464. The sequence goes on from VHCG01000001.1 coordinate 73,894, forward strand.
GCATCGGGAGTCCAACCCTCACCATCACCGGGGTCGACCGCCTCAACGGCACCGACCACGAGGTCATTCCCGACCGCATCGAGGCGTGTACCTTCATCTGCGCCGCCGCGGCGACCCGAGGCGAGGTCATCATCCATGGGGCCCGTCCGGACCACTTCGCCGCGGTGATCGACAAGCTCCGAGAGGCCGGGGTGCAGATCGAGCGCAAGGCCGGGACACTCCGGGTCACGCGTCCGGGCAAGCTGAAGCCCGCCGACGTCACCACGATGCCCTATGCGGGATTCCCCACCGACGTCCAGGCCCAGTTCATGGCGTTGATGTGCCTTGCCCAGGGAACCAGCGTCATCACCGAGCGCATCTTCGAGTCCCGCTTCATGCACGTTGCCGAACTCATGCGGCTCGGCGCCGAGATCGCCATCGAGGGCCCCAACGCGATCGTGAAGGGCGGCCTCCCCCTGAGCGGCGCCCCGGTCATGGCCAGCGACCTCCGAGCCAGCGCCGCGCTGGTGATCGCCGGCCTCGCAGCCAAGGGCAAGACGCAGGTGCACCGGATCTACCACCTCGATCGCGGCTACGAGCGCATGGAGGAGAAGCTCCGAAAACTGGGTGCCAAGATCCTTCGGGTGGCGGGGGAGTGAGTCGAGTCCGACCCAGGACCTTCGCCCCCACAACGGTCCCGATACCACTCCACCGATAGAACCCGAACACCCATGGACATCGTCTTCAAGTGCCCCGGCTGCCATCAGGAGCTCGAGGTGGATTCCAGCGCCGCCGGCGAGACGATTCCCTGCCCATCGTGCGCCAGGACCCTGTCCATCCCCCAGCCGGACCTGGCCAACCTGAAGGTCGGCATCGCCTCCCACGCATCCGCCGCCGCCCGACAGGAAAAACACTTCGCGGTGCCGGTCAGCGAGAAGCCCGTCCAACCTCTCATCCAGAAGGCCCTTCCCCCGCTCCAGGCCGCGGCGAAGGATGGAAAACGCCATCTCCGGACCCGGACCATCCGCCACATCGACTGTCGGGAGGTGGGTCAGGACAAGTTCGATCAGACCGTCTCGGAGGCCCTCGGAGAGATTGGTGACGACAACGTCGTGGGCCTCCATCCGATCAGCTACACCTACGTCGAGATGGGGTCCCAGAAGATCCTCTCCGACTACGGTGTGATCATCGTCTACAAGGGATGATCCCTTCCGGGGAACCTCGTGGCGGCGAGATCATGGCCGGGCCAGCCAGTGCGCATCCGCACGTGGCCGCACTCCGGGACCGCCTCGGTCGGCCCCTCGTGCTTCTGGAGGTCCTGCTGGAAAGGCGTCCGACGGGGATCGAGCTGCGTCACTTCCGAGACGCCGACCGACCGGACGGGGAGCTTGTCTCCCGGACTCCGGAGGCCCTCGGAGCCCTCGCGGAGTCCACGGAGAACGGCGCCTTCCGTCCCAACCGATCCGCGCCGACGCTCCGGTCCGGTTGGCGATGTCCCATCTCCACGGAAACGGACCTGCACGAGGCCCTCGAACAGCTCTACCCGGGAGCGCTTGCCGACTGGCAGGCCTGGGAGACGGGGTCCGCCCGCCCCACACCTTTCCGGGACTTCGTGGGCCGCCAGACCGGGATGTATCGGTCGACCCAGGCGATCACGGATGGGGAGGCCGACGCCGTGGCCCGGGCCGGATGCGACAGCAGCCTGTGCCTCCGTCGCCGATGCTGGAGCACGCCCGGAATGGGTCCGGCCCCGCGGCCCGAGTCCGATGCCGAGGTCCTCGCGATTCCCTGCCTCGAGCCATGCGCCCTGGTGCTGGATCTCGCGCGATGGAGGGTGAAGGACGTGGAGTCCCGACCGGTGCGGCTGGAGCTGACCACCGGGGAACTGGAATCCCTGGAGAGGGCGCTCCGGAACACCCTCGACCAGCCGCCCGAGGATCTGCGCGAGGGCTCCACCCGGCATCCTGGAAACCCACGACGTCTCGGACTCCTTCTGGAGCGATTCCGCGAAGTGGGCACCGGTATCGAGGATCTCCCGAGGAACAAAGGGACTTGAAGTGTCCCCTCGATCGAAGAGGGTCTGGATCAAGCTCATGAACGCCCCGTCCCTGCTTCGCAACGCCGTCCTCATCGCCACCCTCGCGGCCGGATCAACGATGATCCTCGGGGCGGAGGACTCCAAGCCCGAGGCCGCCGAGACGGTGGCGGAGGCCGAGAAGGCGGCCTGGAAGGCGGTGAAGGAGGCGAGCCGCCCTCCCCTGCCCCCGGCGGAGTGGAATGAGAAGAAGCCCTCAAACGAGGAGTACGCCGCGTTCCGGCGTCGGATGGGGGAATCCGCCGCCGCGGCCGCCGACAAGGCCAAGGCCTTCGTCGCCACCTACCCCAACAGCGCCCGGGTCGCCGAGGCGAACGATCTGCGCCTGGGACTCCTCCAGACCGCCGTCCAGCTGGGCCTCTCCGATCGGGCCGAGGAGCTGCAGCAGGTCGCCGGTCCTGTCGGAAAGCCCGAACGGGGCGACGAGAAGAAATCCGAACCCAAGGCCGAGGACCCGTTCATGGCCGCCATGCAGGCCGCCGCCGAAAAGGCCATGGCCCTCCAGGGACAGGGAATGGAGGCCGTGTTCGCGGAATTCGAGAAAGGGGTCCGGAAGGTCATGAAGGAGTACCCCGACCGCACCGAGGCCTACGCCGCCCTGCTCCAGATCGCCGAGGGGCTCGGCGGGGAGAAGGCCAAGGCCATCGGCGAGGAGATCGCCCAGAGCAACGCTCCCGCGGAGATCAAGGCCATGGCTAGGGCCCAGCTGAAGCAGGCCTCCCTCGTCGGGCAGTCTCCCGACATCTCCTTCACCGCGATGGATGGACGCAAGGTCGACCTCGCCGCGATGAAGGGGAAGGTGGTGCTCGTGGATTTCTGGGCGACCTGGTGCGGCCCCTGCGTCGCGGAACTGCCCAAGGTCAAGGCGGCCTACGACGCGCTCCACGACAAGGGATTCGAGATCGTCGGAATCAGCTTCGACGAAGACCGTGAGGCTCTCGAGTCGTTCGTGAAGAAGAAGTCGATGCCCTGGCCGCAGTACTTCGACGGTCAGGGCTGGCAGAACAAGTTCGGCAAGGAATACGGGATCCGCGGGATCCCAGCCATGTGGCTGATCGACCGTCAGGGCAAGGTCCGCGACCTCAACGCCCGGGGGGATCTCGCCGCCAAGGTGGAGAAGCTTCTGGCGGAGAAGCCGTGACCGAAGCCCGCCCGGGGCCGGGAGCAATCCCGCCTAGAGGGCCGGAGGCGCGAGCCTGAGGACCGCGTCCTTCATCTCCTTGCCCGGCTTGAACTTGACTACCATCCGCTGAGGGATCGGGACGTCGTGGTCAGGCTGGTTGGGATTTCGGCCTACACGGGCCTTGCGGACCTTGACCTCGAAAACCCCGAAGTTCCTCAACTCAACCTTGTCTCCGCGGGTAACCGCTTCCGAGATGTAGCCGAGGGTCTTCTGGACGACGTCGTGGACCTGCTCTTGGATCAAACCGGTCTCCGCAGAGATGCGGACAACCAGATCGCGCTTTGTCATAGGGTGCTGGGATGGATACTCCCCCGGGGGATGAGTCCGGGGAAGCAACCACGACTAAAAACCCATTTCAGAAGGGGTCAAGCTGTGATTCAGGCAGCTTTGACACCCCGAAAAAGTGGCACCGAAACCCACCTATCCTAGGGGGGGACGGGAATCCCCTCCACCGCTGGAGCCTTCAACCCCCGGCGATCGCGGGGATGATGCTTACCTCGTCACCCGCCTTGATGGGGGTTTCCTGGTTCTGTAGGAAGCGGATGTCCTCCTCATTGACGTAGATGTTGACGAAACGGCGGACCTGTCCCGAGTCATCAACAAGGCGTTCCCGGATTCCAGGGAACCGACCCTGCAGTTCCTCGAGGGCACTGCCGATGGTGCCTGGGGCGACCTCGACCAGTTCCTGTTCCTGGGTGAGCTTCCGGAGGGGAGTGGGAATGCGGATCTTGACGGCCATGGTTGCGAGGCGCAGAGCGTGTGCCACGCGGCCTGCCGGATGCAAGGGACAACCCTCGGACTGCGCGGTCCGACCTGCACCGTCGAATACCGCTACCGAAACACCGCTGTCCTTGTCAGACAGCCCGTTCAACTCCTAGCCTGCCGTCGTGGACCCCAGCCCTCTCACCGCCCGACGGGCCGCGCCGGAGGATCTCGAAGCCCTGGAGGGCCTGTGGCGGCAGGCCGAGCTTCCCTGGGAGCAGCTCGGTGGATTCCTCCAGGAATTTCTGGTCGTCACGTCCGAGGACGAATCGGTGGTCGGAGGTGTCGGCCTGCTGATCGAGGGGGATGATGCGCTCCTGCATTCCGAGGCGATCCATCCGGCAGTGGACGCCGACGCGGTCCGGGCCGCCTTGTGGCGACGCATGCAGATCGTGGCCAGGAACCAGGGTGTGAAGTCGCTGTGGACCCAGGAGGATGCCCCCTACTGGCTGGCCAGCGGATTCGGGACCGCTTCCCGCGATCGGATCACCGCCTGCCGCGCCTCGTTCATGGATCCGGATCCCTCGACCTCCTGGAGACTGTTTCCGCTCGTGGATCCGGACCGAGTCCGGGATGTCCTCGAGGAGCAGTTCGCCATTCTCGAGGCGAGCCGGCTCCAGTCGGCCGAGACCCTTCAGAAGCGGATCCGCACCCTCCGGCTGCTGGCGATCGTGATCGCCCTCGGCGTTGCCGCCGCCGCCCTCCTCATCTTTCTTCGGGTCGCATCGGCCAAGCCGGACCTCATCCGGCAGATCCTCGGAAACTAGGTCGACGGTCCGCCCGGGGATTCCTCGTGGCTTTCCACCACGTCCTCCTCAAAGGATTCGGGAAATGCCGGCGGCGGATCGGCCCGAGGCAGCGTGAACCGGAAGGTGGTCCCCCGGCCCGGCCAGCTCTCGACATCCACCTCGCCGCCATGGGTCTGGATGATGTGCTTCACGATGCTCAGCCCCAGTCCGGTCCCTCCCTGCTCGCGCGATCGCGCCCGATCCACCCTGTAGAACCGTTCGAACACCCGCGGCTGGGCCTCCGGCGGAATCCCGGGGCCGTCGTCCGCGACAAAGCCCTCCACCACGGAGTCGGCAACCGCCCTCGCCCCGATGCGCACGGTGCCGGCCGTCCGCCCGTACTTGATCGCGTTGTCGATCAGGTTGAGCAGCACCTGCTGCAGCCGGTCCCCATCGGCACGCACCCAGAGATCCGCGGGTACGTCGTTGACCAGCGTGACATGACGTTCGAGGGCCCGGACCTCCAGCTCGGATCGGACCCGCTCCACATGCCTGCGGAGATCGACGGTCTCGATGTTGTAGGCCACCTGTCCGGACTCGAGCCGCGAGATGGCCAGGAGGTCGTCGATCAGGAAGGTCAGTCGGTCCGCATGGCGCTCGATCGTCTGGAGGAACCGCGCCGCGAGGACCGGATCGTCCTTGGCGCCGTCCAGAAGTGTCTCCACGTAGCCCTTGATCAGGGAGAGCGGGGTCCGGAGCTCATGGCTGACGTTCGCGACGAACTCCTTGCGGACGTTCTCGAGCTGCTGGATGCGGGTCAGGTCATGGAAGACGAGAATGGTGCCGATCAGGGAGAGTTCCGGGTCCCGGACCGTCGCCGCGTTGACCTGCAGGATCCGGCAAGGCGGACCGGGTAGCTGCACCTCGAAGCCGGTGACGCGGCCCTCCTGCAGGACCCGCTGTGCCAGGGCCTCCAGTTCATGCAGCCGCAGGGCCTCGATCAGGCTGAGTCCCCGCACCGGGTTGGGCAGGGTGAAGAGCTGTCCAAGGGCCGGGTTCACGAAGAGCACCTTCCCCTGGTGGTCGAGGACGAGCAGGCCCTCCACCATGCTGTTGAAGACTGCCTGCTGCCGGATCTCGGCCTCGGCAAGCCGTTGTCCCTCGGCACTGCGCAGCGCCTCGAGTTCCCGCTGAAACCGACGCTCCGTCTCACGCCGTCTCCGGACCGCCCAGATACCCCATCCCACGCCTGCTATCGCGGCGATCACGGCCATGGGGTCGAGGAGGGTCATCCGGCACCGATGAGGAACCAGGGAGTCGCTGAAGACAAGCCGCCTAGGCCTCGACGAACCGGTATCCGACGCCCCGGACCGTGTCCAGGTACTGGCACGCCGGTCCGAGCTTCTCCCTGAGACGACGCATGTGGGTGTCGACCGTCCGGGTGTCGATGAGGTTGTCGTACTCCCAGACGTCCTTGAGCAGCTGCTCGCGCGACTGCACCCGGCCCCGACGCGAGGCCAGCGTCGTCAGGAGCTTGAATTCCGTCGCCGTCAGATCCACCCGCTTCCGGGCGACCGTCACGAGATGCCGTGGGACATCGATCATGAGGTCCCCGATGGTGAACTGCTCCAGCTTCTCCTCCGGCCCTTGACGGCGGCGCAGGATGTTCTTCACCCGGAGCATCAGCTCACGGGGACTGAACGGCTTGGTGACGTAGTCGTCCGCCCCCAGCTCGAGACCCAGCACCCGGTCGATCTCACCGGCCTTCGCGGTGAGCATGATGATCGGGATGCTCGACGTCGCGGCATCCCGGCGCAGCAGCTTGCAGACCTCCATCCCGTCGACCTCCGGAAGCATCACGTCGAGCAGGATGAGATCCGGCACCGTCTGACGCGCCTTCTTCAACGCCTCCTGGCCCTCCTGGGCGGTGACCACCTCGTGGCCCGCCGCCTTGAGGTTGAAGCTCACCAGTTCCAGCGCATCGGGTTCGTCGTCGACGACGAGGATTTTCGCCATAACGCGAGTCTTGGTAACCATGCGCCAAGGCTAACAATTGACGGGACGGTTACAAGGCGGTGACAAGGTCCGGGGCTTCGGCCCCTGGCGGGACGGTGATTCAAGGATGGCCGGGTCTCGGGTGTGGACGGGGATCGTCGGATCCGCTTGGGTCTCCCGATCCCCGGTCCAATTCCCATGAGATCCCAAACCGCCCGATCCGGACTCCTGTTCGCCCTCACCCTGTTCCTCGCCAGCGCCGAGGGCCGGACCGCCCCGCCCAGGGCCTTGCCATCCGGACAACGTCCCGACGACATCCGACTCTCACCTCCCAAGGATCTGAACGGGTACTTCCCATTCGATCCTCCCACCGACCCGGGTCTCTGGTCCCAACGCGCCGAACAGGTCCGTCGCCGCATCCTCGTGTCCCAGGGCCTCTGGCCCATGCCGACCCGGACGCCACTGGAGCCGGTGCTTCACGGTCGGATCGATCTCGGGGACTACACCGTGGAGAAGGTCTACTTCCAGAGCGCCCCGGGGTTCTTCGTCACGGGCAATCTCTACCGACCGAAGGGCCTCACCGGGAAGCTCCCGGGCGTCCTGTTCGCCCACGGACACTGGAAGGATGCACGGCTTGCGATCTCGCCACCCGAGGAGGTTCGCCGGGAGATCGCGTCGGGAGCGGAGCGGTTCGAGGAGGGGGGACGGAGCCGGTTCCAGTCGATGTGTGTCCAGCTCGCCCGGATGGGTTGCGTCGTCTGGCAGTGGGACATGCTGGGGGATTCGGACTCCCGTCAGATCTCCCGGGAGCTGGCCCACGGTTTTGCGACGCAACGTCCCGAGATGAACACGGTCGAGGACTGGGGCCTGTTCAGCCCGCAGGCGGAGACCCACCTGCAGGGGGTAATGGGACTGCAGACCTGGAACTCGATCCGGTCGCTCGACTTCCTGCTCGACCTTCCCGAGGTGGATCCGGATCGGATCGCGGTCACGGGCGCCAGCGGTGGCGGGACGCAGACGATGATCCTCGCGGCGATCGACCCCCGGGTGCGGCTCTCGTTCCCAGCAGTGATGGTGAGCACCGGGATGCAGGGAGGCTGCACCTGCGAGAACGCCTGCCTGCTCCGGGTGGGCACGGGCAACGTCGAGTTCGCCGCGCTGGCCGCACCAAGGCCCCAGGGACTCACGACGGCGGACGACTGGACCCGGGAGTTCGCCATGAAGGGATTCCCCCAGCTGAGGCAGACGTACCAGCTCGTCGGGGCGCCCGAGGCGGTGATGCTGCATCGGGGCGAACACTTCCCGCACAACTACAACGCCGTCGCCCGCTCCGCATTCCACACCTGGCTCAACCGGCACTTCCGTCTCGGCCAGCCCAGCCCGGTCATCGAGCGCGACTACCGGGTTCTGACACCGGCAGAGCTGACCGTCTGGAATGCCGAACACCCGGCACCCAAACCGGCCGATCCCGACTTTGAGCGACGCCTGCTCCGGATGTGGCAGGACGATGCCCACGAGCAGCTGGCCTCATGGACGACCCCCGACGACTTCCGCTCGAAGGCCGGCGGTGCCGTCGAGGTCCTGATCGGACGCATCCTGCGGGAGACGGGGAAGGTCGACTGGCATCTCCACGAAAAGGTGGACCGAGGCGACTGGCTGGAGATGGCGGGGACACTCCGGAATCCGGCCCGGAAGGAGGAACTACCGGTAGTGTTCCTCCATCCGAGAAACTGGTCCGGGACATCGGTCCTCTGCTTCACCGGCCAAGGCAAGGCACCGCTCTTCGGAGGAGGCGGGGAACTCCACCCGGGTGTGCGACGCCTCGTCGAGGCGGGAGCCACGGTGATCGGGGCCGACCTGCTCTTCCAGGGCGAGTACCTCGCCGAGGGTCAAACCCTCGGTCAAAGCCCCAAGGTCGCCGAGAACCGGGAGTCGGCCGCCTACACCCTCGGCTACAACCCAAGCGTGTTCGCCCAGCGGGTGCACGACGTCCTGACCCTGGTGGACTTCATCAGTGCCAACGAGCGGAGGTCGTCCCGGATCGTGCTCGTCGGCATTGGCGGGGCGGGTCCGGTGGTCGCCACGGCGCGCGCCCTGTGTCGGGACCAGGTTACGAAGGCTCTGATCGAGACCCGCGGCTTCCGCTTCGGGAAGCTCCTCGACTTCCGCGACCCGGACTTCCTCCCCGGAGGTGCGAAGTATGGGGATCTCCCTGGAATGCTCGCCCTCTCGGCCCCCGCCCAGACCTGGGTTGTCGGGGAATCCCCCAGCTCCCTGGACCTGGCCGTCCGGCAGTATGCCGCCGCCGGTGCTGGTGGGGGACTGAAGGTCGATCCGGAAGCCCCGGACGAGGCGGTGATCCTCCGTTGGATTCTGGAGTGAGGTCCGAAAGGGGGTGACGCCAACGGCCGCGGACCCGCTTCCTCCGGGCCCGGGTCGGATCCATGACGGTCCACAACGGCCTAAAGCGGCCAACGACGACACGGCCCGCAACGACCATTGCGGTCAGAAGGCGCACGGGATAAGACCCGCGGCGCGAATTGATGGATCCAACCCCTCCAGGAACCGGGACCGGAACTGGAACCGGCAGGCAGCAGGCCGAGCCAGTGTCTGAATTGCGCGTTCCCATCCCGGACCTCGCCCGAGCCCACGCCGCACTGGCCCAGTCCCTCGGCGAGTCGGGCGTCGGAGGGGTCGAACTGGAACGGCTGTTCGCCTCCGGGGTGACCGCCGGGTGCGTGGCCTGTGGCCTCTCCGTGACCGGCCGTGACCTCGGCGACCTTGCCCTCCACGACGGCGGGGAGCCGGATCGCCGGCTTTCCGAGCGACTGGAGCGACTATGGCTGGGGTACTGTCCGCGTCAGGGCTGCGAGTCGCGCTTCTTCCGGTTGGACATCACGGTACCGGGACGTTTCGACCGGGAGCGAGTCCTGGGGAGGACCCGAAGCCTGATCCAGGGGGAGTCCGGACCGCGGCTGGGGCTGAGGCTGGCCTCGCCGCTGTCCTCCGAGACCACGCGACGCCTGCGTCGGGTTGCCGGGATCGGCATCGCCACGCTGTTCGTCGCGTTCATCGCGCACCGGCTCGCCTTCTTCCGATCCCAACCAATTCCCTTCATCCAACCCACGTCTCCGTATACGATCGACCCCGCCTCGGTCGATCCTCACCAGCGTTGAAAGGCCGGGCCATCGGAGGTCCGACCCCGCATCCGTGAAAACTCCCGCATGAACGAATCCTCACACCTTGATGAACTGCTGGCCTCCCGTGCCAGTTCGACCCGCCGTACCATCGATCCCAGCACGGTGGTGATCTTCGGCGCCTCGGGCGACCTGACCGCCCGCAAGCTGATCCCGGCGCTCTACCACCTGGCCGTGGAGCGGGCCCTGCCGACGCCCTACCGCATCATCGGGTTCGCCCGACGGGAGAAGACCCCGGACTCCTTCCGCTCCGAACTGCTCGAGGCCCTCCGCAAATACTCACGGACCCGGACGGTCGACGAGTCCGTCTGGAACGACTTCGCCAAGAACATCGACTACTGCCAGGCCGACATCTCCGAGGCCGCCGGATATGGTCGACTGAAGCAGATGATCCAGTCCGCCTCCGACGAGAAGCTGCGGAACAACCTCCTCTTCTACCTCGCCACCAACCCGAGCCAGTTCGGCGAGATCGCGGAACATCTCAGCCAGGTCGGACTGCTGACCAAGTGCGAGAACGGCGGATGCCTGCAGCGGCTGGTGGTGGAGAAGCCGTTCGGACACGACCTGCCCAGCGCCCAGCAGCTGAACGCGGAGCTGATCCGCCACGCCCACGAGAACCAGATCTTCCGCATCGACCACTACCTGGGGAAGGAGACGGTTCAGAACATCCTGACGTTCCGGTTCTCCAACGGCATCTTCGAGAACCTCTGGACCCGGGACTCGGTGGACCACGTCCAGATCACGGTTGCCGAGAAGCTCGGCGTGGGCTCCCGCGGCGGCTACTACGAGGAGTCCGGGGCGATGCGGGACATGATCCAGAACCACGTCCTTCAGGTGCTCTCGCTGGTCGCGATGGAGCCGCCGGTCTCGCTCGAGGCCGAGGCGGTGCGCGACGAGAAGGTGAAGCTGTTGAAGTCGGTGCGCCCGATGACCCCGGCCGACATCGCCCGGAACGTGGTCCGTGGACAGTATTTTGCCGGTGAGATCGACGGTGAGACGCGTCCCGCCTACCGCAGCGAGCCCAAGGTCAACCCGAAGTCGAACGTCGAGACCTTCGTCGCCCTGAAGCTCTGGATCGACAACTGGCGCTGGAGCGGCGTTCCGTTCTACGTCCGCACCGGCAAGAACCTGCCGGTCAGCGCGAGCGAGGTCCGGGTGCAGTTCAAACCCGCCCCGAACATCCTCTACGGGGCCAAGAGCGGTGTGCGGCTCGACCCGAACTCGCTGACCCTCCGGCTGCAGCCGGACGAGGGCATCGCCCTCCGCTTCAACGGAAAGGTGCCGGGCGCCGCCACCAAGCTGCAACCCGTCCGGATGCAGTTCAGCTACGACACGGAATTCGGCGCCTACACCCCCGAGGCCTATGAGCGCCTCCTGCTCGAGGCGATCGCCGCCGATGCCACGTTGTTCATCCGTCGCGACGAGGTGGAGACCGCCTGGGCGATCGTCGATTCGATCCGTTCGGCATGGACCGACAAGCCACTGACCAACCGGGAATTCTACCTGGCCGGCACCTGGGGGCCGACCGCATCGGACGACCTCCTGGGCACCGACGGCCGGGAGTGGAAGCATCCGACAGTCTGAACCGTCGGTTCCACGGTCCCCGTTCTTCGCGTTGTCCATCCCGACCTTCCCCGACTACGCTCACCCCGTGCCTGAAGGAAGGGAAGATGCGCCGCTGGACCGCCTGTGGAAGGAATACGGGCGGAGTTTCCGGGAGTTCGACGACCTGACGCTGGCCCGATGGTGCTCCCAGACCCTCGGTCAGCTGAGGGGGCGTCCGTGGCGCCTTTCGCATCCGCTCGTGGGAGCCTTCCGGCTCGCCGCCCAGCAGGCCCATGACCGCCAGGTCTGGCAGCAGCGTCTGGTCGACATCCCTCCCGGATACCAGGCCTCCTCATGCTGCCGCGCCCCCTTCCTTCCCCTGCTGACCCGGGATGTCGGAACTTCCGGACTCGTCTGCCTGCACTGCAACGAGATCGCGGTACCGCCGGACCAGCTGCCGCCGGAATCCCATAAGACGCTTTCCGACTGGGGCACGAGATACGCCCCCGTGCACGAGGTCGCGCATTGGGACGACACCCAGCGGAAGAAGGTCCCCGACTATGACGCGGCCTTCGAGGAGGCGGCCCAGAAGGCGGAGGATCTTCTCGCCGAGCTCGCCACCCAGCACGTCGCCCACCTCCTCGAGTCCTTTCCGGCGCTGGTCTGGGAGGACCAGGACGAATGCCTCGAGGTTCGCCCCGAGGACATTCATCCGTGAGCCCCATCGGCATCCGCCGCCTCGTCCTCCGCCTGGCCGCCCTCCTGCTGGCGATCCTCGCGGGTGCCGTCCTGATCCTCTGGTGGACCCGTGACACCCTCGTCACTTGGACCCTCCGCAAGGCCATCGCCGGGATGCTCGGCGTCGGAGTCCGCCTCGACCGGTCGGAACTCGGTCTCTCGGACGCCTCGTGGCGCCTCCAGAACCTCGTCCTGAGCAACCCGCCCGGGTTCGGTCCTGGACCAATGGTCGAGATTCCCGAGATCTTCGTCCGCTACGACACCGCCGCCTCCGGCTCGAACTCCGTACGCCTCGCCGAATTCCGGTTCGATCTCGCCGGGCTGCATGTGGACGTCGACACCGCGGGGCGGACTAACCTGATGGCGCTTGGGCAGGTCGGGGGCACCGGGTCGACCCGGACCAATCCCATCACCGGTGGGTGGCAGTTCTCCGGGATCGACCGCCTCACGCTCTCCCTCGGCCAGATCACCTTCCGGGATGCCCGGGATCCGGCCCGGAACCGCGTCTTGGACCTCGGTGTGACCAACCGCACCTTCGAGAACGTGACGTCCCCCTTCCAGCTGATCCCCCTGGCCATCGAGATCGGACTCAGGTCCGGCTGGAACCCCCTCGGGACCCCACCGCAACGCTGAGTCTGCGGTCCCGGCCACGGCCATTGCGTCTCCGAGGGGCTCGTCGTACAGGCGGTGGCCTTATCCAAAGGGCGTCCAGCCCCGGTCCGGGCTTTGCCGACAGGTCACGCCCCAAAAAACTTCACGCTGAATGACCCGTTACATTGACATGACGAAAAAGTTCCGCATCGTTTCGTGTGTTGATCCCGGAGGTAAAGCGAATCTACCCGTCTGCCTTGGTGCTCCTGTGGTTTGTCCTGATCTTTTTGATCTTGACTCAGACCGCTAAGTCCGAGGAACCCCGGCGTCCTCTGAAGTCTCAGACCGTGCTGGTGCTGGGCGATTCCTTGGCGGCGGGGTTCGGGGTGGATCCCGAGGAGGCCTTCCCGGCGGTGCTGCAACGGCGGGCGGAGGAGTCCGGTCTCCCCGTCCGCGTCATCAACGGCGGGGTCAGCGGCGACACGACCGCCGGCGGTCTGCGACGCCTCGACTGGCTGCTGAAGACGCCCGTCGACATCCTGTTTCTCGAGCTGGGCGGCAATGACGGGCTCCGTGGGCTGCCGATCGAGTCCACGCGCAGCAACCTCACCGCGATCATCCAGAGGACCCGCACCCGCCATCCGAAGGCGGAGGTCGTGGTGGCGGGCATGCAGATGCCCCCGAATGTGGGTCGCGACTATGCCGACCGCTTCCAGGCCCTGTTCCCGGAGGTCGCCCGCGGACAGAAGGCGTCGCTCATCCCGTTTCTGCTCGAAGGGGTCGGAGGCATTCCCGAACTGAATCTTCCGGACCAGATCCATCCGACCCCGAAAGGACATCGGATGATCGCCAGCAACGCCTGGCCCGTCCTGGAACCGCTCCTCCGTCGGGGAACCTCCGGCAGCTGATCCGTGTCCCGGGCATCCCAGGGTGCATTCAGGTCGGATCGGAGGCCCTGACCCGACGGAGTCCCACCCGGGTAACCCGCACACCGTCGAGCTCTTCGACGGACAGTTCGAAGGCGCCAATGGCAATGTGGTCGGTCCGGTTCGGGAACCGTCCCAGCCTCTGGGTGATCCAGCCGTTGATCGTCGTCGCCCCCTCCGACGACATCGGGATCCCGGTGAGCTCCGAGAGCTCGAACAGGGGCAGCGAGGCGTCCAGCTCCCAGGCATCCTCTCCGCGACGCGTCACCCTGGGCTTTTCGTGGTCGAACTCGTCCTGGATCTGCCCCACCAGCTCCTCCAGCACATTCTCGAGCGTCACCATCCCGGTGGTGCCGCCGTATTCATCGACGACGAGGGCGAAGTGGAGACGCCGCTCGAGGAACAGCTGCAACAGGCGCTCAAGTCGGGTCGTTTCAGGGACATAGATCAGGCGACGGGCGACAGGCCTCAGATCCTCCCCCGTCCTCGCCCGGGTCCGCAGGCTGTACAGGTCCTTCACATGGACCACCCCCACCGCACGATCCACATCCCCCTCCTCGCACAGGGGGATGCGCGAGTAGCGGCTCCGCTCGGCGCAGTCGAGGCACGACTCGATCGTCTGGCGGGTGTCGAGCACCGTGATCTCACGTCGGGGTCGCATGACCTGGGCGACGACCCGGTGCCTCAGGTCGAGCGAGTTGAGGACGATCTCACGACCAAGCTCCGAACCGCGTTCGCGGCGATGGGTCGCGTTGAACAGCAGGCGCAGCTCCTCAGAGCTGTGTACCTCCTCCTCGAGGGATTCCACGCCAAGATGCCGAAGAATCCAGCGGGAGGTGCCGTCGATCGCGCGGATCAGGGGATAGGCCACCAGATGGAACCACCCGAGCGGACGCGCCACGAACAGAACCACCGGGACCGTCTCCTTCAGCGCGATGGCCTTGGGCACCATCTCCCCGACGACGATCAGCGTGAAGGTCATGCCCACGAAGCTCCCGATCGAGACGGCCTGATGAACCCAAGCGACATGGTGGATCTCCAGCAGGCGGAGGACGGGATCCAGGGCGGACTGGACAAGAGGCTCCACGAAATACCCCGACAGGAGGCCGGCCAGGGTGATGCCGATCTGCACCGTGCTGATCGCCGCGTTGATGTTGGACTTGAGCCGTCGGGCCACCGTGGCCGCGCGGTTGCCCTGGGCCACAAGGGTGTCGATCTGGGTGTCCCGGATCTTCACCAGGGCAAGCTCGGCCGCGACGAAGAAGGCATTCATCGCCACGAGCCCCAGAGCCACCAGGGCCTTGAGGAGGAGGGTGATTGCAAGGCCGCCACTCACAGGATCACCTCCCCGAAGACACCCCGGAGCATGTCGGTCAGAGTCACGATCCCCTGCTCCCGACGCTGGGCATCCACCACGATGGCCAGGGGCATGCCGCTGCGCTGCAGCCGCCGCAGCGCCTCCTCGAGCCTCATCGACTCCTCCAGAAAGAGCGCTGGACGCAGGTAGTCGGCCACCCGGGCCGTCCCGGGATCCGCCTCCGAGTAGAGGAGATTCTTGAGGCTGACGACGCCCACGATCCGACGGGCCTCCATCGATCCGCCCCAGACCGGGATCCGGGTATGCCCCCGCTCGCGACAGAGCGCGAGAAGGTCCGAGATCGGGGTCTCCTCCGAGACCGTGTCGGCCATCGACAACGATCGGGCCACCTGGCCGACGGTCCGGTACTGCATTTCCAGCACACGCTGGATGAGGTTCCTCTCGGTGGACGACAACCCGACCCCGGGATCCAGGACCTGGGACCGGAGGTCCTCCCGGTTTCCGAAGAGCTGCACGCCGTTCGCACGTCCACCAGCCACCCGCAGAAAGATGTCGGAGAACAGCTCGACGAGGGCGACCAGGGGCGAGAGCACGAAGTGGACGACCCGGAAGGGCCACACCAGGCGCAGGGCCAGGCGGTTCGGGAACATCCGGCAGACGGCCTTCGGAAGGAGGTCGGCCACGACATGCAGCAGGAGGGCCGCCAGCACGACGAGGGACCAGAAGATCCACGGCCGATGGCTGAACTGGCCCGAGAGCCAGGCGACCACCAGGGTCACCGCGACGAAGTTGGCGAGCGTGTTGCCGACCAGCAGGGTCCACAGGAAGTTCTCCGGGCGGTCGAGGTAGACCTGCAGCGCCCGGGCCCCCCTCCGCCCCTCCCGAACCCACTGCCGGATCCGGAGTCGGCTCAGCGCCATGGCCGCGGCCTCCTGGCCCGACAGCAGAGCCGACAGCAGCAGGGCCGACAGGAGGGCACTCCACTGGAGCGTATCAAAGGTCATGCCGCCCCTCCTTCCCGTTCCACGAGCAGTTCCCGGACCCGACGATCATCGGCCGCCTTCACCGTGAACCGGAGCCCCCGATGCGACACCGTCTCCCCGACCGCCGGAACGACCTCGCAGAGCTTCACCACCAGACCGCCGAGGGTGTCGACATCCGGGTCCGTTCCCAGCGCCGGATGCTCACGGACAAAATCATCGAGGCGCATCGCCCCGCTGGTCCGCCAACGTCCCGGTCCCAGCGGCTCCATCACGAACCCCTCCGCCTCCCCTTCCCCACGGATCGGTCCCACCACCACCTCGAGGATGTCCTCGATGGTGATGAGCCCCGACATCCCCCCGAACTCATCCAGGACCAGCGCCATGCCACGCTGCTGGCTCTGCAGGGCCTGGAACAGCGTCAGGAGGTTCATGCTTTCCGGGACGAACGAGGGGAACTCCAGCGCCTCGTCGAGGCCGGCCTCCGGATGCAGCAGGAACTGACGGGTGTTCAGGATCGCCACGATCGTGTCGGGCGTCTCGTCGTACAGGGGGATCCGATGGTGACGGGATCGACGGGCGGCGACCCGCAGCGCGTCCATCTCAAGATCGTCGGACAACATCACCACGGAGGCCCGCGGTCGCATGGCGTCCCGTGCCGTGCGGTGCTCGAGGGCCAGAATTCTCAGGATGATCTCCCGCTCCTGGGTCCCAAGCGCCCCATGCTGGTGGGCCAGATCGACGAGGTCGGCATACTCCTCATCCGAGACGCCTACGGGAAGCGGGATGCCCCCCTTCACGAGCGGACGAAGGACGCCCTGGACGAACCCCTGGGAGACCTGCCGGATCGGACGGCACACGGGGACCATCCAGCCCAGGACCCGTGCCAGCCGCAGGGCCCACCACTCCGGGGATCGCACGGCAAGAGCCTTGGGCACGACCTCGCAGCCGACGACCAGCACCACCAGCAGCAGGAGCTCCCAGACGATCTGTTCCCAACCGGTGTCGACGGTCACCACCAACACGACGGCGATGAGGAGGAAGTTCGCCACCGCGTTGCCGAGGACCAGCGTGGCCAGCAGGTCATCGGACCGGCTCAGGAGGTCGGCCACCCTGGGGCCCCTTCTTGGATCCTTGTCGATGAGCTGACGGACCCGCCACGAGGCCAGAGAGAAGAAGGCGGTCTCGGCCGCCGCGAAGAAGAAGCTTGCGGCCGCCAGCACCCACAGCAGCAACAGAATCCCGTACAGCGGCAGCATCACGACCCCGGAATCCTGCCTGCCAGCCGCAAACGATTCAACCCGGGGCAACCCGGGATTCCTCCGGGGCTTCTCAAGGATCCTGTCAGGGCGCACCCGGAGCCCCTCCGAGCCCTTGTCAGCCAGGACCACCTTCCAGGAGGCTCAACCCCATGGCGTGGCACCTCGTCCAGACCTCAATCGATCCGCCGGCCCTCGAACCCGTGCAACGGGCCCTTCAGGCCAGCGGCGTCTTCCCGGCGTTCGACGCCCATGGATTCGTCCGGGACGCCTTCGGCGTGCTGGTCCGCGGCCTCGAACACGAGCCCGCACTGAGCCTCCAGGCGTTTCTCGCCGCCGAGGGGGTGCCCGTCGAGGTCGTCCAGGACTCCGACTGGCCCGGCCTGCCCACTGCGAAGCGGATCCAATTCGCCTCGTGTCGGGTGGATGGCTTCGTTCCGCTCGACCCACTGGGCCGGGAACTGGTCGTGCCGTGGAACTCCATCGCCGCCGTCGCCTGTGGACTCGTCCGGGAAACGGAATTCGGCAAGCGGGTCACCGCCAGCGTCAGCCTCGGCCGGATTCCCGTGCCGCTCAATGCCACCTTGACCGAGATCGGCGGCGCCCCGGTTTCCTGGGACAACGGCGACACCTTCGACTACGGGGAACCGCTGCCGACCGACTGGTCCTGACCGGCGAGGAGCGGAACTGGCGCTGGAACGCCGAGGTCATTCTGGCGGGGGGCCTCCGCTTCACGTGGAAATCCCACCGGTTCCAACCGACCCGGGCGTCGATTCCAGAGGGTGCGGACGCCCCGGACTTCTTCATCTTCATCAAGGACCTGCCGAGTCATGTGCCCAACGCGGCACTCAACCGGGGGGCCTTCGCGATCCGGACGGACCAGCCCGACACCGGCCCGCGGTACCCGACCCGCAACGGCTACGAGGAGGAACTCTGCTGGATCCTGTTTCATCTGCGTCGATCAGGAATCTACCACGGTGGAGACGGAGGGCACCGGTAGCCCGGATTCTGGAGGGCTGAATCGCGTCCCTCCGAGATCCAACGGGGGGGGCGAGGCGGTGGGATCTGCCGAGGCGGCACGACACACCGGCCGGCCCACCGGATGGCCTCCAGGCTCGCGGGAAAATGGGGGACGGGCGGGACCCATCCCTACCGTGGTGGGCACTCCCGCGCCCAGTGCCGCAGGGCACTGCGGTACCCACCTGTTCTGCCGCTGACACGGACGTTGCTCTTTGGACTTTGCCGCGTCGCTGGTCCCGGGATACTCGCGGCACCGTGACCACTCCCTCTGCATCTGGCCCGTCCACCGACCGCTGGCCCTCGCAGGTCAAATTCATCATCGGGAACGAGGCCTGCGAACGCTACAGCTTCTACGGCATGAAGGGGATTCTCGCCGGTTACATCACCGGCGAGGTCGTCCGCGGCGGCCTCGGACTCACCAAGGACACCGCCACGGTGTGGATCCACCTCTTCATCATGGCGAACTACTTCATGCCGCTGCTCGGGGCCTACATCTCCGACCGGCTCTGGGGTCGCTACAAGACCATCCTCTGGATCTCCCTCTTCTACTGCGCCGGACACGGGGTCCTCGCCCTGAGCGATCTGACCTCCAGTCTCGAGTCGCGGACCTGGATGCTCTGGGCGGGACTGGCCCTGATCGCGTTCGGTGCGGGCGGCATCAAGCCCTGTGTCTCCGCGTTCATGGGCGACCAGTTCCCAGCCGGGAAGACGCGGCTCTACCAGAAGGCCTACGCCGCCTTCTACTTTTCGATCAACTTCGGCTCCTTCTTCTCGTTCCTCACCATCCCGTTCATCGCCAAACACCACGGCTACGGATGGGCCTTCGGGATCCCCGGGGTCCTGATGGGCATCGCCACCCTCATCTTCTGGTCCGGCCGCCACCGCTACACCAAGGTCCCGCCTGCCTCCGAGACCCGGTCGGCCGGGTTCTTCCGCGTGCTGTGGGAGGCGTTGAGCCACCGCCAACCCGGACGCGGATTCTGGGAGGGCGCCCGTGGACGCTTCTCGGCCGAGGAGGTCAGTGCCGCCCAGTCGGTCCTGCCCGTGCTCAGCATCTTCGCCCTCATCCCGCCCTTCTGGGCGATGTTCGATCAGCACTCGTCGACCTGGATCCTCCAGGCCGAGCGCATGACCCCCGTCCAGCTCTCCACAAGCTATTCCATCGGTGGCGAGGAGATGCAGTCGCTCAACCCCCTCCTGGTGATGCTCCTCGTCCCACTGCTGACCGGGGTGGTGTACCCGCTGTGCGGACGCCTCATCACGCCGCTGCGCCGGATCGGGCTGGGCATGATCATCGCGGCCACCTCCTATCTGGTCGTGGCCTGGATCCAGCGGCGGATCGAAGGCGGAGAACAGCTGAGCGTCCTGTGGCAGTCCGTGCCGTATGTGATCATCACGACCGCCGAGGTGCTGGTGTCGACCACGGGCCTGGAGTTCGCCTACACCCAGGCGGCCAAGAGCATGAAGAGCATCATCATGAGCTTCTGGCTCCTGACCGTGGCGGCCGGCAACGGACTGGTGGCCCTCATCACGAAGCTGGGCGGGGCCGGGAGCCATGACGCCTCGGTGACCCCGGGACGGTTCCTGATGTACGCCCTGTTCACCTTCGGCGTCTCGGGCGCTTTCCTCATCGTCGCCATGCTCTACCGGTATCGGGACCCGGCCCACGAGGGACACTGAGTCCCGACCCGATTCCAGAGCGCAACCCGATTGCCATGTATCGCGTCCAAGGATCAGACCTCAAGGAATACGGCCCGATCTCGGAGGGACAGCTCCGGGAATGGATCGCGGAGAACCGTCTCAACCGGTTCTCGATGGCCTGCAAGGAGGGCGACCCGACCTGGCGTCCGCTGGACCAGTTCCCGGAATTCGCCGCCGCCCTGCAGTCCCAACCGGCGACATCACCCCAGACCGGCTCCGGGGTACCGGCGGCCGACCCGGAACGGGCCCGACGACTCCTGCAGGGCCCGTCCCTCGCCCTCCTGCTCATGGGAACGGTCGGTCTGGTGATCACCCTGTCGGGTTTTGTTGCCCGGGACTGGCTCATCGACGCGTTGGTCCGGGCCACGTCCACCCTCCCGGCCACGGTTCCAACCGATCAGCTGGGCCTGTGGAAGACCGAGCTGTCCCGCAATCTGGGCCTCCACGACTACGCTCGGGGCCTGGCTGGCGTGGTCATCAACGGGGTGATGATCGCCGGAGCGCTGGCGATGCGACGCCTGGAGAACCGGAACCTGGCTCTCGCGGCGGCGACCTTTGCCCTGATCCCCTGCCAATGCTGCTGCTGCGTCTCGATCCCCTTCGGCGTCTGGGCCCTTCTGATGCTCAATCGCCCGGAGGTGAAGCAGTCGTTCCGCTGACGTGTCGGCCCCACCCCAGATCCCCGCTCCGCCGGTCGCCGAGGGCCTGACCCCAAACCGCACCCTCACCGTGATCCTGGGACTCCTGGGACTCGGGGTTCTGACGGTTCTGGCCGTCGTCGAGCCGGCCGGTCAGCTCGTTTTTCCGAGGTGCTGGCTCCAGGAGATGACCGGACTGCGGTGTCCGGGCTGCGGGGGGACCCGTGCGGTGCACGCCCTGCTCACGGGCGAGATCCGTCGGGCCTGGCAGCTCAATCCCCTCGTGGTAGCCACCCTGCCCCTCGCCGCCTGGTGGACCCTCCGCGGGCTCCGGGGGGGATGGACCGGTCGCTGGTGGAACGACCCCTCCACCCATCCGGTCAGCCTCGCCGTGATGGGCGGAGTGCTGGTCGGGTTCGGGATCGGACGGAATTTCTCCTGGTAACCCCTGTTCTGAGACACAGGCGCCACAAAAAGTTGAGGCACCTCACTTGATCCTACCCACCCCACAACCGCTCTGGGCGGATTGCGTGCCACCCCACCCTCACGGCTCCATATCCCGGGTGTAGTAGAGGATCCGGGTGCAGTTGGGACAGTAGACGAGATCCTTCTGGGCCTTGGCCTCCAAGAAGACCTGCTGGGGGAGCTTCATGTGGCATCCGCCGCAGCTGACGCCCGCAACGCCCACTACGACGTTGTCGCCACGCTTGTCGATCAGGCGGCTGTAGCGGGCGAGGATCCCGGGGTCGACTCCGGCGGCCAGCTTCGCGTGGTCGGCCAGGACGCGTTCCAGATCCACCTTCAGGTTGCCCTCGCGGGCGTTCATGTCGGTGACCTGCTTCTGGATCAGGGCCTTCTCCTCGGCGGCGACCTTGTCGGCCTCGGCGAGTTCCTTCGCGGCGGCCTCGGTCTGTTCCATGAGCACCAGCTGCTGGTCCTCAATCCCGCTGATCTCGGTCCGGGTGGTCTCGATCTGGTGGGTGCAGCGTTTGTACTCGTCGTTGTTCTTGGTAGTCCCCTGCTGGGTCTCGATCTTCCGGATGAAGTCCTCCTTGGTCTTCACCTCGAGCTCGAGCCGCTTGCGTTCGCTCTCGAGGTGCATGAGCCGCTGTTTGCGCTGCTCGGCGGCGGCGGCGGCCTGGGCGAGCTTGGTCTCGAGATATCTTCGCTGCTGCGGGATTCCCGACAGCTCCCCCTGCAGCCGGAGGCGGGTGCGGTCACGATCCTGTAGGACAAGGAGCTGTTCGATCACGGGAAGCATGGTCTTCACGCTATCGGTCCGCCCACCCGGGGGTCAATCGGCTGGAACCGGGAGTTGGCGAGAGGACACCCAGGCCCCCCGCCCGCCCCCCGCCCGGGCCCTCCGCGGTTGCACGATGGGGACACGGCCGTAACCTCCCGTCATGAATCTCTCCCGGACGTCGATGGTGTCGCTGGTGATGGCGGGTTCCCTCGCCTGCTTCGGAGAAGACGCCCCCAAGCCGCCCAGCAAGGCCCGGGAATTCGCCCGCATCCTCAACGAGGCCTTCAAAGAGGTCGCCGACGAGGTCTCGCCGGCAGTGGTGGTGATCGATGTCGCCCAGCGCGAGGAGGACGAGATGGCCGTCCCGCCGGATCATCCGTGGTTCAACTTCGTCCCGGAACGCTTCCGGAAACGCGATCGCAGCTCCACGTCACAGGAACCCCCGGAATACAACGGCCAGGGATCCGGCATCATCATGGACTCCGAGGGGCGCATCCTCACCAACCACCATGTGGTCGAGCAGGCCGAACGGATCCGCGTCCGCCTCCGCGACGGCCGCCAGTTCGACGCCGAGGTCAAGGGAACCGATGAACAGTCAGACCTGGCCGTCCTCCAGCTCAGGAACCCGCCCGCCGACCTCCCGAAGGCCCGGTTGGGCGATTCCGACAAGGTCCGGGTCGGCGAGTTTGCCATCGCGATCGGTGCCCCGTTCCGCCTCGACTACACCGTGACCTTCGGCCACATCAGCGCCAAGGGCCGCAACTCGGTGGTGCCGCTGGGGATGGGGGGCGGGCTGATGGACCAGGACTTCATCCAGACGGACGCCAGCATCAACCCGGGCAACTCGGGGGGGCCGCTGGTGAACATCGAGGGCGAGGTCATCGGAGTGAACTCGATGATCCGGGGTCTCAACTCCGGCATCAGCTTCTCGGTTCCGATCAACCTGGCCCGGGAGATCAGCTCCCGACTCATCAAGGAGGGCCGCTTCGTCCGTTCCTGGCTTGGGGTCAACATCGCCGCCCTCCGGGAATCCGAGAAGGTCCAGACGCTCGTCCCGGGCCTGGCCGACGGCGTCGTGATCACCCGCATCGTCCCCTCAGGTCCAGCCAGCGAAGCCAAGCCCGCCCTTGAGCCGAACGACATCATCACCTCGGTCGACGGACGCCCGGTGAAGAACCCCGCGGAACTCCGGGCCGTCGTCACCCGCAAGGCCCCCGGGACGGAACTGACCCTCGAGGTCCACCGCGCCGACAAGACCTTCACCAGCAAGGTATCGCCGCAGCCGATGCCCGACGATCTCGCCTCGAACGGCGAGCCCCGGAAGAAGTCAGGGCCGCCGCGCTTCCTGGGCATGGTCCTCAAGCCGCTCAGCGAGGCGGAGGCCAAGGAACAGGGGATCGACGGCGGCGCGATGGTCCTGGACCTCCCCGAGGAGGGACGCGCCGCAAAGGCCGGACTCAAGGACGGCGACATCATCACCGAGATCAATCACCAGGGCATCGGATCCCCGGCCGATTTCAGGACGGCGATCCAACAGGTCGACACCGAAAAGGACGTGGTTCTGGTCGTCCGACGGAAAGCCAAGGAGGTCATTCTTGTCATCAAAGCTGCCGACCCTGAGAGGCAGGATCGGTGACCCCACGAAGCGCTGTCCCCGCAGTTCGGGGATCGCCCCTGCCCTGAAACGAGTCGGGGGCACCGCCGCGACCGCTGGGTCATGGATCCTCGATTCCCTGTCCGAAGACCCCGCCAAACCGGGCCACCCTTCCAGGATCGAAGGGCCTTCCGTTGAGGTCCACAGACCCCGCGGGACCGGGTTCGGACACCATCGATCCGGCTCCCGCCGTGTTCCTGTGACAGGTTCCGTCACAGGACTGTGCTACAGTCTTCCCGCGGTTCGAGTTGACGTCCCGGCAGACGTCCTCGACAGAAATTCCCACCTCACGACATGAACTCCACCATCCGCTCCATCAACGACCACCTCATCCACGAAGGTCTCATCGTGCACCCCATCGGGGACGGCGAGGGCATTGTCGTCCACATGACGCTGAAGCATCTCCGGCTGGCGGTGTCGTTCCTGACGGGGGAGGAGAAGGATTTCCTGCGTCTCGACGCCGTATTGCCCGTACCGGTCCCGGCGGACCGCCGCACCGCCGTCTCGGACTTCCTCACGCGGGTGAACTGGAACCTGCGGCTGGGGCGCTTCGTCATGGACTTCAGCGACGGCGAGATCCGGTTCCGGCAGGAACTGGACTCACGGGATGACACCGTGGACGTGCAGCGGGCGGAGGTGGCTCTGCTGAGGTGCTGCCACATGGTCGACGCCTTCTTCCCGGCGCTCATGGGAGTCATCTTCCGTGAGACTCCGCCTGAGGAGGCCTTGGCCCAGGCCGAGAAGGATCTCGAGGCTCTGGCCACGGACGAGGAATAGGACCGTCCCCGTTTGGCCTCTTCCCCCTCCTCCACCCCTCTTTCCCATCCTCCCAGTCGCCCTGGTTTTCCCCCGGGCCTCCGCGTCGCTGCGTGGGTGTCTCACCGACCCAGCAGACGTCCCGCCTGGGCGGTGATGTCGCCGGACTTCATCAGCGATTCGCCCACCAGGATCGCGCGGGCGCCGCACCGCAGCAGTCGCTCCACATCCGCCCGGGTGTGGATGCCACTCTCGGCTACCAACAGATGCGCGAGGCGCTCCTCCGTACCCTGGATCAGATCCAGGATCCGGGCCGCGAGCCGCTCGGCCGTGCCGAGATCCACCTTGAAGGTCTTCAGGTCCCTGTTGTTCACCCCGATCAACCGCGCCCCACACCGCACGGCACGTTCGAGCTCCGCTTCGTCATGAACCTCCACCAGTGCGGTCAATCCCGCCGCATCCGCGAGGGCATGAAAATGCGACAGCTGGACGTCGTCCAGGATGGCGACGATCAGCAGGATGGCATCTGCACCCCACTCGATGGCCTCGAGGATCTGCCGCTCGTCGACGATGAAATCCTTGCGCAGCAACGGGAGCCCCACGGCCCCACGGATCTGCCGGAGATACTCAAGGGACCCCTGGAAGAACTTCTCGTCGGTGAGGACAGAAAGACAGCTCGCTCCCGCCGCCTCATAGGTGCGGGCGATCCGGACCGGATCGAAGTCGGGACAGATCACCCCGAGGCTCGGTGAGGCCTTCTTGACCTCGGCGATCAACCCGACATCGCCGGAGCGCGGATGGACCAACGCACCGAAGAAGTCCCGGACCCCGTCGCCGCGCCGGGTGATCGCGCCGCGAAGCTGGTGTGCTGCAACCGGTCCAACGGGAAGTCGGGCGACTTCGAGCCGCTTCTGGACCACGATGGTGTCGAGGATCGTCATGGAACGGGTCGGATCGCGTTTCCGGTTCAGTCCTCGTCGTCTTTAAGCCCCGGAATCCGCTTGAGCGGACATCCGGCGCGGAGCCAGCCGTTCACGAAGGCATCGAGGTCGCCATCCATGACGCCCTGGACATCGCTGGTCTGCACCCCGGTGCGGAGATCCTTCACCATGCGGTAGGGCTGGAAGACGTAGCTGCGGATCTGGTTGCCCCAGCTGACCGAGCCCTTCTCGCCGTAGAACCGCTCCATCTCCCCCTTGGCCTGGTCGAGCTTCAGGGCGTAGAGCTTTGAGATCAGCATGCCCATGGCGGTGGCCTCGTTCTGCGCCTGGCTGCGCTGGGCCTGGGAGGCCGCAACAAGTCCGGTGGGGATGTGCGTGAGGCGGACCGCGGTCTCGACCTTGTTGACGTTTTGGCCGCCCTTGCCGCCGGATCGGAAGGTGTCGCGCTGTATCTCGCTCTTCGGAATGACGATGTCGCTCTCCGAGATGTCGCTCAGCTCGGCGATGACGTCGACGCTGGCGAAGCTGGTATGGCGTCGCTTGTTGGAATCGAACGGCGAGATCCGGACGAGCCGGTGGACGCCACGCTCGGCCTTGCAGAAGCCGTAGGCGTTCTCGCCCTCGACCCGGAAGGTGACACTCTTGAGCCCCGCGGAATCCCCGGGCAGCGCATCGGTGACCTCCCACTTCCATCCGCGGAGGTCGAACCAGCGTCCGTACATCCGCGAGAGCATCTCCGCCCAATCCTGGGCCTCCGTTCCACCCGCACCGGCCTGGACACTGAAGATCGCATTCCGGGCGTCATGGGGACCGGTCAGCAGCACCTCGAGCTCGAATCGGTCGAGGGACCGCCCGATGTACGCGGTCTCGGCGTCGGCCTCCTTCTGCACGGCATCCTGTCCTGCCGGCGGCTCGGCCTCGCCGAGTTCGAGCAGCACGAGGACATCCTCCAGTCGGCGCTCAAATCCAAGGAGCGGCTCGACCCGCTTCTTCAGCGTGTTGGACTCCTCGATGACCTTCTTCGCGGCCTCCTGGTTGTTCCAGAAGGTGTCGCCGGCCATCTGCGCCTCGAACTCCTGGATCCGCCTCTGGGCGTTCGGGACATCGAGGAACTTCCGGAGCTGCACCACCTTGGACGACAGCGCGTCGAGGTTGGCGCGCGTGACTTCGAACATAGCCCGGAGACGATAGGCGGCGCCTCACCCGGCGCGCTAGGGTGAAGTTTTTGGGGACGCGGTGGAGTGAAAAGGCACGCACGGTCAGCGACAGAGAGGACTGGCCTTTCCTCCTCTCTTCTCCAGCTCGGCGCTTGTCCGGTCCCCTCTCCGCGCTACCCTTGGTCTATGGCTGGAACGACGGAACGGACGGAGACCTTGGGACTGCGGGTCACCTTGGATCGTCTCCTCTACCAGAGGCTGGATCCGGCGCAGTCCAACGGACGTCCCCACGCCTTCGTCTACTTCCTCTCGATCCACAACGAGGGTCCTGGTCCGGTCACGATCCGGGGACGCAAATGGGTGGTGACCC
Source organism: Verrucomicrobiota bacterium (assembly GCA_016871805.1). Lineage (GTDB taxonomy): Bacteria > Verrucomicrobiota > Verrucomicrobiia > Limisphaerales > UBA9464 > UBA9464. The sequence continues at coordinate 100,670 of VHCG01000001.1, forward strand.
ACGGCGACGGATCGAGGCTCGTCGTGGAGGGAGATGGTGTGGTGGGCCAGCAGCCGACCATCGCTCCCGGGGGGAAGTTCAGCTACAACAGCTACCACACGATCCAAAGCCGCAACGCGAGGGCCGAGGGGTCCTTCATCGGGGAGGATGGACAGGGCCGACCGGTCGTGGCCCGGATCCCGGCGTTCCAGCTCGAGGTTCCGGACACGGAGTAGAGGGACGCGGGGGGAGGGGCACCCAAAAAATCTGGGCCCAACCTCGGACCCAGACCCTAGCGCGGACACTAGCCCGGCGCCCCGTCCAAGGCACGTGGCCTTGCCGGAGTGGAGCCCGCGTGGTGGAGCCCGATCAGGCCCGCTGACGGAAGGTGATCCGGGCCTTGCCCAGATCATAGGGGGACATCTCGACCTGCACCTTGTCCCCGACGCCAATCCGGATGAAATTCTTGCGCATCTTCCCGGAGATGTGCGCCAGGACCACGTGGCCGTTCGGCAACTGGACGCGGAACATCGTGCCCGGCAGCACCTGGGTCACGGTCCCGATCAACTCAATGGGTTCTTCTTTCGCCATGCAATTCGCAGGGACCCGACACCGGGACCACGCGGATTCTGGAGACTGACGAAAGCCGGAACCCTCACGCAAGAAACCATTTGATGGAAATTGGGTTGTTGGGTCCCCTTCCCCATCCGCTCCCCAACGCGGCCCGGGATTCGTGTTGATCCGACCTCATCCAGGACCTGGGGCTAAGCCTGGCACCAGGTGGACAACCATGGAATCGAAGGTTCTGTTCTTCCACATCCCGAACCGGCACCCTAAAACACAGCATGAGCCTGAAGACCTCCCCCACGTGCATCACCCGACGGGTGCTCCGGACCGTGATCCTGGTTGGCGTCATCCTGGTGCTCGGGCTCCCGTCGGTCATGGCCCAAAGGGACGGCGGGGGTGACCCGAACCCATTTCCGGAACTGACCGCGTCGGACGTCACGCTCACGGTGGGCTACGCGACGCTGGAGATCCCGGAGAACAAGGCGTACATCCCCCTGTTCTTCCAAGTGAAGGCTCCCTTCTACAGTCCGCAGGAAGTGACGGTCCGGGCGGCATTCGTGGGTGGCACCGCAACCCCGGGGGAGGACTTCAGTCTGGAAAACCTCGAGATGAAGGTCCCGGCAGCGTTCGGCTCCGGGTTCCTCGCCCTCCCCCTGATCCTCGACGAGGTGAACGAGGGGACGGAGACGGCGGTGTTCGAGCTCTCGATCGTCGGCAGCACCAACCCGCCGGTCCGCATGGAAATCACCCTGCTCGAGGATCTCAATCCGGGACAGGTGGGCTTCGTCTCCCCACGGTTCTCGGCCAACGAGGGTTCGCCCCGGGGCTTCGTCGAGATCCGCCTCTGGAGGACCCTCAACACCCGGAATGCCTCGACCGTCACGTTCCGTCTCGAGGGCAGGCCCGAGGCCTTGGCGATCCTCGGGGGCGAGACCCGCCAGACGGCCCGGTTCGGACCCGGCGAGTCACAGATCTTCCACCGGATCCTGTTGGTCAACAACACGACCGCGGACGGAACCCAGGACCTCACGCTGACCGTGGAATCGAGTGATGATGGGGCCACGATCATGCCGGGACTCGGCTCGACGGTCCTGACACTCGGGGACGACGAGACCCTCCCCGAACCAGAACCGCTGGTGATCCTCGAGGGGGGCTCCGATTCCGGCGAACGCGGGGTCATGCTGTCCACCCGCGTCCCCCGGGGCTACCAGGTCCGGCTCGAATACTCGGACTCCGGCATGGAAGGCCCATGGCAGCCCTACTGGACCTTCGAAGGGGCCGAGACCGACCGGATCACGTTCAACAGCTTCAAGGCCTCCCTCCAGAGGCTGTTCCGCATCCTGCCGCCCGAGCCCCTCGAACTGACATTCCCCTGGTAGGCGGGACGCGATCGCGTCCAGTCGGTACCCTCCCCATTTCTAGGGATCCCGTTCCCCTCTGGAGTCCGCCATCATGGCGGGATGAACGGCTTAATCCTCGCCCGGGTTCTTGGGCTTCTGTTCGTCCTCCTCCTCCGTCTCGACGGTGCGGAGACCGTCACCCTCGTCACCTACAACCTGCAGAACTATCTGCTGGAGTCCGTGCCCCCGCGCGGAGCCAAGCCTGCGGACCGGCGGGACCGGGTGATCCAGATCCTCGAACCGTTGAAGCCCGACGTGCTGGTGGTCCAGGAGATCGGCGGAGCCGGGGCGCTGGAGGACCTCGGGGCGCGTTTGGCCGGTGTCGGAATCCCCCTGCCGCATCGCGAAATCGTCTGGGGATCGGACCCGGTGATTGCCGTCGCCGTACTGAGCCGGTTCCCGTTCGTGTCCCGGCGATCCCACAGCAACGACACGATCCTCGCCGAGGGACGGCTGCTCCGGACCAGCCGTGGGATGGTCGAGGTCGAGATCGAGGGGCCTGACCGCTTCCGGTTCACCCTTCTCGCCGCCCATCTGAAATCCAAACGCGAGACCGGCACCCCCTCCGAGGCCTCGATCCGGGAAGCGGAGGCGCGCATGTTGCGACAGCATGTCGACACGCTGCTCGGACGGGATCCCGAGGCGCGGATCGTGGTGGCCGGGGACCTCAACGACCATCAGGACAGCCGGGCACTGCGGTTTCTCCGATCACGGGGGCCGAAGGCCCTGTTCGACCTGCGTCCCAGGGAACGTGGGGTCATCGACCCGGCGGACAACTCCGATCCGAGTGACGCCGCGACCTGGACCCATCACTACGCCAAGGAGGACAGCTACGGGCGGTTCGACTACATCCTGGTGAGCCCCGCCCTGCGGCCGTTCTGGCGTCCGGAGTCGAGCCATGTGCCCGCCGTTCCTGGCTGGTCACGGGCCTCCGATCACCGTCCCGTGGTGGCGACGTTCGGGACCCGGCCGAGGCGAACCGCGCGGACACCACGTCGTCAGCCTTCGCGACGGGTCACGGGGCGTCGACGGACACGGGAATCCTGAAGAAGAGCTCCCAGCCGGAGTAGTCGGACCCGAGCGACACCTTCTTGCCGTTGATCCACTCCACATGGCCGTCCTCGAAGGTGAAGTTCCCGCCCTCGGGGGCACCCCGGGCGATCCGGTGGACGGCCGTCGGGACCTTCTTGCCGTTGTAGTCGGTGAACCAGTTCAGCTTCGGATCATACATGTTGGTCGTCTTCGGGCCGAGGGCCTGGAGCCGGTCGATCAGGATCGGGGCCATTCGATAGGGGCCGTTGAGCTTGGACTTGAAGAACCACTCCGAGGTCCCCTGCGCCCCCGTGGTCACGTCGGGATCCCCGCGTTTGCGTCCGGGCAGGTAGAAATAGCCGATGAGCTGCTCGGTGGCGTCGGTGGTGATCATCCCCTTCTCCGCGGCGCGGTGCCAGAGGTCAGTCGGACAGAAGAGCACGTCGTTGTTGGGGCGGACGTACTGGGCGGAGGTGCGGCGGTTCTTGATAAGGTAGCCGTTCCAGAAGTTGCTCATCGACGCCGTCATCCAGCTGAACCCCGCGCCTCGGCTGTTGTCGGGGAAGCTGTCGCCAAAATCCCCGGCATAGAGCGTGACCGCGAGCCCCCACTGCTTGCCGTTGCTCATGCACAGCGTCTTGTGGGCATTGGCCTTTGCCTTGGCGAGGGCCGGCAGAAGCATGCCGGCGAGGATCGCGATGATGGCGATCACCACGAGCAGTTCGATCAGGGTGAACGCGGTTCCTCCGTGGGAGGCCTTCCGGGGATTCATGCTTCCTAGTGCATCCAAACCCCGAGACCCGGACCAGCCAAATCTCCGTCAGCGCGGGAACACCGGGCCGTCCGGGAGACGAAATCCGTCCGGCCAGACGAGGTAGACGGTCCGGTCGGAATACGTCCACGCCCGGGCGAAGTCCGCCCTGGGAATCACCTTCTGCACCCGTTCACGTCGGACCCCGGGATCGTTGATCCGAACGTCCCCGGTCGCCGTGAAGCCGCGCACCACGACCAGATGGCCGTCGTCGGGCTCGGCCGTCGCCCTGCCCTGGAGCTGGGCGTAGCTGACGGACACCGCCACGGGCGCACCGGCAGCCACCCACTGCTCGAGGTCCGCCAAACCGCGGAACCGCGCCACGGCCGCGTTGAGGCCCGGCACGGCCCCTGCGTAGGCCATGTTGAAGGACCAGTTGCCGGTGCCGCCCCAGCCGGGATCGAAGACCCCCCGGGCCACCTCGGGAATGTCCCGCCGCCATTCCGGACGCCGCTCCCGATCGGCCCAGAACGACAGCAGCATGGCGGTGCAGGCAGGACTGCACCACTTGGTGACGCCCTCCGGATGGTCCGCCTGGCTGCGGATCGGAACCTCCAGGACCCGGTCCCAGGCCGCTCGATCGGTGGACTCCACCGACGGCGCCTTCGACCGACTGAGAGCCAGCGAGAGACGCTTGAGGGACTCCTTCGGACCACCCATCCGGATACGGACCCGAAACCCCCCGACCGGCTGGGACAGGATCAGGGTGTCGGTATCCATCCGGGCCCCGGCCTCCCGTTGATCTCCAATGCTCGACCGATCAGAGGGGGTTGCCGGCTGGGCGGTCCAGCGTCCGAACGAGAAGAAACGACCGTCCCCCGTGGACGCCGGACACACCTCCACGGCGACCGCCAGGGGTGGGACGGCATTCCACGAGGCCACCATGCGATTCCATGGCACCCCGGGTTCCAGCCCCCCCGACTCCAGCAGCGTCTCCCCAGTCTTCGGATCCGTCGAAACCGTGAAGGCATCCCATCGGGTGAATGAGACCAGGCGCGCCTCCGCCCAGGCGGCGGGACCGGACACAAGTATCAGACATGCGAAACCCTGGAGGAACAGACGCCTCATGGGAGCGCTGTCCGAGGCATGACCGGGGGATTCGTCGCGGCGTCGATCCGCTCGTAGCGCTCCACCACGAAGTCGGGATGCTCAAGGACAACGCCCGCCATTCGGAAGTCGGCCTCGAACGGCGGGAAGACGGCATCCCCTTCCACCACGCGACGGACCCGCGTCAGCAAAACCTCCCCGCACGAGGGCAGGAGCAGCCGGTAGATCTCGCTGCCTCCCGCCACGAAAACCTCCCTGGGATCGTCCTGGACCCGCCGCAGGAGCGAGTCTACGTCAGGAACCGTCAGCACCCCATCGGCCGCAAAGCCCTGGCGGCTCAGCACGATCGTCTGGCGACCGGGAAGCGGACGTCCGATCGACTCATAGGTCTTCCGCCCCATCACCAGGATCTGGCCCATGGTGACCTGCTTGAACCACTTGAAGTCATCGGGAAGGTGCCAGGGGATCCGTCCCCCGGATCCAATCACCCGGTTTTCCGACATCGCCGCGATCGCCTTGAACGGCCTCACGGGCCAAGCGTGACCGAGTCCTCGGGCGCTGCCCATCGCAAAGGCGGGCCGGCTCGGGCGCAGCTTCCAAACGCCGCCCAAGCCCAACGGGATTTCAGCCCCCAGCCCAGGGTTGTCGAGCCCGCGAGGCCACCCTGGGTGACCTGTCCCCAAACGCTATCGTCCCAACCGCAACGCGGTTGCGCCACCGGTCGCATCGTTGCCCAAGGGTCGGAGGACTGCCACGGTGGGTCGATGCGGACCTCGAAGACGGCGTCGATCGCCACCGCCGGACCGCGGCTACCCGAGGCGCCTCGCTCGATCCTCAAGGGCAGTTCCCTCGCCCAGCTCCTCGACCGCGAGGCCATCGAGTGTCTCGCCGGCAACATCGCGCTGGTCCATCCGGCCTTCGATGCCGCCGGGTTTCAACGGGACGCTCTTGAGGGCCTAGGTCCGCTGTCGCTTCTCCGACGCGGCGAACACCTCGCACGGATCCTCCGGCGACATCTGCCACGCACCTATGAGGACGCCGTCGCCATCCTGATCCGCTCCCTCACCCCGGCACTGTCGCGCACCGAAGGGCTCGGGCTGGGGGTATTCTTCTACCTGCCGCGCGTTTCCTTCGTCGCGTTGTACGGACTCGACCCGGCGGAGAACGGCGGGCGCGATCCGTTCGAGACCTCGATGGTCGCCCAGCATGAGCTGACCCGGCGCTTCAGCGCGGAGTTCTCACTGCGCCTGTTCCTCATCCAGTGGCCGGCGCGGACCCTCGCACGGCTCATGGAATGGACGCAGGATCCGGATCCGCACGTGCGTCGGCTGTGCAGCGAAGGCACCCGATCCCGACTGCCTTGAGCGATCCGGATTCCCGCCTTCCTCCAGGATCCAAGCCCGGTCATCCCGATCCTGGAGGCGCTGCGGGATGACCCGTCGGAACACGTCCGGCGCAGCGTGGCCAACCACCTGGGCGACATCGCGAAGGACCATCCGGAGCTGGCCTTCGGTATCTGCGAACGCTGGATTTCCAGTGCCGCGGAGGAACGCAACTGGCTGATCCGACACGCCGTTCGTCACCCCGCCAAGAAGGGGGTGGCGGCAGCGTTGCGACTGCGACAGCTCGCGAAGGCGACCCCACGCGCGCCGCTAGGCAGGGATTAGCAGTGGAGTGATGACCTGGCCCTGGTTTCCTCCACGGACTCCTTCTTGGGGATCCGTCAGGCCCTTGCCGGAAAGCCGTGGACCACAAAATGCGGCGGACGCCTTGGCGTCCGCCGCTGTTCAACAGGATCAACCTGCGATTACAGGCCCTTGGCGATGATCATCTTGATGAGATCACCGACGCGGTTGCTGTAGCCCCACTCGTTGTCGTACCAGCTCACCAGCTTGAAGAACCGGTTGTTGAGCTCGATGCCGGAGCCTGCATCGAAGATCGAGCTGCTGTTGTCGTGGATGAAGTCGGTGCTGACAACCTCGTCGGAGGTCCAGACGAGGATGCCCTTGAGGTAGGTCTCGCTGGCCTTCTTCATCGCGGCGCTGATCTCGGCGTAGCTGGTCTCCTTGACCGTCTTCACAGTGAGGTCGACGACCGAAACGGTCGGGACCGGGATGCGGAACGCCATGCCGGTAAGCTTGCCCTTGACTTCGGGGCAGACGAGGCCGACGGCCCGCGCGGCACCGGTGGCGCTCGGGATGACGTTCTGGGCCGCGGTACGGCCACCCTTCCAGTCCTTCTTCGAGGGACCGTCCACCGTCTTCTGGGTGGCGGTGTAGGCATGGACGGTGGTCATGAGACCTTCCTCAATGCCAAAGCCCTCCTTGAGGAGGACGTGGACCAGCGGGGCGAGGCAGTTCGTGGTGCAGCTCGCGTTGGAAATGATGTGGTGCTTGGAGGCGTCGTACTTGTCGTGGTTCACCCCCATCACGACCGTGATATCCTCGTTCTTGCCTGGGGCCGAGATAATGACCTTCTTGGCACCGGCGGTGATGTGGCCCTTGGCCTTCTCCGCCTCGGTGAAAAGACCGGTCGACTCGATCACGATGTCCACCCCGAACTGCTTCCAGGGCAGCTCGGCGGGCGACTTGGCGCTGACGACGTGGATGTCGGCACCGTTGACGACGAGGACGTCGTCTTCCGCCTTTTCAGGCGAGCTCTTCTTGCTGCTGACCGTGCCCTGGAAACGACCCTGGGTGGAGTCGTACTTCAGGAGGTAGGCCAGGTTGTCGGCCGGGACGAGGTCACCGACGGCGACGACCTCGACTTCCTTGCCGACGAGGCCCTGCTCCACCATGGCGCGGAAGACCAGACGGCCAATTCGGCCGAACCCATTGATCGCTACTTTGACAGGCATGTTCTTGATTTCGTTTGCTAAGTTTCAGGATGAGAAAAACGAGCGGGCAGCGTATTCGGGAAGGGGGTCGGGTCAACGCGTTTTTGGGAAACAGACCGCGACGCAGACCTTCAAGAACCCGACTCTCAGTAGGATCCTCACGGTTTGAGCGGTTGGCAACCCGGGCAGACATAGGTGGACCTCGATGCCTGTCGGATCCTCTGGATTGGCAGGCCGCATCGGGGGCACGGAGCTCCCTCGCGGTCATAAACCCGGAATCCAGACCCCTTCCCATCGGACCCAAGGCCTCTCGTCTCCCGATGAAACAGGGTCCACTTCGCGGGATTCCCGGACCGGGTGGCCGCCCACCCGACATGGATGGCCTGGGACAGCACGGAGCGGATGGCCCGGTGCAGCCGGTGGACCTCTGCCTCCCGAAGATCCCGGGTCGGGCGCTTCGGATGGATTCCTGCTTCGAACAGACACTCCGCGGCGTAGATGTTGCCGATCCCCGCGAGGCATTGGGGATGCATCAGGCGCACCTTGATGGGCTGTGAGCTATTGCCAAGCGCGGTGGCCAGACGTCCGGGAGTGAACTCCGGATCCAGGGGTTCAGGCCCAAGGCCCTCGGGCATGACCCAGACCCGATCGATCCGACCCAGACCCCGGGCGTCCGAGAACACCAGTCGTCCATGGTCGAGATGAAAGGTGACCGCCGGATAGGCTGGGGATTCCTGGTCGCTGTCCCCGATGGCCACCCGACCGGTCATGCCCAGATGGATCTGGAGGAACCCATCCGGAAGCCCGCCATCGGAGTTCAGTCCGAAGAGGAGTCGTTTCGCCCGTCGTGACACGGGTCCAAAAACTCTCCCGATGCAGTGGCCCGTGAATGTCCGGGTCGATGAACGATGGATCGAGGCGGGCCGATGGATTTCCACCCGCTGGAGGATCCGACCCGCCAGCCGCGGGGCTAGCCTACGGCACAGCACTTCGACCTCTGGGAGCTCCGGCATGGTCGGGACCGTACTGGAGCCAAGGGGTTTCGCCACTCAAGGCCTCTTTCGGGGAGTTCGGCCCGCAAAGGGGTTCCCGACAAAATCCCAGCGCTTGCATTTGAGGTCCGCGGTCCGCATCTTTTTCTGCTCTGAACATCACCAAACTGCACGGCGGTCCGTGGAGCCTTTAAGAATATGAGTGAATCCCTCGACCTCGCCCTCGACTTGGAGAAGGCCTTTCTTCCCTCCTGGGCCCAGAACCCCGGCGATGCGAACGCCAGCAAATACGCCAAATACGACGGCAGCGAGGGCGCGGAACGCAGGGACGGACGCGGACCCCACGGTAATCGCCCGCCCCGTCCGGGTGGACCTGGACGCGGGGGGGGGAGGGGGGGTGGCGGCTTCGGTGGTGGCGGTGGATTCGGTCCCCGTCCCGACCGCGGACCGCGACGTGATTTCGGCCCCCGCCCTGGTGGACGGGGTCCAGGAGGGCCGGGGGGACCCGGTGGTGGTGGCGGTGGACTCCGTTGGGATCCCACCCAGGCCGGTGAGGGCGGTCATCCAGGTCGCCCCCGGGATGGACGTCGTCCCGATCGTCGCGAGGCTCCCGAGCCACTGATCCCCGTCGACATCGATCTCCGTCCGGATCCTGCCGGCGTCTCCTCCCTCGCGCGGCAGATCAAGCTGGGAGGCCGCGCCTACCCGCTGCTCGAGGTGGCCGGCCTGGTGGTCCAGAAGCCCGACCGCTACGAGGTGACCTTCCGGGTCCTGAATGGAAGGGACGGACAGCCACCGCAACGGCTGTTCGTGTGCTCGCTGGACGACAGCATCTGGCTGAGCGAGGCCGATGCGGTCCGCCATGCGCTGAAGGCCCACTTCGACACCTTCTACCAGACCCAGACCCAGCCGTGTGATCCGCCGAAGGGTGTCTGGACCCTGGTGGCGATGTTCGACGAGATCGTCCTGGGTCCTCCGAACTACCACGGATACCAAGAGCGTCTCCGCGAGATCCACGCCCAGCGGGCGCCCCGGTTGCCGTTCGAGGTCTTCAAGAGCAAGGTACGGATCGTCAAGGATGAGGCTGCCGTGAAGCAGTGGGTGGACGGGCAGAGCCAACGTCTGGAGTACACCACGCTCAACGTCCCGGAGGCCCAGACCCTCCACTCCATCGGCGAGGTGGAGATCCATTTCCGATCGGTACACGCCATCAACCTTGTGAAGGAGGTCTCGCACTGGACGCTCAACCGGGCCCCGAACGCCCCGCGTCTGCCCGAACCCCTCCTCCGACTCCTGCGCGTGACCATGGATCGGGAGCGTCGGTTCCCGATCCGCACCATGACCTCTCTGAGTGGCGCCTTCGCACAGGCGGGTCTGCAGTTCTTCAAGCGCGACAAGACTGTCGTGCACGTGGCCGTGGCCCGGCCCCACTTCCTCGATCTCGACGCGACCGCAGTCCAGCCGGGGCTGCGTCAGATCATCGAGTTCATCAATGCGAATGCCAGGACGACACGGAAGCAGCTGGTCGAGGCGATCGCGCCAAGCCCGGCCCCTGAGGCAGCTCCGGCACCGGTGACTCCTGCGCCTGAAGCCTCATCGGCACCGGCAGAGGGAGCCGCACCAGCCCCAGCGCCTACCCCTGCCGCCCCCGCGCCGACCGCTGCACAGCAGGAGCTGCTGGGCAACCTCCACTGGCTCATCCACCAGGGCCATGTGATCGAGTTCGCCAACGGACTGCTCGAGACGGCCAAGAAGCCGACCCCGAAGCCGGAGCCCTCGGCACCGAAGGCCCAGGAACCCAAGGGCGACCGTCCGAAGAAGGATCGGCCCCCGCGGCCCCGTGGACGCTACGTCTTCGACAACGCGGGACTGCTCCCGGTTCCAGCAGCGCAGCCGGCCCTTGTGGGCTGAGCCTCGAAACCCCCTCCAACCCGGCAGCTCCCCTCGCGGACTGCCGGGTTTTTCATTCCAGTCACGGCACCACCTTGCCCGATCCCCGCCCCGCCACCATCCTCGGCGCATGAGGATCATCCACCTTGAGATCGCGGCGTGGTTCGCGTTCGCCCTGCTGGTCGGCTGGGGGTGCAACCCCAAGCCGGAGGCGCCAGCCCCTGGCAGCGCCTCCTCCAGCATCACCAACTACACGGTCCGCGGAGTGGTGAAGTCGCTGAAGCGCCCGGAACGCGAGGCGGTGATCCGTCATGAGGAGATCCCCGGATACATGCCCGCCATGACCATGCCGTTCACGGTCCGGGAATCCCGGGAGCTGGACGGGGTCGACCCCGGCGACTCCGTGGAGTTCCGGTTGCGGGTGACCGAGACCGATGGGTGGATCGACCAGGTCAAGGTCGTGGCCAAGGCGGATCCGGCGACCCGGAAGCCGGTCGTCACGAACGCCCCGGCTGCGACCCCGACCGCGACCAACGCGGCCTTTCGGGTGCTCCCCAACGTGCCGGATCTAAAGCCCGGGGACCTGGTCCCGGACTACGCCTTCACGAACCAGGTCGGCCAGACCGTCCGGCTGGAATCCTTCCGGGGACAGGCCCTCGCGGTCTCGTTCATCTTCACCCGGTGCCCGTTTCCGCTGTTCTGTCCCCGCATGAGCGAGCGCTTCGCCGAGGTCCAGGCCGCGTTTGCCGCACAGAAGGTCGAGGCCACCAACTGGCACCTGCTTTCCATCACCTTCGATCCGGAGTTCGACACACCCGAGGTCCTGAAGGCCTACGGCCAGCGCTGGAAGGCCGATCCGAGGCACTGGACGCTGGCGACGGGTGGGTTCGGCCAGATCGAGCCCTTCGCCACCAGCGTGGGGCTCTACTTCGGCCGGGGGGTGTCAATCGCGGACCAGAACCACAACCTTCGGACCCTCGTGATTGGACCCGACGGTCGACTCGTGCAGGTCTTCCGCGGCAACGAATGGTCCGCCGGGGCGCTGGTGCAGTCGCTCCGCGAGGCAATGGCGACGCCGGAGAAGGCATCCGGGAAGTGACGCCGCATCGGGTCGCTTCCGCCCGGGATCACCGTCCCTTCGTCGCGAAGTCCTGGATCCGGTTCCGGTCGGCCGCGAGGAGGTAGACGAGACCGCCGATGGCGCTCCAGACGAGGTTGACGGTGTAGGCGATCAGGGAAAGCGAGAGGGCGAGTCCGGGCTTGAGGGACAATCCGGGGATCGAGAGCAGCCAGACGAAGAGGTTCTCCCGCACCCCAAGGCCAGAGGGGGTTGCCGGGAGGGCGGCGATGCAGATGACCAAAAGGGAGACCAGGGCGATGAATGAGGCATCGACAGTCATCCCAAGCCCACGGGCCAGCACCACATAGGTGAGGGCCACCACGATCCCGATGGCGGCCGACAGCGCCAGCATCCGGACGAGGAACCAGGGACGACGACCCAACTGCCGACAGGTCGCCAGAGCCCGAAGCGCCGACGTCCCGTGCGGAATCCTCTCCGCGAGCCTCGAGATCCATCCGCCCTGCTCGAGCAACCGGGTGTAGAACCCCGCCACCAGCAGACCCAAGGCCGCCATCAGCATGAGCAGCAGCGTCAGGGCGACCACCTGGAACCGCTGGAAATCCTGAACCAGGTGCCAGTGATCGATCACGAGCACAGCGGCGACCACCAGGAGGCCCAGCATGCCGAGCAGTCGATCGACGAAGACGGTCACCGCCGCCGCCCCCTCCTGGTTCGGACAGCTCCGGGCGGCATACCAGGCCTTGATGACATCCCCGCCGGCCGTGCCGAGAAGAAAGGCGTTGAAGAACTGGGCGATCAGGGAGATCCGAACGACGTCCCTGCCTCCCATGGACAATCCCTGTTCCTGCAGGACCTGTCTCCAGCGCCATGCCCCGAGGGCCACGAGGAGTCCACACAGGAGAAACGCGGTGGCCAGGCTCACGCCATCGAGGAGACGGAAGGTGGCCCAGAGGGCGAGCGGCCCATGGATCCAGGCCAGCCGACGCTGTTCCCACTTCCCCATCGAGGCCCATTCAGGTCCCCCATCTCTCAGCAGCTCCAGCTGGACCTCGTTGCAGAAGATGACGTGCAGGATCACCGCCAGCAGCAGCCAGCCCACGAGGGCTCGGGCCACGCTCGGGATCGACGGGACACGCACGACGGACCCCTACTCCTCACCCCAGACCGACCTGATGTGCGCGAACCCGCGACGGACATACTCCGTCTCGGTGCCGGGACTGAGCTCAAGGACCTTGATGTGCTCGGGTCGGACAAACGGGCGAAGCGCGCCGTAGTCGATCATGCCTGAACCCGGCGGGCTGTGGTCGTGCTGACCCTCCTCGTCGGCGATCACATCGTGCACATGCAGTCCCTCCAGTCGCTCGGCCATTCCCTCCAGATGGAGCGCATGCTGGATCAGGCCAAGGTTCTCCTTGATCTGGGCATGCCCACAGTCGTGCCAGTAACGGACGTTCGGCGGCAGCTGGGCAAGGAAGATGGGGAGGTCGTGGTCGAACGGGATCTCCTCGACCGCCTCCCGGTTCTCGATGCCCAGCAGCAGACCCTCGGCGGCAGCGGCATCCGCCAGGTTGCGGATCATGTCGAGGGCCAGCTCCAGGGGGCGTTCCTTCCGGCGCTCCCGTTTGGAGTCCATCTCCTCGACCAGCTTGCGATACCGGGGCGTCTCGCGCTCGCCGCAGGCGACCATCTCCTCGAGCTTCTCGTTGTAGTCCTTGATGTCGACCTGGCCCGAATGCAGGACCACCAGCTTGGCGCCGACCCGTGCGGCGGTCTCGATCGTCTTGAGGGAGTGTTTCCAGGCCGACTCCCGTTCCCGGCGGTCCTCGGCGCTGAACTTGAACAGGTTCGGTGCCGGCCAATGCACGCCCATGGGCAACGGGCAGAAATTGTGGAGGGTCGAGATCTTGATCTCACCCGCCTGCACGGCGTCGAGGATGCCGGGCAACAGGCTGATCCGGATGCCATGGCTCAGCTCGGCATACTCGAAGCCGAGCTCACGGATCTCTCGCAGCATCGCCCGGCCGTCGGTGTGGCGTCCGGAGTTCCAACAGGTCGAAAGGGAGTACATGAAAGTGAAAAGTCGCCGGAGGTGCCCCTTCAGACAACAACCGGCGACATGGGATTCAATACGACAGACCGTTCATCACTGATCGGCGTAGCGGGCGGCCAGCATCGCGCTGAACTTGGCCACCTTGAGCTTGCGGCGGCGGCGCTCGCTCGGCTTCTCGTAGTGCCGCTTGTTGCGGACCTCACGAAGGGTGTTCTCCCGGTCGACCTTCTTCTTCAGTCGGCGCAGGGCCCGATCGATCGGTTCGCCTTTCTTGAGTTTGATTTCGCTCAAATCACGTTCACGTCCTTTCCTCAACACGGTTCCCGGACCAGACGGCCCAAGACTCCGCGCCCGCCTGTACGGGACAGATGGGGAAACCGGGAACTCGCCTAGGCAAGCCCCGGGGGACGAGTGAGATACGCTTTTTTCAGGCCGAGGCAAGAGCGGAAACCGGCCCAGGTCGACTTATTCGGCGGCCGACCCGGGATGCCCCGGGCCTCATCCGGACCGATCGCAGACCTCCAGACCTCGACGCCCCAGGCGGGCTCATTCCCGGAGACGCACCGGTCGCTCGTCGCGATCCTCCAGGAGACCCCGCCACACCTCGCCGCCCACCCCGACGCCATCCCGCCCCACCAGGACCGGTGCCGGGAAGGAATCGCCGCTCTTCCCAAGGCGGGCCTTCCACGGGCCCAGAACGGCCTCCAGGGCTGGGGAACGCTGGCCTGGGGAAAGGACGTAGTCATATCCCGTGGGGACCCGATCCGGAGTCCCACGGAGCGATCGCTCCGCGACACATCGCACCGCCGCGTATGGATCGTCCATCAACTGCCCCAGGTAGGGAGCGATCCAGTCGAACCCCGACGCCGCCCGGGCTGGGGCCCATCCCAGGTGCCAGGCCATGAGGGCCCGCTGGCCCGCGTCCCCCGCCAGTGTGATCCGGACGGAGTCCGCCACCGTCCGCTGCACCTCGTCCAGCACCGGGGCCTTCTGACCGTACCACCGCTCCAGATGCCCAGCAGTCCAGTCCAGGGTGCGATCCAGATGACACAGATTGCAGGCGTTCGGCCGGCCTGTGGACAGCTCCACATCCACCCTTGGGCTACTGACTTCATGGCTTCGGATCGCGGTGAGGACCCCGTAGGTCGTGTGCGGCATGTGACAGTTGTAGCAGTCGCTCCCAGAGGATCCGGGCCGGTGGTGCGTATGGGCCTCCTGGACGGCCGGTTCCCGGAACCGCTCATGGCACTGCGTGCAAGCCCGAGCATCCTGCCGGTTCACAGCCAGGAGGTCGGCCGGCTCGCTTTCGTGGAGAGAATGACATGACAAACAGGAGAACCGGCCTCCCTTGAAACACGGGGATTGGACGAGTCCGTTGTGTTCCCGGCCGCTGACACGAACCATGCCGTCGGACCAGAAGAAATCCTCAAGGAGCTGGGGATTGCGGGCGATGTACTCGCGCAGTCCCGGCACGCGTTCCACCTCGTCCGGCTGGATGAGGGGAGTGGTGTCCGCCAGCACATCGCCGGGGCGGAACCGGAAGCCGTCCTGCCGCCAGTTCTCGGCGCGATCGATCCACTTCATCGAGTGGCAGAACCCACAGGTCTCGGACGCCCTCACCGGATCGATCTTCTCGGGATGGACGATCTCACGGGCGAGGGTGGTCGGATCGGGCTTCGGGGCGTTCAGACCGGCGGCCCGACGCGCCTCGACATGGGCCCGACCGGGTCCGTGGCAGGCCTCGCAGGAGATGCCGAGCTCGGCGGCCCGGGTGTCCATGCGCCTCGCCACAGGGTCGACCCGCGGTTCGATCGCCGTGGTGTGACACCGACTGCAGGTGACATTCCAGGCCTCCGACTGATGCGACATCCCCGGGGGACGCAGGAAGGTCGAGTTGCGCGGCACCCACCGCTGCTCGGGGATCAGCCAGGTGAACGGGAAGCCCACCTGCAGGTTGCCGCTGCCCTCCGGCATCCAGAACACCTGCATGTGATGGGACCCCGTCACGAGGGTCACCTCGGTGTCGAGGACCGGCGTGCCCGCGTCCGACAACGGACCCGGGGCCACCTTCTCGAGGCGGACCTTGAGGGCCTGTCCCTCCTGCGACAGCCGGAAACGGGTGCCGTCGTTGGTGAGGACAACATTCCTGAAATCGGCCCGCACGGTCTCCGGGGAGGCCCGCTGGGTCATGGTCCGATGATACGTCCGATGCCAGGACTGGAACTGATCCACATGGCATTCCCTGCAGGATTCGGAACCGAGATAGCCCTCGGGACCTCCCTGACGTGGGATCCGGTCATCGGACGCAGGGACCGATTGGGACCGGGTTGGAGTGGAGGCCTGCTCCAGCGGCGGCGGGGTGGCGACCGGCTCCCCGCGTCGGGAACATCCAGCCAACGCCAGGATGAGAAGGACCCACATCACCCCCCCCAGGGCGGAAACCCTCGGGATCCACGGAGGAGTCGGGAGCCGGAGGTGCATGAGGCCGGGAGGGTGGGGTCACCGCGGGGACAGCGTCCCCAGGAGATGCGCCATCTCGAGCGCGGTGCGGGCCGCCTCACGTCCACGGTTGGTCTTCGGGTCCAGACACCGGACCCGCGCCTGCTCCACGCCCGCGACCGTCAGCACCTCATGGATCATCGGGACCCCGGTCTTGAGCGCGAGCCGCATCAGACCCTGGCTGACCGCCTCGCCGATGTGGTCGGCATGGGAGGTTTCGCCCTGCAGGATCAGGCCGAGGCAGACGACCGCGTCCGGCGGCTGGGGCAGACGCCGTGTGAGGGCTGCGGCGGCGACGGGGATTTCCCAGGCTCCCGGGACCCGGACCACCTCGGGCTCCGGGGCCCCGGCGGCCCGGAGCGTCTCCCGGGCCGATTCCAACATGCCGTCGACGAACTGGGCGTTGTATCGCGAGGCGACGATGGCGATCCGCAGTCCGGATCCGGGAGGGAGCGAGGCACCTGAGTCCGCGGTCAACATGACAAAACCCTCCTGCACGCGGGCGACTCACTCAACCCCCAACTCTGGCGCCGAACGCCTGAAGAGGATCCAGCGAACAAGTTGCTTGGCGGGGGGACGCGGACGGGACGATCCTCCGGATCTGGGCCGAACCGCCTCCTGAACCCCATGTCGATCCGATATCTGAATCTCCTGGTGGGCCTGCTTTTGGGCCTTGGACTCCGGATGGCCGCCGTCGCGGCGGTCGCCCCCACGTCTCCAGCGGATTCCTGGCCCACGAACGCCCTGAGCCTGAACGACGCGCTGGAGGTCGCCCTGCGCCAGAGTCCGACCATCCTGAAGGGGCGTCAGGACATCCAGGAATCCTACGGGGTCTCCCTGCAGCTCAGGTCCGCCATGCTGCCGCGGATCACGGGTGCGGCCTCCTACCAGGCGATCGGGGACGGCAACATCGAGTCTGTCCAGACACCCACATTCGGCTTCCGCCTGCGCAACAACCAGTTCTGGAACGCCAACATCCTGGTGAGCCAGCCCATCTACGCCGGCGGCGGGATCCAGTCCCGGGTCCGATCCGCCGGGCTCACCCGCGAGGCCGCCCTCGCCCAGTTCCAGGCGATCGTCGCGGACGCCCTCCTCTCCATCAAGGTGGCCTACGACGACGTCCTGCTCACGATGGAGCAGATCCAGACCCAGAAGGCCTCGGTGGCGCTGCTCGAGAAGGAGCTCCTGGACCAGAAGCGGCGCTTCGACGCCGGGACGGCCCCGCGGTTCAACGTCCTGCGGGCCGAGGTCGAACTCGCCAACGCCAAACCCCGACTGATCCGCGCCGAGAACGCGTTCCGCATCTCGCGGGACACCCTCGCCACGCTGCTGGGCTGGAACATCCCGACCAACAGCCTCGACAGCATCCCGCTGCGGCTGTCCGACCGCCTGGCCGCGGAACCCTTCGACATCACCCTCCCCATGGCCATCGCCAAGGCCCGGGTCCAGCGCCCCGAGCTGACCGTCCGCGCCATGGACCGCCGCATCAAGAAGGAGGACGTCACCCAGGCCCAGGCCAACTACTACCCCTCCGTTGGGATCGCCGGCGGATACCAGGGGCAGAGTCGCGTGTTCTCGGATGACCTCTCGCTGGTGCTCGATGGCTGGACCGCCGGGGCGCAGTTCAACTGGAGCATCCTCGATTTCGGCCTGACCAAGGGGCGGGTCGACGCCGCGAAGGCGCGGTTGGCGAAATCCGAGATCGACCAGGACGACACCGTTCGTCGGATCGACCTCGAGGTCCGGACCGCCCACTCGACCTTCATCGAGGCCCGCGAGGTCCTCGCATCCCAGCAGAAGGTGATCGAACAGGCGGAGGAGGCGGTCCGCCTCGCAATGGCCCGGAACGACGCGGGATCGGGCACCCAGCTGGATGTCCTGTCGGCCCAGACGGCGCTCACCGAGGCCCGCACGGTGCATGCCCAGGCGCTGCGCGACTATGCCGTGGCCCTTGCCCGCCTCGACCGGGCCATGGGCGATGGCATCCAGCTTCTCGCGGGCAAGCTCTGAGCACCGCGTCGACCGACTCCGGTTCGACCCCTCTCAGGCGGCTGCCGCCTCGGCCTCGGCGACCCTCTCCAGGACCACCTCGAGCATCCGGGGATCGCCGCCGATTCCCGGGGTGTACCAGACCCGTCGCCCCTCGCGGACGGTCGGATTGATCCAGGTCGGTTGCCCCGACCGCATCCGGGACGCCACCGTCCCGGGCGATTCCCCCAGCAACACGGGGATATCCTCCTGGCTGTGGAGTCCATCGCTCATGAAGAACGGGACGACCACCAGATCCCGGGTGGCACAGCTGCGGATGCAGTCCTCGATGCGGGGATCCTCCTCCATGAAGACGCCGTGGACCTCGGGGTAGATCCCCAGACGTCGGATCTCCGAGACCTGGACCTCCACCGACTTCCTGGAATTCTCGTTGTTGCCCGTTCCGTGGCCCGCGATGTACAGGCTGGTCCGACCGGGCTCCGGCGGCGGGCCCGAGGCCCCGGGAAATTGGGTCACGATCCCACGAGCCCGTTCAAGGATCAGCTGCGTCATGGACACGTGGGTGCCCACCGGAAGGCAGTAGTGCAGGTCCTGGTGCCCAACGCGTCGATGCCGGACCTGCTGGCCGGCGCCATCGATCATCCCCAGCTCCCTGGGGATCACCTCCTCGGTGAAGTAGCCCTCGCTGATGAACATCGGGACGATGAAGACCCGGGAGGACACCACCTGCCGGAGGCATCCGCAGAATGTCGGCTGTTCCTTCCAGAACCCGGTCGCCACCTCGGCGAAGAGACCGGTCTGGCGGATCCGCGAAGCATGCTCCCGCACGGGTCGCGACGAGTCGGCGTTGAGGGTGGATCCGTGACCGAGGAGTACTAGGGCCGCGTCGGGTCGACGACGCGGCTCCCCGGGTCCGATGACGGGGACCGGGCCTGGTTCCATGCCCACGGTCGGGGCCCCTTCGCCAGAAGCCCCCATCAACCCTGGGGAGGAAACGCGTTCTGCTCGGTCTCCATCCACCGGGTCGCGTAGTGGATCAGCGCGGTGGAGTCGGGGAGCTTGAGCTTGTCCTTGATGTGCCCACGGTGGACGTCGACGGTCTTCGGACTGAGCCCGAGCTCGCCGGCGATCTCGCGGGTGGTCATACCCTGACCAATGAGGCGGAAGACCTCGAACTCGCGGTCGGTGAGGTCGGCAATCCCGGGTTGCGAACCCGCCTTCGCGGGGCGGCCGAGGCTCTTGACCACCTTCTCCGTGATGGCGGGGCTGAGGTAGATGCCGCCTCCGAGGACCTTGCGGATCGCGACCATCAGCTCCTCGCCACCGGCACCCTTCATGATGTAGCCCTGCGCTCCGGCCTTGAGGGCCCGTTCGGCATGGAGGTCCTCTCCGTTCATCGAGAGGATCAGGATGGCCAGATCCGGGAACCGGGCCCGGATGTCCCGGACGAATTCCATGCCGCTGCGGCCGGGCATGTTCATGTCGGTCAACAGCAGGTCGGGAACGATCTTGTCGAGCAGGGTCATCGCCTCGGCCGGATTTCCGGCCTCGCCACAGATCTCGAGGTCGGACTCCCGGCCGATGAGCTGGGCAAGCCCGAGGCGCAGGATGGGATGGTCCTCGACCAGCATGACCCGCCGGCGCGGGGCCGCGGGCGGAGGTGGCGTCGCGGACGCGGCGGGTTCCGGGACGACGGCCTTGGTGTCGCGTTTGTCCTTCGATTTCATAGGGCTTTCCACAGCGAGCAGGTGATGCGCAGTCCACGGCGTGGCGCCGGCCCGACCTCGAGGGTCGCACCGATCATCTCGGCGCGGTACTTCATGACCCGCATCCCCATGCCCATATCGTCACCATCGGGACCGGAAAATCCACAACCATCATCTTCGACCGTGAGGACGATCCGCGGGGATCGCTGAGTGAGGCGGATCTGGACCCGACCCGCTCCGGAATGCTTGAGCGCGTTGTTCACCGCCTCCTGGGCGATCCGATAGAGCTGGGTCGCCACCGTGACCTCCTTCAGCAAAACCGGTCGCGGACACAGGAACCGGCACTGGACCCGGGTCATGGTCCGCACCCCCATCGCCAGCTCCTCGAGGGCACGCATCAGGCCATCGTCCTCGAGCGGGACCGGAGAGAGCCCATGGGAGAGGAGCCGCGCCTCGGTGACCGCCTCGCGGAGCTGATGCGTCAGGTTCTGGACCTGCGGCTGGAGGTTCGGGGCCTTGCTCCGGACATCGCTCGCAAGGGCCTGTCCGAACAGCTCCAGCGCCGTGAGCCGCTGCCCCAGCCCGTCGTGGAGATCCCGTCCGAACCGACGCTGCTCCCGCTCCCGGGCCTCGAGCGCCTCCTTCTCCAGCTCAAGACGCTCGGTGATGTCCATCAGAGTCCCGACCACCTTCACCGTCCGACCCCGTCGGGCCGCCACCGCCTCCCCAACCACCTGGACATGCCGGACACGTCCGTCCGGACGCACGATCCGACACTGGAGGTCATAGCCGATGCCGCGTCGGATCAGCTGGGCGATCGTCGACTGCACGCGGGCCCGGTCATCGGAGTGGACGAACCCGTCGACGAAACGTTCCAACGAGAGGCGTTCCTCGATGCCCAGACCCAGGATGCGGTAGACCTGGGTGGACCAGCTTGCGCGCGGCTCGGATTCGAGGATGACCTCGTAGCTGCCGAGCTGGGCGATCTTCTGGGCGCGCGCAAGACTGGCCTCGCTCCGCCGCAGGGCATCGGCGGTCTGCTTCCGATCGATGAACTGGCCAATCTGTCCCCCGAGGCTGCCGACGAGCCCGATCAGCTCCGGATCGGCATCGAGGGAACGGGTGCTGTAGAAGACCATGACGGCGAGGGTCCGGCCCTCGAAGCGCGCCGGGAAGGCGAGTGCCGACCGCAGACGGGCCCTCGAGGCGGATCGGCGACGGCTGAACTCGGTGCACGACGACAGGTCCGGGACCCAGTGGGGTTCGCCGGCGGGGAGGACCTGTCGGGCCAGCCATGCCGGATCTCCCAGACGGGGCGACCAGCCCCGGTTGATGAAGTCCGCGAGCGCAGGCGAAGGCGAATGCCACGCCCTCAGGATCCGCAGTCCACCCGTCTCCCCATCCGCCTCCCAGAACTCCCCCGCCCGCCACCCCAGCGACTCCGCAACCGACCGCAGCAGCTCCGGGACGGCCTCGTCGAGACTCTGGGCCGCCGCCAGGATCCGTGCGGCCTCGAACTGCAGCCGCGCGAGGATCTCCCCCTTCCGCTGATCGGTCACGTCCTGCAGCGTGCCGGCAACACGCTGGATCCGTCCGTTCGGAACAGCGAGCGTCTCCACAAGACTCTGGACATGCCGCACCGATCCATCGGGTCGCACCACGCGGAACTCCAGGGTGTAGCGGTCGCCTCGCCCCTCCATCCTGCGGATCGAGTCCCTGAGGCGTGCACGGTCGGCCGGGTACACATGCCGCCCGATGAACTCGTCGAGGCTCAACGGCCCCTGCGAGGGCTCGCGTCCGACAATGCGGAACATCTGGGCCGACCAGCGGAAGGACCGTTTGGAACGGAAGGAACCCGTGAAGCTGCCCAGGTGTGCGATCTCCTGGGCGCGCGCGAGTCCGCCCTCGCTCTCCCGAAGCGCCAGCTCCACGCGCTTGCGCTCGGTGATGTCCCGGACAAAGGCCGTGAAGATCGTACGACCCGGAAGCCGGACCTCGCTGAGGGACAGCTCGATGGGAAACTGCCGCCCGTCCTGGCGTCGTCCCTGCACCTCCCGTCCCGCACTCAGGGGCCACGCCCCCGGATCCCCCAGGCCACGGGGAATCAGCTGGCGCAGGGGCTTTCCGACAACCTGCGACTCGGACAGGCCGAAGATCTGCTCGGCGGACCGATTGAAGGATTCCACGACGCCGTCGATGTCGGTGGTGATGATCCCGTCGGCCGCCGTGTCGAGCATCGCCGACAGCCGTGCCTCCCGGTCCCTCACCTGCTCCTCCACCTGACGCTGGGCCGTGACCTCCAGGTGCGACACCACCGCGCCACCCCGTCCCCGGGTGAGGGGCGTCACACTCATGAGGAACCACCGCCGCTGTCCCGGACACTGGCAGGAATACTCCGTCATGAACCCGGAGCTCTCACCCGAAAGGACCGCCGCGATGCCCGCCGCACCGGTCCGATCCGTCCGGGACCACACCGTCGAACGCCGACAGACCTCGAGATAGTCCGTGCCCACCGAGGATCTCGGCAGGTCCACCACACCCTGCTCGCGGGCGAAGCGATCCCACGCATCGTTCGTGGCGATCACCACGCCGTCCCGGTCCAGCAGCGCGATGTGGGACGGGAGGGCGCTGAGGATTTCCTGGTTGATCGCCTGCGCCTCGACCGCCTGGCGCCGCAAACGGGCCTCGGTCAGCTCCCGCTGCACCACCGACGGCAGACGGCCCAGGTCGTCCTTCCGCACGTAGTCGTGCGCCCCCGCCTTCATCAGGGCCACCGCGTTGTCCTCACCGATCGTCCCGGAGACCAGGATGAACGGGACGTCGAGCCGGGAGTCCTGGAACACCGACAGCGCACCGCTGGCGCTGAACTGCGGGAGGTTGAAGTCCGAGATCACCAGACCCCACGGACTTGAATCGAGAGCCGCCTTGAGCTCCAGGGCGGTCTCGACGCGCCGCCAGTCCACCTCGTATCCCGCCCGGCGAAGGCTCCGGACCACCAGGTGGGTGTCGTTCTCGGAATCCTCGACGACCAGGACGCGAAGATGCATCGGCTACACGGCGCTCGGTGGAGACTCGTTCAGACCCGGCCTGCAATCGCCCAACCACCGCCACGGCGGCGACGGGCGGGACGATGCGGACTCGATGCCAAATGAAGCCACCCGGCCTTGGACCCTGCCAGCCGAAAGATCCGCAACTTCCACGGATGAGCCCCGGGATCCACGGGATCCCAGGGCTCCAAGCCGTCCGACAGCGTCCTCAGGGACCCACCACAACGGTCAGGGAGGTCGCCCGATTCAGCGCCGGAGTGTACCGGGCGTTCTCAAGGGACACCCCGGTCACCGTGAAGGTGAGCTTCGTCGACCGGGTCACACGGGGGGAGGCGATCTCCACGACGCCGTTCGCATCCGTCTTGATGCCCCGGCTCTGGGTCAGCGATCCAAGCCAGGAACCGGTCACAGCCGCCCCGGCAACGGGGGATCCGTCAGGATGGGTGATGCGGACTGTCGCGTACGCCACCCGGGAGAGACCACTCGCCGCGGTTCGGACCGTGATCGATCCGATGCAGATCTCCCGTTGTGCGACCGTGATCGAGGTCGTGACGGAGGATTCGGCTCCCTGGTTGTCGACCACCGTGAGGGTCACCCGATGGACTCCGGGGCGACTGAACTCCCGGCGTACCATCGGCCCCGTCACCACCCGGCCATCCCCGAAATCCCAACGATGGGCGATCACCGCTCCATCCGGATCCACCGACCGGGATCCGTCGAACACCACCGCCAACGGGGCATATCCCGAGGTGACATCGGTGGAGATCACGGCCTGGGGCGCGAGATTCGGAGGGGTGATCCGAAGACCGACCGCACTGGAATGGGACAGTCCAGCCTCATCCGTGACCGTCAGGGTCACGCCGTAGGATCCCGGGATCTGGAAGGCGTGGGTCACCGTCACGCCCTCGGTCCGGGTGCCATCCCCGAAATCCCAGACGTAGGTCGCGAGGGTGTCGTCCTGATCGAACGAAAGACTGCCGTCGAAGACGATCGGGACAAACGCCTCGGCGACCGAAGGCGTGGGCCCGATCACGGAGACGGGCGGGACCTGTCGGACCGGTTCCGGAACTCTGCCGGAGACCGTGTACCGCCCCAGCGAGCCGTAGCCATTCCCGCTGACCACCAAGAAATACCGGCCCGCCGGGAGAACGAGATCGAACGAGGCGCCGAGGACGTCGACCGGAGCGGATTCGGCCACCAGGGCCCCGGTGGAATCGAGGAGCCGGGCCTCCACGTCGAGATTCGCGCCGACCTCCTCGGGGGACACCTGGATGCCCACGGCACCCTGTCCCGACTCGAAGGCAAACACATCACGATCATCGGCCTCGCCTACGAGGCCGCCGGCGGTCCAGCGGGTTCCCAGCGGAAGGTGGCTGGCGGCATCCACGGAGTCGCCATGGTCATCGTCGCGGAGCGTCAATCCTGCCGCCTGGATCCGTGCGATGTCATCCTGGGCGGAAGACGCCCCGGGATACTCCCCACGGCTCCAGTGCGACAGGGAGCGGACCGAGGCGTCACCCATGATCGGGGCCCATCCGGTATCCCCCGAACCGATCCCGGCAAAGGGCGTGGACTCACCCACCAAGGCATGGTGGAGAAGCCCCAGCGAATGGCCCACCTGATGTGAGATCGCCTCTGCAATGGCCTTGGTCTGGTCGAGCCCCAGCACGTCGGCAAACACCAGCGCGGTGTTCCACCGAGGCCCCGTCGACCCGAACGAACCCAGGTAGGAGACCCCCGAATATCCTGGAAAGGACTGACCCATCGGCGTGATCAGCACCCGGACTCCGCGTCCGGCCAGGACCGCCTCCCCGGCCGCAGCCGCGGTGGTGACATCGACATCAAACGGGGCGAAATCCTCGGAGACCCGCTTCCAGATCTCCACGATCTGGGCCCGCTCCACGGCGTTGAGGCCCTGGGGCTGGCCATCCCGATCGAAGGCCGGTGCGGTGAATCTCTGGCCCTGGAACCAGGACTCGTTCCAGACCGTCCCGGAGACGGTGGCCCCATTGAAATCCAGCTCGATGACCCTCGCGGATCCCGGGCTACTGTGGAGCTCCACGGACTCTCCATCGATGGATGGATCAGCCGTCGACGGACCCGTTTCCCCACCCAGGGTCAATACCCCGACCGAACCCTTTAGGCCACGGATCGGAGGCGATGGGATGTCCACCATCGGACTGACCCCCGCCCGCACGGGAGGCGACGGGATGTCCGTGTTGAAGGTCCGGGCAGCCCCATCGGCCACAGGGCGAATCGGAGGGGATGGAATGTCGGTGCCAGGATTGACGACACCTCCCCGAATCGGAGGGGACGGAATGTCGGTGTTCAGGTTCTCGCCTGCCCCATCCGTCACCCGTCGAACCGGGGGCGAAGGGATATCGGCACCAGGGTTGGAGCCGCCGCGCACGGGCGGCGAGGGGATGTCCGTGTTCGGCACCTCGGCAGTGCCATCGGTCACACGACGCACCGGCGGCGAAGGGATGTCGGTCCCTGTACCCGTACCGCCCCGCACCGGCGGAGACGGAATGTCGGTCCCAGGGTTCACCCCACCACGGATCGGAGGTGACGGAATGTCCGTGCCCGGAAGCCCTGCCTCCCCATCGATCACACGACGCACCGGCGGCGAAGGGATGTCGGTCCCTGTACCCGTACCGCCCCGCACCGGCGGAGACGGAATGTCAGTCCCGGGGCTCACCCCACCACGGACCGGAGGTGACGGAATGTCCGTGCCCGGAAGCCCTGCCTCCCCATCGGTCACACGACGCACCGGCGGCGAAGGGATGTCGGTCCCTGTACCCGTACCACCCCGCACCGGCGGGGACGGAATGTCGGTCCCGGGGCTCACCCCACCACGGACCGGAGGTGACGGAATGTCCGTGCCCG
Organism: Verrucomicrobiota bacterium; assembly: GCA_016871805.1. Lineage (GTDB taxonomy): Bacteria > Verrucomicrobiota > Verrucomicrobiia > Limisphaerales > UBA9464 > UBA9464. The sequence continues at coordinate 126,482 of VHCG01000001.1, forward strand.
GGAGCCCTGCCTCCCCATCGGTCACACGACGCACCGGCGGCGAAGGGATGTCGGTCCCTGTACCCGTACCACCACGCACCGGCGGGGACGGAATGTCGGTCCCGGGGTTCACCCCACCGCGGACCGGAGGTGACGGAATGTCCGTGCCCAGGCTCACGCGACCCCGGACGGGCGGGGAGGGGATGTGAGGGGAGAGCGGGGTGTCCTGGGTGGGTACGAGGATATCCAGGAAGAGGAGCCGTCCCTCCGGATCGACCGCCAACGACGCATCAGACCGGAGCTGAACGGTCAGCTGCTCCGCCGTCAGACCGTAGGCCTTGGCGACGGCCGACAGCGAGTCGCCCAAGGCGAGGACCGCCTCCTCGCCACGGGTGATCGCCCCGAGGCTCAGGACCGGGAACAGGGGGGCGTCCACGCCGGCCCTTCCAGCCATCAGGATCAGTACGGAAAGGGCGGCCGCTCGTTCCAGAGCACGAAACCGTCGGGTTGCTGGGAGTTTCATATCGGTGGGATTGCCCTGGGCCGCCAACTCGGTCGTCGACGTCTCAAGAGAAATAGATCCTGCCTTCCCGCTCTCAATTCTCAGAATTGGCAACGGGGCTGATCCGACCTAGGCCGATGCCCTTCGGGAACTTCGAAGTTCCCCGGGGTCGACTAGGGAATTTCCCGAGGCACCGTCCGGCTTTTTCCCGAGTCGCCGAGGGAGAACCGCCGACCGTCGCCGGGATCAAACCAGTAGCCGGAACCCGGTCCTGCCCCGATGGGCCAACCCCGGTGTGGAATGGGATGGTTCTGCCGTGAAGGAGCACGAATCCGGCCTCCGGAGATCCCGCCCGACGGCATCCGACCCACAGGACCGACGGGTGGGCCTGCTGCGGCTGCCGTCGCCAGCAGGGGGCGTCGTGCCCGGACTCCGTCGGAAAGGATGCCCATGAACCTCCAGGAACCTCGTCGGCAGAGCTGCCGGATCCTGCTCGTGGAACACAATCCCTTCGGACTGCCCGGACGGGATCCGATTTCGCCACCGGCCCTGCCCGGACACGGAGACCCCCTGCCCGCGGCCTCGAACCCCACCCAGTCGACCCGGAAGCTGTCGTTCCGGATGGACGTCGCCCACCAACGGCTCGACGGCGAGGTCATGGTCCGCCAGGCCCTGGCCGAGGGCACCCCCTACTCCCTGGTCCTCTTCCACGCCTGGGACATCGGTCCCGAGAGCATCGAGACCCTCCGTCGCCTGCGGGCCAATGACCCAGAACTCCAGATCATCTTCCAGAGGGAGGGCGAGGCGACCGTGCCGGCGGAGATCCTCCGACACCTGGTCGAAACCGATCGCGTTTCGGTCCTGGATCCGGGCTTCTCCCCGGCCCGTGCCTGGGATCTGGTCGAGTTCCTCTGCCAACAGTGGCTGCTCAGACAAGAGCTGCTCCGGACGGCACCCGGTCGTTCCGACCGCAGGAGCCCGGTCTCGAACGGCATCCCGGCTTCAGGGCCGTCCACGGGAACCGCGCCGGTCATACTTCTCGGGGAGGACAGCCCGATCAACCAGCGCCTCGCCAAGGCCCAGTTCGAGAGGCTCGGCTACCAGGTCGACATCGCATCGAACGGACGCGAAGTCCTGGAGGCCATGAGCCGCCGACCCTATCCGCTCGTATTCATCGATGGTCGCATGCCCGAAATGGGAGGCTGTGAGACCACGATGGAGATCCGTCGACGGGAAAAGGCCCGCACCGAGGAGGCGGAACGGGCCTACATCATCGCTATGACGGCCAGCTCACTCCCGGCCGACCGGGAGCGGTATTTCGCGGCCGGCATCGACGACTACCTCAGCAAACCGGTCCTCCTCGAGGATCTCGAGGCGGCTCTGAAACGGTGGAAACACCGGGTCGGAACCCGCGATTGACGGCTTGGTGACGGCCCATCGAGGCCTCTGTCCCGCTCCTCTTCCTCCGGGGGACAGTCGACCCGCCGCGCGAAATCCGGGGAAAAGCTTGATCCCCCGGGGGGTCGATTCCTAGCCTCGCCCCGCTTCGTGCATCCGTAGCTCAATTGGATAGAGCAGCTGACTACGGATCAGCAGGTTTGAGGTTCGACTCCTCACGGATGCACCAGCTCCCCCCTTCCCGACTCTGAATCGGCCTCGGTTCATCGGTTCGAACCGCCCCACGTCTTCCCGGAAGCCACACGCCATGTCAGGTCCCCTGCCCCACTGCGGTCCACGGGACCCGTCTGAGGAACCCGCTCCCCAGACCTGCGGGCCGGCACGGATCCCGATGTACGTCGTCGATGCCTTCGCCGATCGCGTCTTCGCCGGAAACCCGGCCGCGGTCTGTCTGCTCGACCAGTGGCTTCCCGATCCGATCCTCCAGGCCATCGCCGCGGAGAACAACCTGTCCGAGACCGCCTTCATCGTCCGGGAGGCCTCCCGTCATGCGCTGCGCTGGTTCACACCCGAGGTGGAGGTCGATCTCTGCGGCCATGCCACGCTCGCCGCGGCCCACGTGCTGCAGGCACACGAGGGATTCAAGGGCGAGGTCCTCCGGTTCGAGACCCGATCGGGAACCCTTCCGGTGTCGCGACGAGGCGACTGGATCCGCCTCGACTTCCCCAGCCGTCCTGCCGAGCCCTGCGCCTCGACGCCCGACCTCGAGACCGGCCTTGGGCGTATTCCGATCCGGGTCGCACGTTCCCGGGACTACCTTACGGTTTTCGAGACGGAGGAAGAGGTCCGTGCGTTGACTCCAGACTTCGCGGCCCTGTCGCGGGTCGACGCTCTGGGAATCATCGCCACCGCCCCCGGGAAAACCTGCGACTTCGTCTCCCGGTTCTTCGCACCCCGCGCCGGGATTCCCGAGGATCCCGTGACGGGTTCGGCCCACTGCACCCTCATCCCCTACTGGTCGGCGCAGCTGGGCCGCGACGATCTCCTGGCCCGGCAGGTGTCCCGACGCGGCGGGGAACTCCGATGCGAGGCCCGCGGGGAACGCGTTGGCATCCTCGGCCGGGCCGTCACCTATTCCATCGCCTCGATCCGGATCGCGTGACACACGTCCACCCGTCAGGCCCGACGGTCAGCGTGCCGACGGGGCCGCGGCCTCGGGTCGACGCGACGGAGGAGACAGGTACCGGAACGGGCTGCTCGGGTTGTCGTTGTCGTACGCGTAGGCGTCCCGGTGCTTCAGGAAGTACCGCAGCTGCTCGACCGGGATGGCGAACCCGAGCCCCTCGCCAAAGGTGAGCTTCATGTTGGTCACCCCCACCACGGCTCCCCGAAGATTGAACAGGGGGCCGCCGGAATTGCCCGGGTTGATCTGGGTGGTGGTCTGAAGATACAGCTCCCCACCCACCGGCCGAGCCGTGGTGCTGACAATCCCCTCGGTCACCGTTCGCTCCAGGCCCTGGGGGCTGCCGATGGCAAAGACCCGGTCCCCTTGGGAGACGACATCCGAATCCCCCAGCGGCACCACCTTGAACTTCGGGGCCCCCTTGTCGTCGATCTTGAGCAACGCGAGGTCCCCGAACTTGTTCATCGCGAGGATGCGGACATCGCGGTAGCTGCGGCGCTCCAGCTGACCGTCCTTCTGGTGGTAGACCTCGATGGAGATCCGCGTCTCCCCCTCGATGACATGGAAGTTGGTGATGAGGAATCCGTCCTCATGGATGAAGAAACCCGATCCCAACCCGCCGGGGGTCCGAACCTGGACCACGGCCTCGCCCAGCTTGGAGACCCAGTCGCGGACCGACGCCTCGGGCTCGAACCCCGTCGCCTGGGTGAACAGAGAGGAATCTCGTCCCGCCTCTGGAAGGACGACCTTCGACGATTCACCGCCCCCCGGGGTTTCCTTGGCGGCCGGGGATGGGGATTCCGGACCCCGGATCACCTTCAGGACCTGGGATCTCGGGATGCTCAGGACGGTGTAGCCGACGTCGAGGAACAGCGCGTCCTTCTTCTCCGCGACGATGCGCCCGGAGAGCGAGGCCTGGTCCTTGAGCTGGACGGTATCGCCGAGGACCAGCACCGGGAACATCCAGGCAGCGGCCCTCAACAGGTCCAGGAAACGTCGTTCTCTCATCCGGATTCCACGCTACGGGCGGTTCCCCGCCCGGGCAAGCCACCCCGTCTGGCCGCGGCCCGGGTCGAGCCACCATTGCCGGATCCAGGGAGGGAGAAGGCCCGGAGGGGACTCACCCGGGGACGCGGAGGCACGGAGGAAATACGGGGGAGATCAAGACGGAGGCGATACCGGTAGGGCTGTGCTCCGCCACGGCCCCCTCTCGATCCGATACGCGTGGTACACCCGTGAGGGGGGCAGGGTCTCTCATGCGTCAGAGGATTCCGACTGGACCGCTGGTCGACCAAACCCTCGCGGTCTAGATGGGGACGCCACGGAGGGCGGTCCCTACCGCGGTGGGCGCTTCCGCGCCCACGGATGCAGGGCACTGCATCACCCACCCACCGAGGCCCGTGGCCTCGGAAACCACCGATCGACGCCTTTGGTATCGGGCCTATAACACCTCCCAGCCCCTGTTTTTTTCCGACCTCGTTCGTCTCCCTCCTCTCCTCTTTCCTCCGCGCCTCCGCGTCACCGTGTGAGTCCCCTCTTCCCCCTCCCCGCCCCAGTCCCCGGCCCCTCGGCCACAGCCCACGATTGCCCGGCAGGTCGGCCTGGCCCTACGCTGGACGCATGCTCTCCCGGATTGGAACGCGTCTCACGCTCATGGTGTTGCTCGCCGCGTCGACCCTTGCCGGCACCCGGAACTGGCCGGAGTTCTGCGGTCCGGACGGGTCGGGTCGCTCGGAGTCGAAACGCCTTCCGCTGACCTGGAACGAGACGAACGGCGTCGTCTGGAAGACACCCCTCCACGGCAGGGCCTGGTCCTCGCCCGTGGTCTGGAAGGACCAGGTCTGGGTGACGACCGCCACCGAGGACGGACGGAAACTCTCGGCCATCGCGGTCGACCGGAACTCGGGCCGGATCCTGCACGACCGTGTGCTGTTCCGCGTCGAGAAGCCGCAGTTCGCCCACAAGTTCAACACCTACGCCTCGCCCACCCCGGCAATCGAGTCGGGCCGGGTCTACGTGACGTTCGGATCCCCGGGAACCGCCTGTCTCGACACCCGGACCGGCAAGACCCTCTGGGAACGGACCGACTTCGTCTGCAACCATTTCCGGGGCGCGGGATCGTCACCCATCCTCGATGCCGACCGGCTCTACCTGAACTTCGACGGCAGCGACCACCAGTACCTGGTGGCGCTCGACAAGAAGACCGGCAGGACCCTTTGGGAGACGCGACGCGGCATCGACTACAAGGACCTCGGGCCCGACGGAAAACCGGACAGCGACGGCGACTGGCGGAAGGCCTACGGCACCTGCCGGCTCACGCGCCTCGATGGGGTTCCGCAGCTCCTGAGCCAGGGAGCGAAGGCGATGTACGGCTATGATCCGTCGACCGGACGCGAACTCTGGCGCATCGAGGAACGCACCAGCCATTCGGCGGGGACCCGGCCCGCCGTGGGCTTCGGGATGGCCTTCATTCCGACGGGCTGGTCCCAGGGACAGATCCTCGCGATCCATCCGGGCAAGGCCGGCGGGGTGATCGACGCCAACGCCGAGATCCCCGCCGATTCCCCCGTGCAGATCGTCTGGCGTTCGAAGCGGGGCGTGCCCAAGAAACCGTCGCTGCTCCTGGTCGACGACCTGCTGTTTGCAATCGATGACAACGGGGTGGCCACCTGCTGGGAGGCCCAGACGGGGAAAATGGTCTGGAACGAACGGGTCGGGGGCAACTACTCCGCCTCGCCGGTGGCCGGGCCGGGTCGGATCTACGTCTGCAGCGAGGAAGGCAAGGTGACGGTCCTGGCCACCAGCAGGACCTTCCAGAAACTCGCCGAGAACCAGCTCGGTGATGGCTTCATGGCCTCGCCCGCACTCTCGGGCAACAGCCTCATCCTCCGCTCGAAGTCGGCCCTCTACCGCATCGGGAAGAACTGATCGCGGGCGGACCAGGGACCCGAGCAGAGACGGCGGGAACACGGGGGATGGGGCGGACCGAGGAACGCGGTTTTGGGATCGTCGCGGAGACCCGGATCCCTACCGTTCCGGGGTGACCACCCTGCCCTCTTCTCCCCTTCGGCACCCGCTGCTCGCCCTCGCCCTCGTCCTCGCCACCGCAGGCCCGCTCCTCGGGAAGGAAACCCTGTTCGTCGCAACCCCGCTCACGTCCGGCGACTTCACCCAGGGGATCGAAGGGCCCGCCTGTGATCGTGAGGGCAACATCTACTGCGTCAGCTTCCGCGACGCCCGCAACATCGCCCGGGTGAAGCCGGATGGCACCGCCGAGCTGTTCGTGGCCCTTCCCGAAGGCAGCTGGGGCAACGGGATCCGCATCGATCCCGCCGGCACGATGTACGTCGCCGACTACACCGGACACAATGTGCTGCGCATCGAGCCCAGGACCCGACAGATCCAGGTGCTGGCCCACGACGATCGGATGAACCAGCCGAACGACCTGGCCCTTGCCCGCGACGGCACCCTGTATGCCAGCGATCCGAACTGGAAGGCCGGCACCGGCCAGCTCTGGCGGATCACCCCCGACGGCAGGACCCACCGCGAGGCAACCGGCATGGGAACCACCAACGGGATCGAGGTGAGCCCCGACGGCCGCATCCTCTACGTCAACGAGAGCGTCCAGCGGGTGATCTGGGCCTTCGACATCGCCCCCGACGGCTCCCTCGCGAACAAACGCCGATTCAAGGAGTTCCCCGACTTCGGGTTCGATGGCATGCGCTGCGATGTCGACGGTAACCTCTATGTCACCCGCCACGCCAAGGGGGTCGTCGCCAAGATCAGTCCCAGTGGGGAGGTCCTCCGGGAAGTGGATGTCCTCGGCAAGAACCCGACCAACCTCTGCTTCGGCGGACCCGATGGCCGGACGGTCTACGTCACCGAGGCCGAGACGAAGCGCCTGGTCCAGTTCCGGGTGGATCGTCCCGGACTCGAGTGGGAACGGAACCGGGTGCCGAACCCCGCCGGAAAAACCCAGGACGTCACACCGCGGTAACACCTCCCCGGCACCGTCGACACCCGAGTGAACGCTGTCCGATCCATCCGAGTGTCCGCAGTCCTGGCACTGCACGCGCTGTTGTGCGGGGCACTGCCGGGTCCGGTCCTGGTCCACACCGAGGCGGCCACCAACGCCCCGGCACTCCCGGCGCTCCCAGTGGCGATCCGCCTCGAGGAGTCGATCTGGCGGGATGAGATCCTCGGCGACGTCAACGGGGCCCTCCGGGGCTACCGTGCGCTGCTGCAGACGGAAACCCTTCCCGACCGGCTGAAGGCCGAGACGCTGTATCAGCTCGCCTTCGCCCTCGCCCTCAAGGGCAACCCGGACAAGGCGGTCGAGACCCTCATCCAGGTGGTGGATGGGTTCCCCGGACTCGAACCGTTCGCCCTCTACGCCAGCCAGGGCATCCGGATCCTGAGCCCCGACGCGGTCAAGCGGGGCCGCCAGTGGCAGCACGACGAGGTGGTTCGGATCGGCGATCTTGCCATCGCACTCGACGGCGCGTTGTCGCGAACCGAGACCCAGGACGCCATCGGGATCCTCGCCGAACTCCAGGACTCGATCGAGGTCCTGGTCTCCCAGCTGGCGGACGGACCCGAGCGGACCCTCTGGGACTCACGGTCCCGGAAACTCGCCGAGGCCCGACGACTCCTCGCAGACGCCCGGATGTCCGAGGTTCGGGGACTCTGGAACGGAGCCGACCTGTCGGGGTCCCTGTCCCGTCGCGACGGACTCTTCGACGCGGAGGATTTCAGCGCCTGGATCGTCGGGCGACGCGACGCCTTCGCACGGGCGCTGCAGCGCGGGGACGTACCGGGGATGGGAACCGAGGCCGAACCCCTCCGGCGGTTCGGCAACCGGATGGGCGATCGGGTCGAGGACTCCTCGGCCCGCCAATACGCCCGCCTCCTGGCGGACGCCATGACGCTGGTCGAGACCCTGGCCCGACAGGGGCGGTTCGCCGAGGCCCGCGCCCAGCTGCGTCGCACCGACCGTGCGCTGGACCGAGCCTACGGGGCCTACCGGCTCCAGGTCCCGGGGTTGACGACCTTTCCGGAAGATCTCCGGCCGGAGCTGGTGCGGCTTCTGACCGGCGTCGAAGCCACGCTCGAGCGGCTGGACGATCCCAAACCCGAGGCGCCCGCCGCCCCGTCGCTGGCCTGGTCCATCGATCAGATCCAGATCCTGCTGCCCTCCGTGACTGACCTCCCATCCCGACAGCGCCTCGCGCAATGGCGTGCGGATTTCGAGGCCGCCCGATCCGCCCTGGATGCCGGCCAGTCCGAGCGGGCCCGGAAGATCCTCCAGACCTATGAGTTCTGAGACGGCCGCCCTCACCCTTCGGAATCGTGGGGTCCCATCGGGGGGCACCACCCGCTGACCCATGCCATCACTGGCCTCCAGAATCCGGCTGAGCCCACGGAACGAGCTGATCCTGACGCTCGGGATCCTCGTGCTGGCGGTCGCCCTGCCCGCGATGGCCCTGATGTGGTCGACCCGACAGATCCTCGACCGGGAGTCCCGCAACCTCCGGGTCGACTACGATCGGCTCCATCGGCTCCAGCTCCAGGCCGCCGGCCTCGAGATCGCGAACCGGATCCGGGCCCTCGCCAGCCCGACCCCGGAGGAGACGACGAACACCACCCAGGGTATTGGCAGCCGATTCCTGGAGCTTCTCAACCAGCACAAGGCTGACAGTGTCCTCATTCTCGATGACGAGGGTCGACCCCTCTATCCGGCGCCGGTGTGGGCCATCGCCGCGTCGAGTCCCAAGGATGAGGCCGCGTCGAAGCACCTGTTGGCGCTCTGGGAGGAGGTCACCCCCAACGCGCCGGTCGAAGGGGTCCTGCGGACGTTGAGGACCCTTGAGACCGAGTCGCTCGGAGCGGCCCGGACCCTGAGCGGACGACTCGTGGTGCCGGGACTCGAATGGGCGGCGGTCTCGATGATGGATCCAGGACATTCGGAGTACCGGCGCACCCTCGACTCGCTCGATCGGCATGTCCGGGACTATTCCGATCCGCTGATGCCTGCGGGTCAGCGCCTCTTCCTCCGGGAGCGTCTGCGCTCGGTCGGAATCGACGACACCCCCTCCGCCGAGGAAGCCGAGCGGCTCGGTCTGGCGGCAGCGATCTCGTTCCGCCGACCGGAGAACCCGGGCATCCTGGAGAGGGCCCGGGGGATGGAGTCGGTCTGGATGCTCCGGTCGCCGGAGGGAACCGTGGTGTGGCTCTTTCGGGAGGAGCGTCTCCGACAGCTCATGGAGACCCTCGCACAACGGTCCCTCGCACCCCGGGGCTACACCGTCACCCTCGGACGGATCCCGGAGGGAACCCCCGAACGCAACGGCCTCCAGGCACCCATCGGGGAGGCCTGGCCTGGATGGGAACTGCGGCTTGACGGGACGCAGGCCGACCTCGCGATCCAGCAGGCCATCCGGCGCCAGGCACTCCTCCATCTCCTGACCGCCGTGTGCGCCATTGTGCTCGGGGGCTTCCTCGGCGGACTCGCGGTCCGACGTTTCCTCCAACAGGCCCGCTCCACACAGGTCCGGCACGACTTCCTCTCGCTGGTGTCCCACGAGCTCCGAACCCCGCTCACCTCCATCCGCATGCTGGTGGATTCCCTAGCTGGGGATCCGGACCCGGACCCCGGACGGACGCGTCAGTACCTCGGGATCATCGCCCGGGAGAACCAGAGGCTGAGCCGGCTGGTCGACGACTTCCTGACCTTCTCCAGGCTCGAGCGCGGCCGCATGACCTATGACTTCCAGACCGTCGCCCCCGAGGAGATCACCGAGGCGGCGGTCGCCAGCGTCCGAACCCGCTTCTCGGTTCCCGGATGCGACCTCCGGGTCGAGACCTCGCCCGACCTCCCACCGATCGAGGCCGATGTCCCATCCCTGTCCACCGCCCTCATCAACCTGCTCGAGAACGCCTTCAAGTACTCCGGCCCCGAGAAACGCATCCTCCTCACCACCACGCGACAGACTGGCGACATCTGCTTCGCGGTCGTGGACAACGGCTGCGGATTCACGCCGGATCATCGGGAACGCATCTTCGAGCGGTTCTACCGGGTCCAGGGCTCGGGACAGGGTTCGGCCGGCGTCGGACTCGGGCTCCACATCGTGAAGTCCATCGTCGAGGCCCACCGTGGCCGCATCGAGGTCGACAGCACGCCCGGACACGGCAGCCGGTTTGCCATCCACATCCGCGTCACCCCACCCAACCCCTGAGACCGTGGACACCCCGACATCCCTGAGACAGGAGACGGTCCTCATCATCGAGGACGATCCCGCCATCCTCTTCGGCCTGCGCGACAACTTCGAGCGGGCTGGCTATGCGGTGCGGACCGCGGTCGAGGGTCACCTCGGCCTTGATCTTGCCCGTTCGCTCCGACCGGACCTCATCCTCCTCGACCTGATGCTGCCAGGCCGGTCGGGCTACGAGATCTGCCAGACCCTCCGGGCCGAGGACCACGACATGCCGATCCTCATGATCACCGCCCTCGGCCAGGAGGACCAGGTGGTCAAGGGACTCAACCTGGGAGCCGACGACTACATCACCAAGCCCTTCAGCATCCATGAGCTGCTCGCCCGCGTGGCGGGGTTCCTGCGGCGACGTCGCAAAGCCTTGCCCGACCGGGTCGTGTTCAGGGACTGGGAACTCGACCGTGCCTCGAAGCGCCTGACCCGGGCCGGCCAACCCGTGGACCTCACCCCCAAGGAATACGGTCTGCTCGAGTACTTCGTCCGCAACCAGGGCCGGGCGCTGACCCGGGACCAGATCCTGGACGCGGTCTGGGGCGGTGGGATTGTGGTGGCCGACCGGAGCGTCGACCGCGCCGTGACCACTCTCCGGGGCAAGATCGAGGACAAGCCGCACCGACCGCGGTTCATCCAGACGGTTCCCCAGGTCGGCTACCGGTTCGAGGCCTAGTCCGGTCTGGATTGCACACCCAGGCCCTCGGCCAACAATTCCCCTGTGCCGGTGATCGCAGGCTCTCCCGGGGCGCCATGACACCACGACACGACAGGACCTCCATCTCGGAGCCGGCCGCCGGAGGGTCGGTGTCGTGGATCGGATCGTCCCACCGACACGTCAACCGGCGCCACCGATGGCCTTGCGGTGGAGACCGAATGCAGGGCGGAGGGCGCGGCCAACCTCGTCCTGGAGCGCCTGGAGCTCCGCATAGCGTCGCCCAGCGTCGGGGCTCGGGGAGGCGGTCTCGGAACGATTGAGCCGGACAAAGCGGTCGGTGAGATCCGACAGCGCCACGGTCTCACCCTTATGCAGGCGCCAGCACCAGAGCGCCTGGAGTGCCGCACCGAAGGCGGCTCCCTCGGCCACCTGCAGGGTCACCACCTCGGCCTGGAAGCAGTCGGCCATGATCTGGCGCCACAGCTTGGACCGGGCCCCACCCCCCGTGGCCCGGACCTGGGTGGCCTTCACCCCGAGCTGGGCCAGACGCCGGAGCCCGTAGTCCATCCCCAGCGTCACACCCTCCATGGTTGCCCGGGCAAAGTGGGCGGCCGTGAAGGTCTTGGGGCGAACCCCCAGAAAGACCCCGGTTCCATCCGGGACGTTCGGCGTGCGTTCGCCCTCCAAATACGGCAGGAGCAGGAGTCCGTCGGAACCAATGGGGGCCTTCGACGCCGACTTCTCGAAGGCCGCATGGTCGAGTCCGAAGTCGTTGCGGACCATCTCGGTCGCCACCGTCACGTTCATCGTGCACAGGAGTGGGAGCCACTGGTTGGCCGAGTCGCAGAACGCGGCGATCTCGCCCTGCGGATCCACGACCGGCTTCGAGGCACAGGCATAGATGGTGCCGCTGGTGCCGAGGCTGGCCGTGACCACGCCCTCCCGTGTGTTCCCGGTGCCGATCGCCCCCATCATGTTGTCCCCACCGCCGGCACTCACGACGATGCCGGCGTAGAGCCCCAGCTGACGCGCCGCCGAAGCCGTGAGGGCGCCTGCGGGGCGGTCGCTCGACGCGATCGCCGGCAGCTTGCCGAGAAGATCGGCATCGATGGCCCGGATCGCCGTCTCACACCAGCGCCGCTTGCGGACGTCCATGAGGGCGGTGCCCGAGGCATCGCCGTATTCCATGAACCGTTCCCCGGTGAGCCAGAAGTTTAGGTAGTCGTGCGGCAGCAGGACCGTCGCCAGCCGTGCGAAATTCTTTGGCTCGTGTCGCTTCAGCCAGAGGATCTTTCCAGCAGTGAACCCCGGAACGACGGCGTTGCCCAACGCCTTCACGGTCGCCTTGGGACCGCCGAGGGCGGCCGTGATCTCGGCACACTCGGTGGCGGTCGTGGTGTCGCACCACAGCTTGGCCGGGCGGATCACCTGGCCCAAGGAGTCCAACGGGACGAACCCGTGCTGCTGCCCGCTGACTCCGATCCCAACCACCTCCGAGGCCGAGGCCTTGGCCGCTTTCAGGGCCTCCCGGACGGATTGGGTCAGTGCGCGGACCCAGACCTTCGGATGCTGCTCCTTGGCCCCGGCGGGCAGGTTCGGGATCAGGCCGTACCGGGCACTGCCCTCGCCCAGGACCCTACCCGAGGCGGCCTCCACGACGAGGGCCTTGGTGGATTGCGTGCCGGAATCGATGCCGATGAGGAGGGTGCGCTTCGCCATGGTATGAGAAGAGGTCTCGACGATGCCCCGGCCGGGGTTCGATCTCAAAACCCAAATCGGTACCGATCGCGTCGAGGCGTCTGATGCTCCCCTTCGGTGGGTTATCGGGTGCCTCAACCCCGTGGATGAACCCGCCCCTGATCCCACTCCGACGCTCGCCAGAGTCGAGGCACACGCCTAGCGTCCCGGGAACCCCGTCGCCATGCCCCAGTCGACACAGCACCCATGAGACTCGCCATCTGCATCAGTGGTCCCCTGGATTTCTTCCGGGAATCCTTCGAGTCGTTGAAGGCCAACATCATCGCCCACAACCCCTGCGACCTGTTCATCCACGCCCAGCGGACCGAATGCGCCTCCCAGGCCATCACGCTGATCCAGCCCAAGCGCTTTACCCTCGAGGAGGCCGTGCAGGACTTCGAGATCCCCGGGTTCTTCCATCAGGCGAAATACCCGGAGACCCGGATCGAGGACCTCTTCTGGCAGTGGAGGGACGTCCACCGATGCCTGCGGTTGGTGCCCGAAGGCTATGATGCGGTGCTGCGGACCCGGCTCGACCTGATCTACCCGGAGCCGCTCCGCCTCGCGGGCGCCGACTTCAACCAGTACTGGATCCCGAAGGGAGGCGATGCGCGACGGGGGGTGTTCGACCAGTTCGCCATCTCAAGCCCCGGCAACATGCGCTACTACGCCTCGCTCTATGAGAGGCTGGTCCGGTATGTCGACGGCGGGGTCATCGCGCATTCCGAGACGCTTCTGAGGCATCATCTCCTGTTCCAACCCCACGTTCTCTCGACGCTCGCCCGGTTCGAATTCCCCCTGCGACGGATCCAGATGGAAGGATCCGAGCTTCGGATCAAGCCGGCGAACCCTCTGTCCTAGCCACCAGCCGAAACGGAACTCCTTGCCCCTACAAGGGCCGACGGCGTGTCCATGCATACCCCACCACTCGGTGGATCCCGGGTGAGGGTCAGGTCATGGGTGGGGTCAAGGTCATGGGTGGGGTCAGGTCATGGGTGGGGTCAGGTCATGGGTGAGGGTCAGGTCATGAGGTTATGGGTGGGGTCAGGTCATGAGTGACGATGCGGGCAGTGCCTGTGCGCGGCATTGCCCCTACACCCCGGAATCCGCAGACTGGACGCCTTGCTTCAACCATGAAGGTCACCCTCAGCTGGCTCAGGAACCATGTGAACGTCACCGGCACCCCCGCCGAGCTGGCAGACCGTCTCACCCAACTCGGCCTCGAGGTCGAAGGCGTCGAGGTCACCGCAGGCGACTTCGCAGGCGTGGTCGTCGCGCAGGTCATCACCCGCGACAAACACTCGAATGCCGACAAGCTCTCGATCTGCCGAGTGAACGACGGCACCGGTGAGCGTCAGATCGTCTGCGGCGCGCAGAACTTCCAGGCGGGCGACAAGGTCCCGCTGATCCTTCCCGGCGCCTCCCTTCCCCCGAAGCCCGGGGACGCCCAGCCGTTCACCATCAAGGTCGGCAAGATCCGCGGCGTGGAATCCCATGGCATGATGTGCTCGAGTACGGAGCTCGGGATCGATCCCCTCGCGATCGGACTCAAGCTCGAGGACGGACTCCTCATCCTGCCGCCCGACACCCGGGTCGGCCAACCCTTTGCCGAGTTCCTCGGCCGAAGCAGCGGCGATGTCCTGTTCGACCTCGAGGTCACCCCCAACCGGCCCGACCTCAACAGTGTCATCGGCATCGCCCGCGAACTCGCGGCCGTCACCGGCAATGCCCTCTGCGTCCCGGATCCCCAGCCCACGGCCACGGGCTCCGAACCGGTCGACCGCCAGGTCGTCGTGCGTCTCGACGCCCCCGATCTCTGCCCCAGGTATACGGCCCGGGTCATCCGGGGGCTCCGTGTCGGACCCAGCCCTGATTGGCTGCGCCAGGCCCTCGAGGGGGTCGGACTGCGCAGCATCAACACCGTGGTCGATGTCACCAACTTCGTGATGCTCGAGACCGGCCAGCCGCTGCATGCGTTCGATCTCCAACGGCTCGCCCGGGACGCCGAGGGCCGGACCACCGTCATCGTCCGACGCGCCAACGAGGGCGAGGTCTTCGTGACGCTGGACGGCCAGGAACGACGACTCAGCCCCGACCACCTGTTGATCGCCGACATCGAAAAGGGCCTTGCCCTGGCGGGCGTCATGGGTGGGCTCCACTCCGGGATCAACGAGGGGACGGTCGACATCCTGATCGAATCGGCCTACTTCGCGCCCACCGGCATCCGTCGCACCAGCAAGGCTCTGGGACTGCGGACCGACGCCAGCTATCGGTTCGAACGGGGAGCCGACATCGCGGCGAGCGACCTCGCCAGCCGGCGCTGCGCCGAACTCATCCTGAAGCTGGCCGGTGGACAGCTCTCGCCGGGAGTCGTGGACGCCCATCCGAAGCCGAAGGCGCCTCAATCGATCGAACTCCGCCACGCCAAGGTGAATGCACTGCTCGGTCTCCGGCTCTCGGCCGAGGAGATCGATGGCCCCCTGCTTCGGCTCGGCCTCGTCCACGAGGGAGGATCCGGCGGGGAGACCTCCACCAGCCGGTTCCGGATTCCGACCTTCCGGGTCGACCTGAAGCGTGAGATCGACCTGATCGAGGAGGCGGCCCGTCTGTACGGCGTCGAACGCATCCCATCGACCCCGCCCCGGGGGGCCCTCGGAAGCCATCCGTTCGACCAGCGCTACGATCGCTTCGCCCAGGTCCGGGAGCTGCTGAGCGGCCTCGGTCTGACGGAGGTCCAGGGACAGACCCTGATCGCGTCGTCCGGGATCCTCTCCGGCGAACCCGAATCGTGGGTCCGGCTCGAGAACCCGTTGAGCAGCGAGATGGACTGCCTTCGTCCGAGCCTCCTCCCGGGAATCCTCACACTCCTGAGCCACAACCAGCATCGGAAGTCGGCGGACCTCCAGGTGTTCGAGCTGGGGCGGACCTTCATCCGGACCGCCTCCGGTCTCCAGGAGCGCTGGCGTCTGGCCATCGGCCTCACCGGCCTGCGACGTCCGGAGTTCTGGTCGGGCGCCGACCGCGACGCCCTGTGCGATCTCTTCGACCTGAAGGGGATTCTCGAGGACCTGTTCGAGCGAATCGGCCTCCGGGCCGTCGCCTGGACCCGTCGTGCGGAGCCCACCGCCCTCTTCATCGAATCAGCCGACCTCTCGCTGGGTGGAAAACTCGCGCTCGGGGAACTCGGCCAGGTCCAGCCCGGACTGGCCCGGCTCCATGACCTCCGTGCTCCGGTGTTCCTCGCGGAGGTCCAGCTGGAGACGGTGCTCGACCGCTCGAATCCGGAGCGCTCCTTCAAGGCGCTGCCCCAGTTCCCGGAGGTCCGACGCGACCTCGCGCTCATCCTTCCGGAATCCACAAGCCACGACGCGGTGCTCAGCACGATCCGTCAGGCGAAGCCGAACCATCTTGAGAGGGTGGAGCTTTTCGACGTGTTCCGCGGCAAGCACGTCGCCGAGGGGCACAAGAGCGTGGCCTATGCGTTCACCTACCGCTCCCAGGAGCGGACCCTGAAGGACGACGAGGTCGGCGCCGCCCAGGCCCGGGTCATCGAGGCGCTCCGCTCGAAACTCGGTGCCCAGATCCGGGAGTGAACCGGGCGGGATCCGTGATCTGGTTTCCAAAGGTCGGGGAGCACGCAACCCCGCACCCGGATCCCGCACCCACACCTACTCAGGAGTCCGACCGCTCGGAATCCTCGATCTGCTCCTTCACGATGAACATGTAGATCCCGGTGATGACCACGCAGAAGGTGACGATGACGAGGGTTGTCAGCATGGATGCAGCGTATTGGCAATCGCGCGGGGACGTCAAATCCGGGGCGGGTCACCGGTTGGGATCCCCTTCCGACCGGGGAAAAGCTGGAACCCGCTCCGGGGCCTGCGGATGATATCCGCTCTCGCGAAGCACTGCGACCCTGTCCCGCCCATGTCCGACGCCCCATCTCCCCAGGCCCTGATCTTCGACTGCGACGGCACCCTCGCCCACACGATGCCTGTCCATTGGGAGGCATGGAAGGAGGTGACCGCACGGCACGGTCTCGAGTTCCCGGAGGAGCGCTTCTACGCCCTGGGCGGGGTGCCCACGAGAGACATCGTCCGGATGCTGGCACAGGAACAGAACCGGCCCGAGATCAACCCGATCCACTTCGCGCACGAGAAGGAGGAGGCCTACTTCCGACGCTTCGAGCACATCGGCCCGGTCGAGGAGGTGGTGTCGATCGCCCGGAAGCATCGGGGACGGATCCCGATGGCCGTGGCCAGCGGCGGCTCCCGGCATGCCATCACCCGGGTGCTCCGGCACCTGTCGATCCTCGATTGGTTCGGGGCGGTGGTGACCAACGAGGATGTAGTGAACCAGAAGCCCGCACCCGACATCTTCCTCGAGGCGGCCCGACGCCTGGGCGTGCCGCCGCACCGGTGCAGGGCCTACGAGGACACCGACCTCGGCATGCAGTCGATCCGTGCCGCCGGCATGGACGCGGTCGACATCCGGCATTTCACCCGCGGCTGATTCCCCAGAGCCAGCCTAGCGATTCTCGCCGGCCTCGACTTCGCCACCCGATCCCACCCCATCATCGCCCCGGAACCATGTCGGAATCCGCCCCCACCCCAGGCAACGCCACGCCCGAACCCACCGATTTCATCCGGGACCTCGTCTCGGCGGACCTCGCCGCCGGCCGGGTCACCCAGATCCACACGCGGTTCCCGCCGGAACCCAACGGGTATCTGCATATCGGACACGCCAAGTCGATCTGCCTCAACTTCGGCATCGCGCGCCAGTTCGACGGCATCTGCAACCTGCGGATGGACGACACCAACCCGGCGAAGGAGGACGTCGAATATGTCGACTCGATCATCGCCGACATCCGGTGGCTGATCGACGGCTGGGCCGACCACTGTCTCGGACTGGGGCCACGGGATGCCGGATCCCCGGAACCGGGTTCGCTGCGGTCGGCGGTGGTGGGCCGGACCCCGGGGCCCGACGCGGGGCCGTTCCACGCCTCGAACTATTTCGAGGACCTCCACGCCTTCGCCGTGCGCCTGATCGAGAAGGGCAAGGCGTACGTCTGTGACCTGACCCCGGAGGAGACCGATGCCTACCGGGGTGCGCCGGACCGACCGGGGCGCAACAGCCCGTATCGCGACCGGTCCGTGGCGGAGAACCTCGATCTGTTCCGTCGGATGCGCGCCGGGGAGTTCCCCGACGGGGCGCGGACCCTTCGGGCGAAGATCGACATGGCCTCGCCGAACGTCTGGCTTCGGGACCCGCTGATCTACCGGATCCGCCACACCGCGCACCACCACACCGGCGACGCCTGGTGCATCTACCCGCTCTACGACTTCGCCCACTGCCTGAGCGACTACCTCGAGGGGATCACCCACTCGATCTGCACGCTCGAGTTCGAGGTCCATCGGCCGCTCTACGACTGGATCCTGACCCAGCTGGAACTGCCGCGGCCCCTGCCCCATCAGTTCGAATTCGCGCGCCTCAACCTCAGCTACACGGTGATGAGCAAGCGGAAGCTGCTGGCGCTGGTGAACGAGAACCGTGTGACCGGCTGGGATGATCCCCGGATGCCGACCGTCTCGGGACTCCGTCGACGCGGCGTGCCAGCCCGCGCCGTGCGGACCTTTGCCCAGAGGATCGGGGTGACGAAGTACAACGGCCTGACCGACGTCGCCGTGCTGGAGCATGCCATCCGGGAGGATCTCAACGCGATCGCGCTGCGCCGCCTCGCGGTGCTCCGTCCGATCCGGCTCGTCCTGACCAACCTCGCACCAGACGAGGTCCACTCGTTCGAGGCCATCAACAATCCCGAGGATCCCGCCTCGGGCACCCGGACGGTCCGTCTCACCCGTGAGGTGTACATCGAGGAGGACGACTTCATGGAGACGCCGCCACCGAAGTACTTCCGGCTGCGTCCGGGCGGCGAGGTGAGGCTCAAGTATGCCTGCATCATCCGCTGCGACGAGGTCGTGAAGGATGCCGCCGGCCGGATCCTCGAGCTCCGGTGCACGGCGGATCTCGACACCCGGACCGGTGGGCCGAATGCCGCCAAGAAGGTCAAGGGGACCCTCCACTGGGTCAGCGCCCCGGACAGCGTCGGGGTGGAGGTGCGGTTGCTGGATCGCCTCTTCACCGAGGAACTGCCGGAGGCGGAGGGGCGGGACTTCCGGTCGTGCCTGAACCCGAAATCGCTCGAGGTCCTGACCGCACGGGTTGAACCGGCGCTGGCCAACCCGGAACCCGGCAGCCGGTTCCAGTTCGAGCGTCTCGGCTACTTCTGGCCCGACCCTGTCGACAGCCGTCCCGGGCATCCTGTCTATGTGCGGACGACGGGCCTCAAGGACACCTGGGCCAAAGCGGCCGCCAAGTAGCGGCGACGGCGTGCCCTCGCCTGCGCCTCGCCTGCGCCTCGTCAGCGTCGCATCGCGGCGGGACGGTTGGTCTCCGGGCGCGGTGGGGTCTCGAATTTGACGATGGTCTCCCCGGTGCGGGCCATGCCTCGCTCGCGCGCCGCGCGTTCCACCGTCCGCTTGTCCTTCTGGAGCGCGTTGACGGTCGACTGCAGGGAGCGCAGCTCCGTCTGGAGCGTGGAGAGCTGCGCCCGGTTCCGCTCGAGGCGCTCACGGAGGTCCCGGTTCTGCTGGATCAGCGGCAGGTAGGTGAGTCCGGCACCTGCCAGAAGGGCCAGGACGATGAGGACGACAAGGATCCGATTGGCCAATCCCCAAAGCCCTTCCCCGGTCGGGTCCACCCTCAGTCGTCGGCTCATTTGTACTGGAGTCGGGCGTTTGTGAGCCGATGATCCGGTCCGAAGGTGAGCAGGAGGTAGACAGAGGGGGTGGAGCCGATGTTCCCGCCGGGACTCACGAGGACGCCGTTGGGCCAGGAACCGACGACCACCGCGGTGCTGGGGGTTGAGTAGACCCGGCTGCTCTGCTGGAGCCAGTCGGCCACCTTCCCGCCATTGTCGAGGTCGGCCACATGGTTGGGAGGACCCAGCTCGCTCAAGGCCTCGTCGTAGGTCAGCGCCCCGATGCGCGACGTGTACTTGTCGAGAATCTTCGAGGCACAGCCGAGGCAGAACGCCGCCATCAGGCCCAGGACGGCCAGTTTCCGAGACCACGATCGCGTCGCCACCACGGGCGGAGGGTAGCCTCGGTCACCCCGACCGTGGGAAGCGGAATCCATGGGTCGCCTTGGGCGGGAGTCAACGCGGCCTGAGGATCCGTCCGCGGGCCGCAAGCGCCAGGAGGGCCAGGAGTCCGAGGAACGGGAGCATCGAGAGCAGGTCAGCATCCGGTCCCGCGAAGAACCGGTTGGACCGCGTGGCCCACTCCGTGATCGCCCGATCCGTCGTCTCGAACCCCGCTGCCAGGAACGCGATCACGATCCCGGCGATCGCCCCTCCGGCGATGTAGCCCGAGGCCATCAGGACCCCGGGTGACCGATCGCCCTCCGCCGAGATCTCCTCCGGCCCGAGGCCCCGACGGACCTGGTCGGGCCTCTGGGAACGGTCGACCCACCAGCGGATCACCCCGCCGGCGAAGATGCCCATCGAGACGGCGACCGGCAGATAGACCCCGACGGCGAAGGCCAGGGCATTGACCCCGGCGAGCTCGAGGACGAGCGCCAGCAGGGCCCCAAGGATCACCAGCTCCCACGGCAGCTGACGGTCGAGGATGCCCTTGATGATGTAGCTCACCAGAACCGCCTTGGGGGCGTCGAACTTCCGCACGACGCTCCCATCGGGACGCTCCGGATGGCTGCCGTTGATCCCGGGATCCACCATCCAGACGGGTCGACCCGCATCGTCCACGAGGAACTTCTGCGATCCGCCACCGACCGGGTCGGGCTGGTGCCACACCCGGTACTCGGTCTGGTCGTGCATGCCCTGGGAGCCCTGGATGCCTTCGCGCGGGAGATCCTTGAGGGACTCTGCAGGGACCCTGAGGGCGGGGGCGATCTCCTTGGCGTCGACATAGGTGGTCGCGCTCTGGTTCAGGCTCAGGAGGATGGGGCCGAGGGTGACGGAGGAGGCCAGGGCTCCCACGAGGATGGCGATCTGCTGGAGCCTGGGCGTTCCCCCGATGAGGAAGCCGGTCTTGAGATCCTGGGAGGTGGTGCCGCCGTTCGAGCAGGCGATGCAGACGATGGCGCCGACCGAGAGGGCTGTGACGTAGTACCCCTTTCCGGTCCACCCCACGGCGAGGAAGGCGAGGCAGGTCAGGAGGAGCGTGGCGATGGTCATGCCGGAGACGGGATTCGACGACGACCCGATCTCGCCGGTCAGCCGGGACGAGACGGTGACGAACAGGAACCCGAGCGACACGATCAGGAGTGCGCCGAGAAGATTCATGTGCAGCGGCGGGGCGAGGGTGATCGCCCCGAGGAGCACGATGATGCCGATCAGCACGGTCTTGAGGGACAGGTCCCGACCCGTCCGCCCGCTGGCGGCATCCGGGTCGCCCCCCCGGCCCCCGGTGAGATCGGCGATGCCGTGCAGGATCCCGTGCCAGAGCGTGGGGAGGGATCGGATCAGGCTGATGAGCCCACCCGCGGCCACCGCACCCGCGCCGAGGTAGAGCAGGTATTCGCCGCGGATCTGCGAAGGCGACATCTCCCCGATCAGGCGTGTCCCGGGAGGCACGACCTCGCCGAGCCGGCGTCCAAAGAACTGGATCAGCGGGATCAGCACCAGGTAGCTGAGCACGCCGCCCGCCGCCATGATCCCAGCGATGCGGGGTCCGATGATGTAGCCCACGCCCACCATCTCGGGGGAGACCTCGACGGAGATCGAGCCGCCCCGGAGCGGTGCCCCGAAGACCTTCTCGGGGACGTCCTTCCAGAGCTTGAAGGCCACGTTGGCGGTCTTGTAGAGGAGGCCGACGGCGAACCCCACGAGGATGGTCCGGGAGTCGAGACGGGTGGCGGCTCCCTCGAGGCGATGGACCGGATCGGCTTCCGCCCGGGATTCCTCGCCCGCCCCGGCCTTGAGCACCTCGGCGCATGCGGTTCCCTCCGGATACTTCAGCTCCCCATGCTGCTGGACGATCAGCGCCCGACGGAGCGGGATCATCATCAGGATCCCGAGCAGCCCCCCGAGGACGGCGACGAGGAGCACGCGGCCGACCTCGAGATCGAAGCCGAGGATGAGGATGGCGGGCATGGTGACCCCGACACCGAACGCGATGGATTCCCCGGCGGAACCGGCGGTCTGGGCGATGTTGTGCTCGAGGATCGTCGCCTCTCGCCCCCCCATGCGGGCCCACAGCTTGAACAGTGTAATCGAGATCACGGCCACCGGGATGCTCGCGCTCACCGTGAGGCCGACCTTGAGGGTGAGGTACAGCGAAGACGCACCGAAGACGATGCCCAGCAGCGTGCCCACCACCAGGGAGCGGAACGTGAACTCGGGCAGCCTCGAGGTGGCGGGGATGAAGGGCCGGAAGGAGGTCCTGGGGGGTGTCGCCATAAGACGCCGTCACGGTGGAGAACGGAACCCCACCGGGCAAGGCCGCCGATCCTCGGAGACGGGACCGATGGGGGCGCCGAGGCTATTGACGACCCCGCATCCGGAAGGGGAGCGTTGCACCCTCATGAGACTCCTCTCCAATCAGGTCGCGGTCGTCACCGGCGCGGGACGCGGCATCGGACGCGCCATCGCACTCCAATTCGCCCGCGAGGGCGCCGACGTGGTCTGCGTGTCGCGGACCGCCGAAAACTCGGCGAAGATCGCCGACGAGGTCCGGGCCCTCGGCCGCAAGGCCTGGGGTCTTGCCGTGGACGTCGCGGATGGAGCGGCCATCGCCAAGGCGGTGGAGCAGATCCTGGCCGAGGCCGGACGGGTCGACATCCTCGTCAACAACGCAGGAGTGACCCGGGATGGACTGCTCATGAGGATGAGCGATGCCGACTGGGACGCGGTCCTGAACACGAATCTGCGCGGGGCGTTCCTGATGACGAAGGCCTTCACCCGCACGTTTCTCAAGCAGCGGTCCGGCCGCATCATCAACGTCGCGAGCGTGATCGGACTCATCGGAAACGCCGGCCAGTGCAACTACGCGGCCAGCAAGGCCGGGCTCATTGGATTCACGAAGTCCGTCGCCAAGGAGTTCGGATCTCGAGGCGTGACCTGCAACGCGATCGCGCCCGGGTTCATCGCGACCGACATGACCGCGGGACTCGACGAGAAGCTGAAGGAGTCGCTGCTCACCCAGATCCCGCTGGGATCGCTCGGCCAGCCGGAGGACATCGCGCACG
Organism: Verrucomicrobiota bacterium; assembly: GCA_016871805.1. GTDB lineage: Bacteria > Verrucomicrobiota > Verrucomicrobiia > Limisphaerales > UBA9464 > UBA9464. The sequence goes on from VHCG01000001.1 coordinate 149,470, forward strand.
CCGCGGTCTACCTCGCGGGTCCCGGCGGACGCTATGTCACGGGCCAGGTGCTGACCGTCGACGGCGGCATGGTGATGTGATCTTCGAGAAAATTACCGGAACAAGTCTTGACGCTTCAACGCACCCTGCCTAGACAGGCGCCGCACTAAAAACAAAGCCCTATGGCCGCTGAAAAATCCACCGAGCAACGCATCAAGGACATCATCGTTGACCAGCTCAACGTCAACGCAGACCAGGTCACTCCCGAGGCCAAGTTCATCGAGGACCTCGGAGCCGACTCCCTCGACACCGTCGAGCTGGTGATGGCCCTCGAGGAGGAGTTCGGGGTCGAGATCCCCGACGAGGAGGCCGAGAAGCTCCAGACCGTCGGTGACGTCCTCAAGTACGTCGAGGAGCTCCAGAAGTAGTTCTGGGGATCTACCAGAAGGCAGCCGGTTCGCCGGCTGCCTTTTTTTGTTTCCAACCCGCCCGATCGGGCACCACGGGTTCCCGTTTTTTTCCCTGTCGCGGATCCGCCGACCTCGGCCACTCTCCGACCGACAAACATGAGCTCCTGGTCAGATCGTCGCGTCGTCGTCACCGGAATCGGTTGCGTCTCCAGCCTGGGGACCGATGCGGATACCCTCTGGAAGAACATCCTCGCCGGCCGCTCTGGGGTCAGCCGCATCACGTCGTTCGATGTCACGAACTACGACTGCCAGATCGCGGCGGAGATCCGGGACTTCGATCCAAACCCGGCCTTCCCGAACCCGAAGGAGGTTCGCCGGACCGATCGCTTCTCCCACTTCGGCATCTACGCCGGATGGGGTGCGCTGAAGGACTCGGGCCTCGATCTCGAGAAGGCGAACCGGGATGAGATCGGCGTCTTCATCGGCTCCGGCATCGGTGGCCTGCACACCACTGAGGAGCAGCACTCGGTGCTCCTCTCGAAGGGACCCTCGCGGATTAGTCCGTTCATGATCCCGATGCTGATCCTGAACATGGCCTCGGGGCTGTTCTCGCTCTACTATAAGCTGCGGGGACCGAACTTCGCGACCTGCTCGGCCTGCGCCACCGCCACCCACGCCCTGGGCGAGGCCTGGGCGACGATCAAGCGCGGGGACGCCTCCGTCATGTTCGCCGGCGGCGCCGAGGCCTCCATCGTCCCCCTCGGCATCAGCGGCTTCGGCGCCATGCGCGCCATGAGCACCCGCAATGACGCACCCGAGAAGGCCTGCCGCCCCTTCGACAAAGACCGCGACGGCTTCGTGATGGGCGAGGGTGCGGCCGTGGTCGTGCTCGAGGAACTGGAGCATGCCAAACGTCGTGGCGCCCGCATCTACTGCGAGGTCGCCGGCTACGGCAACACCGCCGATGCGAACCACATGACGGCTCCCGACCCTGAGGGCGAAGGTGCAGGACGTGCCATGAGGATGGCCCTGCGTCACGCCGGACTCCGCACCGACCAGATCGACTACATCAACTGCCACGCCACGAGCACCCCGGTCGGGGACCTGTGCGAGGTGCGCATGATCAAGAACGTGTTCGGGGACCATGCGAAGACTCTTGCGGCAAGCGCGACCAAGAGCATGACCGGCCACATGCTGGGAGCCGCTGGCGCCATCGAGATGGCCATCTGCTGCAAGGCCGTCGAAGCCCAGGTGGCCCCGCCAACCATCAACCTCGACAACCCGGATCCCGAGGCCGACCTGAACCTGGTGCCCCATACCCCCCAGGAGCGCACCATCCGGGCGTTCGCCAACAACTCCTTTGGCTTCGGCGGCCACAACGCCATCGTGGTCGGCAAACGCTTCGAAGGCTGAAGAGCCCCGACGGCCCCGGACAACAGGGTTACGCTGCTTTCAGTGGGTCGTTGGGTGGAGGGACACCGCAGGGGCAACCCTACCGATCCCAGAGGGATCCACGCCAGCAGCCGGTCGTTGAGCACAGCGACACCACCGGAATCGGACGCCCCAGTCGCTCCCGCACCTCGGCGCGGTACTCGCTCCGTCGGGAGAACCTCCACCGTGGAACCACCGCGGGTTCCGGTCCGAATCCTGCCGTGCCCGACATCCCTGGTGGGATGCACGGTGCCTGGACCGAGGGACACGGCTCACCGCTCCCGCCCTCCATCCCCTTCACCGATCCGAGGTTCGGTACAGCAACCAGCGGATGTCCTGCTTGTCCTGAGGGGTGTTCAGCGACGGGCTGTCGAACCCGGCTCCGTCCATTGCCTTGATCCGGACCCGGGAGGTCTTGCCCACCCACTTGTGGACCTCCGAGTGGCCATCGACGAATGAGAATCCGGCCGCGCCGTTGTGGTACGAGGCCGGAAGATCGCCCCAGTTCCCGGGCACCTGCGCGATCTGGTCGGTCGCCGGATTGTAGGCGCCGGGATTGTTCAGGTAGTAGCCGTCGTTGATGGAATCAGGATGCTCGTCGAGCATCACCATGATGTCGGCTGGACGCTTCACCGCCGACTCCTTGAGGAACTGGCGGAACCCGACATACCGATTGTATCCGCCCGACTCCGGGTTGTTGGCCTGCGGGGGATCGCTGTAGGGACCGAAGCAGGCGTTCATCGCGAGGCTCCGCAGCCGGGCCGGGAACTTGGCCGATTTCTCTCGGGCCGAAAGAAAGCGGTCCGCCGGACACAGGTAGGCGGAGGTGGCGCTGCCCACGTACGGGGCAAAGGGCCTCTGCTCAGGTAGAACTTGTTGGTGATGTCCTCGGAGGCCGCCCACGACATCACGTTGTTGACCCAGTTCCGATACCCCTTGACCGGATCTCTCTTGCCCAGGGTGATCGTCGCCTGGGTGGTATCGATGCCAAAGTTGTTGACGACGTTCTCGTTGTTATCGAGCGAGTACTGCTTCCACGCGAGCATCAGCTGCCGCGTGTTGTTCATGCACCCGATGCCCTGCGCCTTGGCTTCGCCTTGGCCAGCAACGGCAACAGCATGCCGGCGAGGATCGCGATGAGGGCGAATCCGCGGCTGCGTGATTCCGACCGGAAGGTGGGACGGAGTTTTATGGTGGGCATGCGAGAGCGCTGTGGAAAAATTGAGGCGAACACCCGCCCTGTGCAAGGGAGGGTTCCCCCTCCGGCGGGCCATCGTCTCAACGGGATCCGACCGGCCCGAGAAGCCGCCACACGCGTCCCGCACCGGATTGCCATCGATGCGTGCCCGCCCCGGGGATTTCCACCGTGAGCGCCTGCGGCTCCGCTCCGCCGAGCCCGAAATGGACCGCCGCCTCGTTCTGGGACCGGAACCCGTCGCCCGTCAGAAGCCATCGGGACATCCGGCCCCGGGTCGTCTCCAGGGTGAATCGGGCCCCCGAGGGATACGGTCCCGGCCATCGGAACCCCACCCAGTTCCCGGGCGGGAACCCGTTCCGGTAGACCAGGAGACGCTGGCGCTTCACCGGCCATTCCTCCTGGGTGGTCACCACAAGATCAGGACGGCCATCCCGATCCACATCCTCCACCAGGAGATTCCGACAGTCCGCGATCTCGGCCAGTCCCCAGACCCAGGCGAGATCCGGCCAGGGGCGCTCCCCCTGGTTTACCAGGACCCCGTTGGCCTGCCACCCGCCATAGCTTGCGCGATCCGCCTGCCGCCGCCCCGCGGCAGTCCGGAAATACAGGAGGGCCGCCGCATCCGGTTCGGAACCCGCGACGAACCGGTCATGCCACCAGAACTGCCGCTCGTAGTCCCGGACGCTTGCCCGGGTCTCGTGTCCCGTCACCACCGCCAGATCCAGCCGTCCGTCGAGGTCGAGGTCCGACCACGCCGCTCCCCACGACCACCCCGTCCGGGCCACCGCCGTGGCCCACCCTCCGGATGCCGCACGCAGAAGCGCCGAAGAGGGCGCGCCCCAGAACAGACGGTTCCCATGGACCATGGCGGCAACCCGGGTGATGGACGATCCCTCGCGCTCGACTCCTGACGCGAGAAGGCGATCCCCCACCGCCGAGGTCATGCCCAGCATGAGCAGGTCCGGCAGCCCGTCGCCGTCCAGATCCCCCACCGTGTGCGACATCCCAAATGCATGCCGACTCTCCCCCAGTGCCTTCGTGACATCGGTGAACCGGCCCCCGTCGTTCCGGTACACGTCCAGCCCGGCGAAATCGCTCACGTTCACCAGGTCGAGATCCCCATCGAGATCAAGGTCGATCCACGAGGCGCTGTAGCTGCGACGGAACCGCTTGGGGGCGAGGCCGACCGCTTCGGTGTCGTCGACGAACCGTCCGGCTCCCTCGTTGCGGAGAAAATACGAGGGGAACCCGTCATTGGCGTCGTCCCACGGAGTCGGGAACTGTCCACCCTGATACGGCAGCTTGTACTGGACGATCCAGAGGTCGAGATCCCCATCCCCATCGGCATCCCCGGCCGAGACCGCCTGAGGATGCTTCATGGGCGCTGGAGCCGTCCAGCCCACCACGGGTTTTCCGGGCTGGGGCCCCTTCCCCGCCTCCCCAGGCCACCACGCCACGCCGGCGGCGGACACGACCACGAGATCATCCACGCCATCCCCCTGGAGATCGGCCCGCACGGCCGCCGTGATGCGCTCCACCGGAAGCCCCAGCCAGGGCTGCGACCGCCAGGAACCCGATGCGGCACCGTCCGGCACCCTCCGCCAGAGACGATCCGCGCCGACCAGGATCAGCTCCGAGATCCCATCGCCGTCGACGTCCCATGCGAGCAGAGGATCCGGAAAGAGGGAGCGCTCCGCCGGGATCGCCGATTCGAGTTCGAGCTCGAACGGGGTGGGACCGCGCCGGTGCAGGCGATGTCCGGAGACAACCCGGGCCTCCGACAGGACCGGTATGCCACCCTGGCCGGCCTGCCATCGGATCCGGACCCTCAGCCGGAGGTCCACCCGGTCCATGGAGGCCGGGCGTTCGGCGAAGACGATGAGATCGATCCAGGATTCATCCCGCGGCAGCACCGGTCCTGGACCGTGTCCCACCAACGCAGCCGAGACATGCGCAACCCGCCAGCCTTCAGCAGCCCAGGCCGCACAGCGTTCCGACCATCCGGTCGTGGCGGCATCCGGAGCCGGCTCCGTCGGCGAGGCCATCGCCGTGCCATCGGGGAGGACTCCATCGGCTCTCCATCCAGGCCATGACATCCCGGTGATGGGCAGTCCGGCGAGGGCCTGCCATCGGTTCGTGGACTGCTGGACCGCATCCACCCAACGCCACAGCTCGTCCTCATGCCGCGCAGCCTCCCGCTCCGGGGACCAGAGGGTCGACTCGGCCGCCTGCTCCCGGGCCTCGAGGGCGAGATACCTTCGTGCCGCCTCTTCCGCCGCCCGTTCCGGGGTGTTCCTGCCGGATTCCGGCCGGGCACCTCCCGACCGCCGCCAGAGAAGGACCCCGACGAGGAGCAGCAGCGTCAGCAGTCCAAGGAGGAGACGTCGCGGCATCGCCCGAACATCCGATCCAACGCGTGCCGATTCTGCAAATCCGTTTGCACGGATCAGGAAGGCAGGGACACTCTTTGCGCGCCGGATCCCCAACCGGCCTGCCTGTCGGATTCCAAACCCGCCCGATATGCCCCAAAAGCCCCGCCCGTCCCGCTCCAAGCCTGTTCCCTCCAAGGAAACGGCATCGCCAAAGCCAACCCGTCCGACGCGGCGGTCCACGCCGGCATCCGGGACCGCGGTCCCGCAGAAGCCCGTCTCGCCGCCCTCCAAACCGGCGGGTCGGACGTCACCCCCGAAATCCTCCCCCTCTCGGATCCCGGCCGGAACCGACGCCTCCGCGACCCGAAAGGCCCGCCTCCCACGGAATCGACCCGCCCCCCCAACCCCGAAACCCGTACGGTCCGGGTCGTCCCCAAAACCATCACCGTCGTCGAAGCCCCGGTCGGCAGCCCCAGGGTCGATTCCCAAGATCACCCCCGCGAAATCTCCAAAATCTCCGAAGACACCAGCCCCCTCCGCCCGCCCTGGAACAACCCGTCGGCTCCGATCCCCCGCCAAACGGGGCTCCGCCACCAAGGCCTCCCAGTCCACCCGCCCCAGCCCCATCCCGCCGCGGGCGACGACCCCGGGTGTCGTGTCAGCTCCCTCATCGGCTCCCTCGTCGGCTCCCCGGCCGGCGTTACCGAGGAATCCGGATCCCCTGCCCGGCAACCGACCGCAGCGCCGGTCCGGGGAATCCCCAGCCGGCAGCGCCGAACCCTCCCATCCCATGCCGCCGTCGCTGGCGGCCCTGCTGCAATCCGGGGATCATCCCTCCCCGAAGCTCCTAGGGGGCACCCGATCGGCCAGCCCAACGACCGACCTCCCGCGGCTCTCGACACCGACACCGGTGCATTCGACCGCAGCCGGTACGTCCCGGCGAGGCACTCCCTTTTTGGATCTTCCCCCCGCGATGATCGAACTCGAGGGGCGCGATCCGTTCTCTCTGTGGGTCCACTGGCAGGTGGACGAGTCCGAACTCCCGACCGGATGGAGCCTGCGCCTCCGGATCTTTGCGCACAGCCTCGACGGCCCCTGGATGCTGGAACAGCCCGTGTCCGCCTCCGGGCATCGGACACTCCCGGTCCTGTACGCGAACACCGTCTATCTCGCCGCGCTCGGGATCGTCTCGGAATCAGGCTCCTGGAATCCGATCGCGGTCTCGGCCCCGGTGCGGACAGCGCCCGACGGGCCGTCCCTGACATGGGCCTCGGAGACAGCCTTGTTCCCCACCGTGCAGACCGGGGAGGCACCCTCCACGGAGCGGACATCCCCCGCCGCAGTCCCAACGACCTCGACAACCGCAGTGCCGGAGGTCGACGCCGCCTCCTTCCTCACGGCCTTGGCGACGGAGTCCCTCGGGTGGACCACCGATCCGAACAGCTCTGCGTCCGTCGCGATCCGTTCGCGCCTGCCTTTGGGATCTCTCGAGGCTCCTGACCAGTCCATCACCCCACCTCCCGGAAACGCCCCTTGGACCGCCGAAAGCGCGCTGGTGCCCGGCTCGGTACCCGTCCCGCCTCCGCCCCCTCCCGCGCCTCCCGGATTCTGGTTCAAGGTCCATGCCGAACTCGTCCTCCACGGCAGCACCGAACCCGGCGCATCGATCACGATCGCCGGGCATCCGGTCCGACTCCGGGACGACGGCTCGTTTACCTTCCGGTTCTCGCTGCCCAATGGGTCCTTCGAGCTGCCGGTCGAGGCGGTGAAGGCCGATGGTTCCGATCGCCGTGCTGCCCATCTGACGGTGTCTCGGCAGACCGTGGAACGGGGAGACGTGGGGGTTCATCCGATCGAACCCTCCCTGCGCCCCCCGCTCGTGGAGTCGCTGCGCTGACCGGATGGACCCGGTCTCCCAGCCGTCGCAACCCGTGCACCTCGCACTGGTCCTCCACGCGCACCTGCCCTTCGTACGACACCCCGAGCATCCGGAATTCCATGAGGAGACCTGGCTCTTCGAGGCGATCCTGGAGAGCTACCTGCCACTGCTCGGGATCTTGGATGGATGGGCCCGGGACGGCATCCGGGGACGGCTCACGCTGAGTGTCTCCCCAACGCTCGGTTCGATGCTGGGCGATCCGCTGCTGCGGGAGCGGTTCGATCGACACCTCCGACGGAGGTTAGATCTGGTCGGGCAGGAGGAGATTCGGGCCCACCTCGAACCGGCCCGCCGTCGGGTGATCTCAGGCCATCGCGATTGGCTGCTGCAGCAGGCCGCGGTCTGGGACCGTTGGGAGGGACAGGTCCTTCGGGGCTTCGCCGCGGCCGCGGCCGCCGGACAGCTTGAGCTCATCACCTGTTCCGCCACCCACGCCCTCCTCCCCCTGCTCCGTCGACAACCCGGGCGTCTCCGTCGACAGCTCCACACCGCGGCCGAATTCCATGAGTCCTGGACCGGCCAACGCCCCCGGGGCTTCTGGCTTCCGGAATGCGCCTGGCACCCGGAACTCGACCCGCATCTGGTCGAGGCCGGATTCCGATGGACGATCGTCGAGTCGCACGGACTCCTGCGGGCGGATCCGCGTCCACGCCAGGGGCTGCTCGCACCGATCCTCACCCCCGCGGGCCTGGCGGCGTTCGGACGCGACCCCGCGAGTGCCCGGCAGGTCTGGAGCCGGGACGGCGGGTATCCGGGTGATCCCCGATACCGGGAGTTCCACCGCGACGTCGCCGACGATGCGGAATGGGAGTACCTCCGCCCCTATCTGAGCGGCGCGGAATGCCGGTCCCCCACCGGCATCAAGATCCATCGGGTGACAGGTCCCGGCCCAGAGAAGGACCTGTACGACCGCGATGCGGCCCAGTCGGCCGCCCGGGAACACGCCCGGCATTTTGTCCAGGAACGGCTCCGGATGGGCGCCGCGGCTGGGAGCCGGATGCGGCGTCCCCCGATGTTGGTGGCGCCCTACGACGCCGAGCTCTTCGGGCACTGGTGGTTCGAGGGCCCCGGGTTCCTCGACGCCGTGGCGCGGGAGATCGGAGGGCTCGGTGGCGCCATCGAGAGGGTTGGACCCACGGAACACCTCGAGCAGTTCCCCCGACTCGAGCGCTCCATGCCGGCGGAGTCGACCTGGGGTGAGGGGGGCCACCTTTCGGTGTGGCTGGACGAGGCGACCAATGCCTGGATCCAGCCCCGCCTCCTTCGGGCCTCCCGACGCCTCGACGCCGTCCTCCAGAAGCGGGGTGGACCCGACGCAACCGGCGTGATCGGACGGCTCCTCCGTCAGGCCGGACGGGAACTCCTGCTGGCCGAGGCCAGCGACTGGCCCTTCCTGATGCACCAAGGCACGGCGGGCGACTACCCGCGCCGACGGGTGGAGTCCCATCTCGACCGCCTGGAAGCCCTCCTGCAGCGGCTTGAAGCCTCCGCGTCACCCGATGCCCCAGTCTGGCTGGCCGACCTCGAATTCCGTCACAACCTCTTCCCGGGACCCAATCCGACGGGCTGAAGCACGGGGCGGTTCAGCGGAACATTCCGAAGGCCTCGAGCCCCTCGAGAATCCCGGCCGCGCACGGGGTCCGGGCCAGGTAGCCACCCTCCGCCCGGACCTGGTCCTTCACGGACGGAAGACCGTTCGAGGGCGTGATGAGCCAGTGGGCGACCTCACGACGCAGCATCGGCAGGTCGTTAAGATGATCCCCGGCGGCACAGGTCTGGGCCGCGGACAGGTTCGTCAGACGCTGGATCGCCTGGAGGGCCGTTCCCTTGCTGTAGCCCCGATGACTGAGCCGGAGGTAGACGTCGTTGCGCACCGGCACCATCTCCTCGACCGACCGGCAGAACCCCTCGAGCTCGTCCTGGATGGCATCCATCTGGGCGTTGCTCCTGGCGATCACGCACAGGGGCGACCATTCGTCGGCATAGAACGTCGCATCGAACCGCGATTCCAGACCGGTGAACAGCGCCCGGAGCGCGGACTCGTTCCGTCCAAAGACCTTACGGTGGTCGTCCTGGCAGGCCGTGTGCCAGGGCTCGACCGCCTCGTAGTGACCTCTCACATGCCGGTGGATCTCCCGTTCCACGGTCACGACAAAGTCCGGTAGGACCCGGGATTTGGCGCGTCCCAGGCTCTCGAGCAGGCTTGCGAGATGACGACCGGTGTTGATCACCCAGACCCCCGACCGCCGCTGGAACTCCAGGATCCGGTCCTGGAACAGGTCCGGGATCGGTGCATGCGCGAAGTCCTCATGGATGGTCCCGTCGAAGTCGGTTGAGACGATCCGGATGTCGGCGGAGGGGTGGGTCATGAAATGGGTCGATGGACGGCCGGGAACTCCCGGAGCAACGGGTCACGCATCATTGCGGGACACCTGCCTCAGCTGCGAGGTGAGGTAGGGCAGCAGCTGCTTCTTGCGGGAGACCACGCCATCCATCTGGAAGACCCCGGGAACGACCTCGGGGTAGGCGATGGTGTCGACGAGCTGGGAAGGCCCGGCGACCATGAGAAGCGAGGTCTGCTGGACGACATCGGTGATGAAGAGGGCCGCGAAGTAGAGCGCCTGCCGCTCGCGGTGGCGGGCGAGGGCGGCGCAGACGGCGTCCGAACGCTTCCAGAAGGCATCGAACCCCAGCTCCTCGATCTGGGCCACGCTGAACCGATGGCCGGCCTCGACATACTCCTTGCAGTCCGCGGTGATCGCCTTCTCGGGCGGCTGGGACACGAGCAGCGACCCGGAGCTGAAGACCTTTTCCGTGAAGTCCTGCGCGTTCACACCCGACTGCTTCTCGAGCCACGCAAGGATCTCCGCGTCCCGCTGAGTGCTGGTCGGCGAGGTCAGGTTCAGGGTGTCGGTCACCAGCCCCGCCAGCATGATTCCGGCAATGCTGGGGGTCGGGTCGATGCCATGCCTCAGGAACAGGTCGGCCACGATCGTGCAAGTCGAGCCGACCGGTTCGTTGCGGAACAGGATCGGCTGCGCGGTGCTGAAGGCTCCTAGACGGTGGTGGTCGATCACCTCCAGGATCTCCAGCTGGTCGGCCCCCTGCACCGCATGGGTCAGCTCGTTGTGGTCGACCAGGATCAACTTCCGGTTCACCGGCTTCAGGAAGTCGGACTTGGAGAGGATGCCCACCACCCGGCCGTCGGCATCCTCGATGGGAAACGTCTGGAACTGCGAGATGGCGGCGACCTGCTGGATGTCGGCCAGGCGCTCGTCGTCATGGAACCTCAGGAACTCCTCCCGGAGGAGTCTCGAGACCGGGATCGAGGCCCGGCAGAGCATCGCCGTGGTGGCCGAGTCGTGGGGCGAGATCATCAGGGTGACCTCGTTCCGACGCGCCAGATCATGGATCTCTGTCGAGATATCCAGTCCACCCGTGACAATCACGACGCGGACACGCCCCTGGATGGCGATGCGCTGGATGTCCTCGCGATCCCCAACGACCACCACCAGCTTCTCGGGCGCGTAGTTGGAGAGCCGGGTCGAGAACGAGGTCGCCTTCATCGCCGCGAGCATCAGCACCAGATCCTGCTCCTCGTCCGGCTCGAATGCGCAGATCATCTTGGCCCCGAGCGTCCGGGAGATCATGCGGACCGACGAAAGGATCCGACGGGAATCGAAGACGCGGTTGGTGGACGGGACGAAGTACTTGGTCGCCTTGAAGATCGACAGCAGACCCAGGCAGCGTCGATCGGCATCCAGGACCGGAAGGACCCGGATATTGCGCTGATCCATCATGGTCAGCGCGTCGACCATCGAGGTCCGGGGCGGCACGGAGATGACATTGGACTGCATCACGTCGCGGACGCGTGGGGCGACATCGCTGACGAACCGGGGGGCCGGCACCCCGAACTGGCGCAGCACGAAGTCGATCCGCTCGTTCGTCTCGCCACACCGCGCCGCCACGACGTCCCGCATCCCGGTCCGACGCTTGAACTCCGCGTAGGCGATGGCGGAACAGATCGCGTCGGTGTCCGGATTCCGGTGTCCGATGACAAGGGTCTCACTCATGACGTCTGAACGGGCAGGTCCTCACCCCGGTCAACGTGCCGTGCGCCCCGCGGACTTGTCGAGTGCCACGCTGGCTTCAGCCCCGAAATTTCGGCTTCCAGCCCGGCACCCCCCGCCGCGACAGTCCTCCCATGTCCGCACCCGTGCTGGCCATCGCCAACCAGAAGGGAGGCGTCGGCAAGACCACCACCTCCGTCAACCTCGCCGCCTGCCTGGCCCAGCAGGGCCACTCGGTCCTGCTGATCGACCTAGATGCCCAGGCCAATGCCACCAGCGGCCTCGGTCTCGAGAAGCGCGAGGGCGGCAGCGTCTACCGCCCGCTCCTGGGCGACGGCACCCTCGCCGAACGGATCCAGCCCACCGCCGTGCCCCGGCTGTCGCTCCTCCCCAGCGAGGTCGACCTCTGCGGAGCCGAGGTCGAGCTGGCCCGGATGGACGACTACCTGAACCGGCTGAAGAAGGGTCTCGACCCCCTGCGCGACGGCCACGGATACGACGTCATCCTCCTCGATTGCCCGCCTTCGCTGGGAATCCTCACCCTCAATGCCTTCGCGGCGTCCGACCGCCTCGTCGTGCCCCTGCAGTGCGAGTACTTCGCCCTCGAGGGCGTGGCCATGATCACCCGCGTCCTCAAGCAGGTCCGGGAAACCGGGATCAATCCGCGACTCGAGCTCATGGGGATCGTGATGACGATGTTCGACGCCCGGACACGGCTCTCCCAGAACGTCGTGGCGGAGGTCCGACAGCACTTCGGCGAGACCGTGTTCGAGACGGTGATCCCGAGGACCACCCGCCTGGCGGAGGCCCCGAGCTTCGGCAAGCCGATCATCACCTACGACCCCTACAGCGCAGGGGCCGCCGCCTACGAGGTCCTCGCCACCGAGGTCGCCAAGCGGCTGGGACTCCGGACGCCGTGAACGCTCCGATGAACCCGACACCTCCCGCCCGTCCTCTCGGGCCTCGCGGGTTGGTTTGGGGGACCTGAGGGGACTCACACGGTGACGCGGAGACGCGGAGGAAGAACCAGGAGAGACGGGAAGAGAGGAAGAAACGAGGAACGTAAGGGACTCCTGACCGGAAGCCGAAGGCGTCCACCCTCGGGCTCGGCCCTCGGCTCTTTGTTCGCGCCTCTGGGCCCTTTTCCACTCCTCTGCCCCCCTGTAGGTTGATCCATGCCGATGCGACCGCTCCTGCCGTTCCTTCTTCTCGCCGTCCTCGTGCCGGCCCTGCGGTTCAACGCCCTTGCGGCCACCCGCTCCGTCTCCGTGGGGGAACTCAACTACCGCGACGCCGAGGACACGGACGTCGAGTTCCTCGAGCTGGTGAACCCGGGAACCACCAGCGTCGCCTTGACCGGAGCCCAGTTCACCTCGGGGATCGTGTACACGTTCCCCACGGCCACAACCCTTGCCCCCGGGGAACGCATCGTCCTGGCCCGGGATCCCGCGAAGTTCACCCAGCGCTATGGCACCGCCGGGATCCGGCTCGCCCCCGGGGCCTACACCGGAAGGCTCTCGGACGCAGGGGAGACCGTCACCCTCTCGACCGGAGCGGGAGTCGAGCTGGTCTCCTTCACCTACAGCCCCAGCGGTCGCTGGCCCAGTCGCCCGAATGGACTCGGCAGCACCCTGGAATGCATCGACCCCAATGGGGATCTGGACGACCCCGACAACTGGCGGGCGAGCTCGGAGTGGCAGGGCTCCCCGGGACGTCCCGGGGCCGGGCCGCAGCGGGTCGTCGTCATCAACGAGATCCTCGCCCACACCGATCCTCCCTTCGAGGACGCCATCGAACTGTACAACCTCACCGACAAACCCGTCGACCTCAGCGGCTGGTACCTCTCCAACAAACGGTCCAACCCAAGGAAGTACCGGATTCCCAACGGCACCGTGATCCCCGCCAAGGGCTACCGCGTCTTCTACGAGTGGGCCGGGACACGGAACCCGACCGGGTTCAATCCCACCGGGACCGGCGATGCCCCCGACTTCACCTTCAGCAGCGCCAATGGCGACGAAGGCGTCCTGATGTCCGCGGACACCTCCGGGAACCTGAAGTTCTGGATGGATACCGTCAGCTTCGAGGCCAGCGCCAATGGCATCCCATTCGGTCGGCATCCCAACGGCACCGGCCGGTTCACCACGCTCCAGCAGCAGACCTTCGGGACCGAGCTCAGCATGGGATTCCCCGTCGAGTACCTGGGCCTGTTCCGGACCGGGAACGGCGCACCCAACGCGGGACCGCTGATCGGACCCGTTGTCTTCCAGCGCATCCAATACCACCCGCCCCTGGGCGGGGATGAGTTCATGGAGCTCCGCAACATCACCAGCCTCACCCTGCCCCTGTTCGATCCCCTCTACCCAACCAACACCTGGCGCCTTCGGGACGGCATCACCTTCGATCTTCCGACCGGACTTCTCCTCGAACCGAACGCCCGCCTGATCGTCGCACCGATCGATCCCGTCCTGTTCCGGACCCGATATTCCATTCCGACGTCGACGCCGATCGTGGGCCCCTACACCAATGCACTGAACAACGCCGGTGAACGGATCGCCCTGTACCGACCCGATCCCCCGCAGCTCCTGCCCCACCCGGATGCCGGATTCGTCCCGTACATCCTCGTGGAGGAGGTGGACTACTCGCCGAAGGCTCCCTGGCCTGCGGAACCCGACGGCACCGGGCCCGCCCTCTGGCGACGCCTCCCGGTCGGCTTCGCCGAGGATCCCGCCTCGTGGGAGGCCGATATCTCCATGCGCCCCACTGCGCCGACGATCCAGATCGTTTCCACCCCGACAGGGCCCTGGATCCGGTTCGCGACGACGCCCGGACAGGTCTATCGCCTCGAACGCCAGCCGACCCTCGGTTCGGCCTGGACCGATGCCGGGCTTATCCCCAACACGGGACCGACGGCGGAATTGGACGTCGGAACCGTCCCCGGATTCTTCCGTGTCCGGGTGCCGTAGGGTTGCGGCACGGTGAAAAGGTTCCTGAACGATAGATTCCCTCTTCTGTCCCCGGGCCTGTGCTCCTAGCCTCACCCCAATCCATGAAGCCAAGCACGATCCCTCTCCTTCTGCTCCTGACCTGCCTCCTTCCCACCGTCCAGGGTGCCGACGCCGGCATCGGGGTCGGTGCCCAGCCGATTCCGGGAGCCGAGGTCGTATTCGACGGTTCGCGTCACCTGCTCGACGCGAAGTGGACCTACTGGAAGGGACCCCGCTTCAGCTCCTCACTCCCGATCAAGTGGATCATCGTGCCGGATCCGGTCGACCCGGGTACCGTCATGATGACCCACGACCCCGCGGCCGCGGGCGGCAAGTACGGGGCCGCCGACATCGTGACCAAGAAGGAGTACAAGGATTTCCGTCTCCACATCGAGTTCCGCATTGCCGCTCCTGGCGGCAACAGCGGCGTCTACCTGCAGAACCGCTACGAGATCCAGGTCCTCGATGGCGACAAGACCTCGCATGGCCTGGGGGCTGTCATCAACGAGACCGAATCGCCCTACCACGCCTACAACGGCCTCGGAAAGTGGAACGCCTACGACATCGAGTTCCGCGCGGCACGGTTCCAGGACGGCAAACGGACCGAGAAGGCCATGCTGACGATGTACTTCAACGGTCAGAAGGTCTTCACCAACCAGCCGATCAACCAGGTCTGGGGCGGACCGAACTCCGGCATCGACGGCGGCAACGACGGCGGCAAGGGCATCACCGACACCCCGGGCGGACTCAAGCTCCAGGATGAGGGCCACGATGTCCGCTACCGGAACATCTGGATCAAGGAGGTCGACCTGAAGGAGCCCAACACGGACTTCTGATGGAACCCAGAGTCCCCGCGGCGGAAACGGCCTTCCCCCGCATCCATTGTGGGGGCCGCGTGGTGCATCATCGGGTTCCAGCGGTGCTGCCGGGCCCCGGATCCGAGGCCCTCGAGCGGAAGCGTCTGCAGCTGCCGAAGGGCGCCTTGGAGGTGTTCCACAACAATCCCGAAGCCATCCGCTATATCGCCCATCTCGAGATGAAGGCGGGCGTAGATCGCGGACACCACGTGCACCAGCGCAAGGACGAGTCGTTCTACCTCATTTCGGGACACGTCACGATCGGTGTCGAGGCCCTCGACACCGGAGAACACCATCTCCTCGACGTGCGTCCCGGGGACCTCGTCGAGATCCGACCCGGAATCGCCCACGCGGTCCGCGTCCACGAAGGCGGCCACGCCGTGGAATTCGCCCGGGACCCCGTCGGCACCGACGACACCCGGCCCCACCGGGTCTGGGAGATTTGAGAGTTGGACGTCTCCCTCGCCGACCCGAGGGTCGCCTCACCCCACCAGCGAGGGCTCGGCGCCGAGAGTGCCTTTTTCCTCATACAAACCGACGTCGTCCCAGTTACTCTTTTTAAGTGAGGTTTTCTTCCATACTGCTCATCGCTGGAAACCTGCTCTCTCCAATCCTCGCCCAACAAGCACCCCCGGAGGGCGAAATGGCTTCGTACCCGTTCAACGGAAACGCGGACGACCAGTATTCTGCGCGTCCAGGCGTGGTCTATGGAGCCACCCTGACCCAGGATCGATTCGGACAACCCAATTCGGCCTACTCCTTCCCGGGTGGATCCATCGCCTACATCAATCTCGGAACCTCACTGATCCTGCCCGAGTCCTCAGACCAGACGATCACGTGGTGGGAGCGGATTCCCACGGAGGCCAGCGGAGACCTGACCTTCCTGACGGGGTTCACCGGTCCCAACGACACCTGGAACCTTGCCGCCAGGGTCCGGTCCGACGGCCCCTTCTACCGGGTGGAGTATGAGGCTTTTGGGAAGATCTCTGGTGGGACCGACTGGACCGCCGGGTCCTCGGAATGGACCCATCGGGCTGTCGTGTTCCGCGGCACCACCGCCACCGACTTCTTCCAGGACGGTGTACTGATCACCTCTGTACCGGGCATCCCAAGAAACCCTGGCACCCTCTTTCTGGGGGCCAAGGTCTACGACTATCCCAACCCGGCGGGCGGCGCCCCAGGCGGCATCTTTGCCAATCCCTTCGAAGGGGACCTCGACGACGTACGGTTGTTCGATCATGCGCTTTCCGCCTCCGAGATGGCCCAGGTAGCCGGCGCGGGTGGACCGTTCCTGGATCAGACCCTCGAGTTTGCGCCGCTTCAAGACGCCGCCTTCTCGACAAATCCGCTGACCCTTTCCGCCACCTCATCCTCAGGCCTCGCCGTCTCGTTCCGCGTCGTGAGCGGTCCAGGGACGCTTGCCGGGAACCAGCTCACGCTGACCGGCACTGGACCGATCACCATGGCCGCCGAACAGCCCGGGACCGGCAAATTCAAGCCGGCGACGTCGGTCGAACGGTCCTTCACAGTGACCCCTGGAACCCAGGCGGTCACATTTCCGCCCCTCGGCAACGTTCTCTACTCCTCCAAGACCGTCACACTCACCGCGTCCTCCAGCTCCGGACTACCCGTCTCGTTCACCCTCGTCTCCGGGCCGGCCACTCTGGACGGGAACGTCCTCACCCTGACCGGAACCGGGACCATTTCGGTCACCGCATCCCAGGCCGGGAACGAGACCACCCTCGCCGCGAGTCCAGTCACCCAATCGTTCTCGGTGACCAAGGCCCCACAGGAGATCACCTTCACGGGTCCCTTGGACCGGGCCTATTCCCCGGATCCCGTGTCCCTCGTCGCCTCCAGCGACTCCGGACTCACCGTGCGGTTTGTTCTCGCCGGAGGCCCGGCCGTTCTCGACGGGAATGCGCTGAGCCTGCGCGGTACCGGGACCATCACCATCGAGGCCCGACAGGACGGCAACGACACCTATTCCGAGGCACCGGCCGTCTCCCGTTCGTTTACGGTGACGATGCCCCCCCCCGGCCCCACGGCCTTCTATCCCTTCACTGGCAACGCGAACGAGGCGTCGACAGGACGCCCCAGCATCATCGTCGGGGCCACCCTCACGGCCGACCGGTTCGGAAACGCCGATTCCGCCTATCGGTTCTCCACCTCCAGCCTGTCCTACATCAACCTCGGCCCCGGGCTCCTCCGGGACAGCAGCCAGGACCAGACCATCACCTGGTGGCAGGCTCGAAGGACAGGGGGCGTCGTCCTGAGCAGCTATGCGTCGACCGCCAGTTCCTGGAACCTGTTCTCCCAGTCGTTCTCGCTGAACACGAACCGGCATCGCATCAGCGTGGGATTCGGGGACTCAGGACGTCCCCCGGGCGACTTCCGAAGCCCTCTCCTCCCCACCAGCCTCGACTGGGAACACTTCGCCCTGGTTCTTCGGGGTTCATCGACGGTCGAGATCTATAGGAACGGATACCGGCTCCCCATCGACGATGCGATCGGCTCCCCGTGGCGTCAGGCCGGCGACTTCTACCTCGGGACCGACGTCTACTCGTTTCCCGACCCGAACGGCGGGGCTGCTGGCGGTCTCTTCTCGTCCCCGTTCGACGGCGATCTGGACGACATCCGAATCCTCGACAGATCCCTGTCCGCGACAGAAATCCGGGATCTGTACCGTCAGGAGATGCCCGTCCAACCCCCAGCCCCGCCCCAACCTGATCCCGCGTTTCCAGCCGGGCTGACCAACGGTCTGGTCGCCTGGTATCAAATGAATGGTGACGCCTGGGATGCCTCGGGTTTCGGAAACCATGGCATGGTCCTGGGCGCCCTCGCCGCCGCCAATCGGTTCGCCGAGGACGGCACGGCGCTCCGGTTCCCACCTTCATCCGATGCCGTCGTCATGATCCCCGGACAATTCCTCCCGTCCGGAAATGATCCCATGACCCTCTCGATGTGGTTGCGTCTCGAGAATCCTGAAAACCCACCGGGTCCGGGATTCTCAAAGTATCCCGTGCTGAGCGGCCAAGGGGATGGGGCGAACGATTGGAACTTCCATCTGATTCTCCAAGGCAATGGAGTCGACATCTCTCCGGTAATGGAGGTCATGAATCCCTCGGGAATCCTCGGCGAATACGGCGCCTGGAACCTGTTCAACGGGGTCGGAGACGCCCTGAACTGGCACCACATTGCCATCGTGGTCGAGAACAGCACCACTGCGAGGCTCTATCTCGACGGCGTCAGCATCATCTGGGGGCCGGCCTACCAGGGATTCCTCAGGTCCACCTCTGAGCTCTTCTACCTGGGATGGGCGCCACGGAACCAGAGCCTCGGAGGCTCCCTGGATGAAGTCCGGGTCTACAACCGCGCGCTGTCGGAGGAGGAAATCCTCCAGCTTAACCAGCTCGAGAACTCCCTGCGCTGACACCCGTCTCACCGATCCCCAAACCTGAATCCTTCCCAAACCGAATCTCCCAGCATCATGAAGAAATTCCTGTTTCTCTTCCTGATTTCCCTGCGCCTGCTCGCCCAGTCGGAATCCCCGCCGGAGGTCCTAATCCCCGGTGGGGCCTTCGACATGGGCGACTTCCTGGACGCCTCGCCCGATGCACGCCCTGTCCTCGGGGTACGACTGGCCTCGTTCTGGATCGAGCGCGATCCGGTGACCCATGACCTCTGGTCCAGCGTCCACTCCTGGGCGGTCACGAATGGGTACGCCTTCGCCAACTCCGGAAAGGGCAAAGGACCGCGGCACCCGGTCCATTCCGTCTCCTGGCATGACGCCGTCCGCTGGTGCAATGCCCGCTCCGAACGGGAAGGACGTGCTCCGGTCTACCTCCTCGACTCCGGCTTCACCCAGGTCTTCAGGAAGGGCGAACCCCAGATCCACGCCAACTGGGAAGCCAATGGATATCGCCTCCCGACGGAGGCCGAATGGGAGAAGGCCGCCCGCGGCACCCTGAACCGCAAGCGGTTCCCCCGTGGCGATGCGCTGGGGATTCCGGATGGCAACTTCTATGCGGGGGCCACGGGCACGAATGTCCCGGCCTACATGGGCGGACTCACCGGCTACAATCCCACCTATGCCCTCGATGGCATGCCGTACACCAGTCCGGTGGATGCCTTCCCCCCGAATGGACTCGGCCTCCGCGACATGGCCGGCAACGTCTTCCAGTGGTGCTGGGACTGGTACACACCCACCTACCGCGGAGGCGACAATCCCCGGGGTGCCGACGCCGGCAGCCTCCGGATCATCCGCGGCGGGAGCTGGTATGGGCAATCGTACTACTGCCGGACCGGTTACCGGAACTCCATGAACCCCCGGTTCGCCGTGAACACCTGTGGATTCCGGTGCGCCTTCTCCGCCGCAGCCCCCAGGATCCCCACGGTCGGCATCGATCTCTCCACCGGCCAGGTCCGACTGTCCTTCCAAGCCCAGGCAGGAGCCCGATACTCCGTCCAGCAGGCCGTGCAGGCCGACGGTCCCTGGACCGAGGCGGCCCTGCTGGATGGCCGCGACGGATCGCTCTCCTGGACGGACATCCTCCGTCCCGAGACCGCCCGGTTCTACCGGATCCTCGTCGAGTGATCGTCCCCGCTCGTCTCACGGATTGTTCCAGGGCTTTACCTGAGCCCGACTCCCGCGAACATGACGCTGCACCTCATGGATGGGATCAATTGAGGGCCAGAGAAATTCCGATCGGATCAGACCACGGACCCAGGTCTGATCGAAGCCTGCCGCGACTAGCGGAACGAAGAACAGTGGGTGGCCTTCCACAACCGGTGCAGTCCCCTGATCAGCGCCTATGCCCGACGCGCCGGCTTCTCCGATTCCGAGATCGATAAGGTGATCCAGGGGACGATGATCAAGGTGTCGCGCCACATCCCCTCATTCAAATACGACCCCTCCGTCTGCCGCCTCCGCACCTGGCTCAGTCGGATCGTCAACCAGCGGATCATCGAGGTGCGGCATCAGCGGAAGAAATCCCTCTACCCGCTTGAGACCCTGGTCCATCTCCGAAACACCCTCGTCCCGGAGACCCTGGTCGCGGACTCGTCACCGGCGGCCTCGGAGGCGATCACGGCCCTGACCGAATGCTGCCTCGCCCGCGTCCGCTCGCAGGCCAAGGTCCTTCACTGGCAGGTGTTCGAGTCCCACCATTTGTTGGGATCCCCTGCAGCGGAGGTGGGGCGTCGCTTCGATGTCTCCAGCGGCAACGTCCGGATCATCACCTTCCGATTCAAATGGATGCTCCGTCGCGAATGGAATCGCATGCAGAAGGAAGGCCTCTTCGGCGAGACGTCACCGAACGATCCCTGATGAATGTTTCGACTCTCCCCGCGGGCTACAAGGCCCTCGAGGTACTCTGGGACCGCCCATCCTCCAGGGTCATCCTCGCCGGAACGAAGGACGGCTAGGTCGCCCTGAAGATCTTCCGGGACCGAAGGACCCAATCCCCGGCCCGCGACGCACTGCTCGAGATGCTGGCCGGTCCGGGACTCATGCCAGTCCTCGATTGCGGACGCTGCGATGATGGAACCGTCTGGTACACGACGCCCCTCGCCGATGGGCTGCAGGGACTAGATGACAGGGACAAAAACGAATCCCGCTACACGCCCCACACCCTCAACCGGATGCTCGAACGGATCCGGACGCTGCATCCGGGCGAGGTGGCCGCGTTGGGCCTGGCCATCGCCAAAGGACTCGCCTGGTTGCACCGCTTGGGTTGGATCCACGGCGACGTCAAACCCTCCAACATCGCCTACCGGGATGGGTGCCCCGTCCTGATCGACTATGGCTTGCTCAGACCCTCAGGCATGCCCTTCGATCCCTCCGGAACCCAGGGTTACGTCCCCATCCAGGGTTCATCGGACCTGGGGGCCGACATCTATGCGCTGGGGTTGACCCTCTACGAGGCGTGGACCGGATTACACCGACAGGAATAACCCTCGCTGCCGCCGGAGATCACCGCTGACCCCTCGTGGCGCACCCATGGACGACATTTGAACGACCTGGTCCAGGAGATGGTGCGGGACTTCAATCCCATTGCCGCGGAGCAGGCGGTCGAACGCCTTGAGGCGATTGTCCAGGGCAATGCCTCGCCGATCCGACGGGGACGGTTCCTCCGGCATGCCATCGCCGGGTGCCTCCTTGTCGGGGCGTTCGCCCTTCTCGCCGCGCGGATGGGATGGGTGGGGACCGAGTCCCCCCGCCGTGAAGCGGGCCAAGACACTTGGCCGCCAGTTCGTCGAGATCCCCGCGGGCAGTTTCCGGATGAGACGTACCCCGGGGGATACCGATGAGAACGCGCCCCCGGAGGAGGTGCTGGTCGATGCCTTCCTGATCCAGAAAACGGAGGTCCCCTTCCACCTCTGGCAGGAGGTTCGACTCTGGGGCGAAAAACGGGGATACACCGACCTGCATTGGGGAGCCGGTCGTGACGCCGACTATCCTGTCATCTGGATCCAATGGTTCGATGTCATGAAGTGGTGCAACGCCTGGTCGGAGAAGGAGGGACTCAAGCCCTGCTACTACGTCAGCACCCGCTTCGACAAATCACAGGTCTACCGGACCAACGACATCCATCTCCGCATCGAATGGGTGGACTGGACGGCCAATGGCTATCGTCTCCCGACCGAAGCCGAATGGGAGAAGGCGGCCCGGGGTGGGGTCTACGACACACGCTTCTTCTGGGGCGACACCATCACCCACGACCACGCGGACTACCGGAGCCACGACAATGTTCCCTACGACCTGAGCCCCACCCCGGAGTTTCACCCGCGCTTCAACGCAACCAAGATGCCGTTCGCAAGCCCGATCGCCTCCTTTCCGCCAAACCCCTACGGTCTCTATGACACCAGCGGAATTCTTTGGGAGTGGACTTGGGATGCCTACGATCCGAAGGGACACCTCATTCCAAGAGCACCCAACCCAAGGGGTGCCAAGGAATTGACCTCAGGCAGGGTCCTCAAAAGTGGTTGCTGGAATGTGAGTGCCTATTTTGTGAGGCCCACGCACCGCCGAGGTTTCGGCCCGGAGGGATACGATCCGTTCCTGGGCTTCCGATGCGCACGCACGGCGATCCCGACCCACAATCCGACGATTCGCCGCCCTGCCCCGGATGGGCCCGCGAGCGGGGTGATCCGGGAGTGACTCCCCAACCGCAAACCCTCCCTCGCCTCACCCCACCAGCGAGGGCTCGGCGCCGAGGGTGCCGACCAACTGGTCCAGATAGTCCGGCCGCTTGACGCGCTCGAGCATCACCCGGGCGTGGGAAAGACGCTGGCGGATTCCCAGCCGCTCGGCTTCGAACGAATACCCCGGCTTGGCCAGGAACCGCTCGAGGTATTGTCCGTGCCGCTGCCACGACCGCACCTCGCCCCGCTGACGCGCCCGGAGACGCTCTCGGTACCAGTCGCTCGCCAGGATCTGCTCCCGCGAGAACAGGGCCCGCAACGTGGGATCATCGATCCCCTTCCCCTCGTAGGTCCCATCGCGCATCACCTGCAGCAGCACTTTCAACGGGGGACACGCCAGCGCGATCGACCCGTCCTCGAAATACTGCTCCGCCACCCGTCGGTGGGTCGCCACCACATTGTCGACCGCGTCGGCGAACTCCTTCGGATCCTGCAGCTCGGGTTTCAGCATCTCCTCCGTGAGCACCGCATGCGGGTGGTTGAAGATGCGGCCGAAGAACCGGTGGGTGAACAGGTGGGTGATCCGGTATCCGAGCCGACTGGCGAGGACCCGCCGGTCCCCGACCGAGTAGTCCTCCAGGCGCTCCATCATGCCGTGGGCGATCATCCACTCCGGCTCCCGTTCCTCCGGACGCATCCGGCACCAGACCTCTGGAACCAGGAGCGAGACGTCGTGGTCGACCCGGTAGCGCGGCCCCAGGCAGCCCGCGCTCGTCAGGAAACCTGGGTAACCGCTGATCGCATAGCTGACGAGGGCGGCATTGAGGTCGTGGATGGGCAGTAACGCGTTGAAGGGCCCCTTGGTGAGCGCCCCCTCGCTGCCCGCACCGGTGGTCGACGGCGACTTCCCGGTCATCGAGGAGATGAACTCCATGAAGAGTTCCGGGAGCTCCATGTAGTGGATCGGACCGTAACAGGCGAGAGAGCGGATCTTTCCCTCGGCGGGATTGTTGCGACGTCCCGCCAGGACGGCCGTCACCGGGACGTGCAAGGCCTGACCGGGCGCCACGCCCCGCGCCAGACGGAGCGAGACCTCGGCAAGGCGACGCGAGATCGGTTCGGCGATGTCAGGCCGCAGCTGGAGGTAGCGGGGATTCTTGGACGGCGCCCCATCGACCCGTCTCGGGAAGGCCGGGCAGACGAAGAACTCCGGTCCCATGCCATCCGCCACGTCCTGGATGAACCGTCGCATTGGTTCGGTGAACTCATGGAATCCGACGGCGTCCTCCGTCCACGCCACCGCATCCTGTCGGGTCAACGGCTCGTAGTTGGAGAAGAAATTTTCACCGGCCACGAAATCGCGCTCCGTCGTGTGGTCATAGCCCCGGATCACGGCGTCGTCGGGTCGCTGGAACAGCCGCGTCTCGCAGTTGTGCACGAACTTCAGCGATGGATACGGCGGCTGCGCCGGGGCGAGGCCGGCCAGGGCCGACCGGGGGACGACCACGCTCGCCGTGATGTCGTCCTCCTCCTGCACCTTCGCCGCGGGATGGAAGTCCTTCCGGAGCCCGAACGTCCGCCACGCACCATCAGCGTCATAGCCCACCCGGAGGAACTGGGTGACCAGGCGACGCCGTTTGACCCGGAGTTCGTTCGAGGGGGCCCCATTGATGATGTCTACGGTGAAGTGCTTCGCCCAATCCGAGCCCCACGCCGGTTTCCAGAACCGCTTCACGACGAACACCAGTTCCTTGATGTGCGGCGGAATCGACCCCAGCCATCGGTTGTACTCTTCGTGATAATCCTCGGCACTCGGGGTCAGGAGCTTGATCACGCTGCCCAGTGACCGTTCGGGCGACAGGATCGGGCGTCGATCGACCCCATTTCGCTCCGATGACCGGAAGCGGGCGGAGAAGTCCCGATCCAGCACCTCCTGGACCTGTTTCAGATCGGCATGGAGATCGGAGACGAAGACCGGTCCATGGATGACGGCATCGGTGATGGGCTTGGAGATCTCCGACTTGCCACCCCCGCTCACGGTGCAGGGCTTGTGGCAGAGGGTCGGCTCCGGACGGGTGCCGATCAGGCGCCACGCCCGGTTGCCCACCGGCTTCTCTAGGTGCACACGGAATCCGTTGGGAAGCACGTAGTGGTGGTCCAACAGGAGCTTGATCGAACGTATCCCACTACCCTGGGGCCAGGAGATGCTGCGGGATTCGATGTCGAACCGGGCTGATTCCGAGACATAGACGATCCGGGGATCCCGGCGATCGATGGCGTGGCCCTCGGGACGGAGCTCCAGCTCGGATCCGAAGAGCGTGAGCATTGAGGCGAACCGCTGGGTGTAGTCCTGCGAATGCAGCGAGGAGTCGTAGTCACCGGCGAGATCGTACCGGGGAAACACCAAGGCGCCCCCCGCGTGTTCCTCCTCGGCCAGACCCAGCAGATTGGCGGCGAAGCTGATCTGGGTCTTCACCTCCTTTTTGCAGTAGCCGAAGTAGTTGTCGCCGATGATTGTGACAATGACGCCCGACGCATCGCGCGCGCAGAGCTTGAAGGGGTTGCCGTCGTTGTAGGGCTCCTCGGGATCCTTCCAGCACATGCCGTCCCGACGCTGCCGTTCCGTAGCCTGGTCCCAGTGCGGCAGACCGGCGTCCTTCTTGGTCAGGCTGCCCACAAGGTGGGGGGCCAGGAGGATGCAGCCCGTATGCCCACTCCAGTGCTCCGGATCCAGTGCGGCATCGTTCTCGGGCAGCGTCGGATCTCCGGCGTTGCCGAAGATGTTCTCGACGAAGTCGAGGTTGCTGACGAAGGAACCCGGCACCAAGAGACGCACCTCCATGCGCTGCTCGGCAACAAATCCCTCGACAGCCGGACAGACCACCGGGCGGAGAAAGAGCGACACCCAGGTCCTGGCCTGCTCCGTCTGCGATCCGGTGAAGGGCAGCGCCAGCATCCCGTCGGGCGGCTGCAGGGCACGACGCAGGATCGTGGTGAACACGACCTTAGGCACCGCCTTCTTGTCGGAAGGGATCGGCAGTCCGCCCTCCGCCACATGGAAGATGCCCGCCGTGGTCCGACGGTCCGACTTCGGGTTGTGCAGCACCCCGTTGGCGACGCGATGGCTGCGGAGCAGATCGCTCGCAAATTCGTCGCGATCCGGTGGCAACGAGGCCACACGGGCAAGACCCGGACGGTCCAGGATCAGCGTATGACCCGGCAGACGCGGTGGTACGACAGCATCGCCGAGATAGTCGAAGAGGAAGGCCTGGATCCGGGCGTCAGGCGGACAGAGGTAGGACGACAGCAGGCGGTCCTTTTCACGACTCCGGGCAACGAAGGAGCCGATGATGGTGGCCGCCTCCGGGTTCACGGCCGCCTCGTATCGCGGAAGCCCCAGCTCCGCGAGCTTCAGGTTGAGATGTCGGATTTCTTCGCGCCCGGAGGAGGTATCCATAGAGTGGAGATATGCCAGTTCCCTTGAACCTTCCTATCGCGACCACATCGGCTCGGCAAGCGACGCCTCGGTACGCCCTGAAAAAAGTCAGGATTTGACCACGGTGGCCAAAAACCAATTTCTTCTGCGGGCAGGAGTCATCATCAATTCAGGGCGGGAATCCGAACGACACCTTCAGTGCCGAATACTCGGGGTGGATTGCGCCGTCTCGGGTCCGGATCACTAGGGAAGGCTCCGTCCAGGTCCGCTCCCGGAACCCCTCCGGCAGGTCGGGGGAACGGACCATCCCAAATAGCCCCACCAGCGGAGGATCTCCTTCCCGGAAGACGACTGGACGACACCGGACCAGACTCAGGCCAGCACTCCGCGCCCCGTCGAGGACCCGTCGCCATTGCGTCGGCTCCCACGGAAAAACCCCCGCGAAGAATCCCCCGACGGCGAGGTGGCGTGAGGCCACGGCACAGTAGTCAGCCACCGTCCCACGAAGCTCAAAGCGACAGGCCTGCTTCTGCGGATGACCGCTCTCCACGCCTGTCCCGGGGGGGAAGTAGGGCGGACTGCCCGTCACCAGATCGAAACGCTCGTGCTCCCGGAGAATGCCGGCCGACCGGAAATCACCGAGCCGGATCTCCATGCGGTCCTCAAGGCCGTTGTACCGCGCCGATCGACGGGCCAGCCCGACACTCACCTCCTGCGCCTCCACGGTGACGAGTCGGACACCTTGCAACCGCCACGCCACGACCGTGGCCACGGTCCCAATGCCACTGCCGAGGTCGAGGGCTGTCCGGGCCGAGGGACACCACGATGTCCCATACCAGGCCGTAAGCAGGTCATCCGTCGAAAAGCGGTGTCCGTCGCTCAGTTGAAGGAGACGGTAGTGGCCACTGAGGGCGTCCAAGGTCTCGCCTTGATGGACGTCGCCAGCAACCCAGGAGCCCGGTGCTGGCGGACCCGGCTTGGCCCAACCTCGGAAATGGGAAGCCAGCACGCCAGGGGATCCACCGGTGTCGTCGGTCACCTCCGGATGCTGACCCGAGACCCTGCGGACAAAAGATCAAAACGAGGACTCCAGCATCGGCAATCACCTGGGCCCTGCCTGGCACCCACGGAGGGGACTCACACGCAGACGCCAAGCCGCGGAGAAAAGGCAGGAGAGGAACCGGAAATCTGCAGGGGCTGCCGTTCTGAATCGGTGGGTTCTCCAGTGCTCTGTAGAACCTGGCCGCTTCCGAGCAGCCAGCCACCCCAGTCGTTACAGGCTCCCAGAATCCAGAATCACCCACCGCGACACCACACAAACCGGTCGCAACAACCCGCCGCCTATCGGAGTCCACGCCTTGCCCGGTGGTCGCTACCGCGCCCAATGATGCAGGGCACTGCATCACCCACCCACTCATGCAGGACACTGCATCGTCACACAGGTCCTCTGGCTTTTGGGACACCCAGTTTTGGCCTGAGAAAGCGCCACTGTCCCGGGACTCCGGGATGCCGCTTGACTCCCCTGTCCGGTTTCGAGGACCACAGGATCATGAGTTCCCGGGCATTCCTCAGGACCCACCCCTGCCGCTGTGCCTTCACGCTGATCGAGCTGCTGGTGGTGATCGCGATCATCGCGATCCTGGCCGGGATGCTCCTCCCCTCCCTCGCAAAAGCCCGTGCCAAGGCCAACCAGACCTACTGCCTCAACAACCAGCGGCAGATCGGCATCGCCACCTCGATGTATGCCTCGGATTACAGCTCCCGGTTCCCGCTGGTCCGAAACTGGGGTCGGGCCTGGGCCGGAGACCATGCGCTGCGTCCCGACAACGTCTGGCTGCCCGAAATCCTCGAGCTCTATCTGGTGCGGAACTCCAACAAGCCCACGAACTACACCAGCAAGACCGTCCGGATGCCCCAGGCCAGCATTTTCACCTGCCCGTCGGGGATCAAGGTGAAGGATCCCGCCGCCAGCATGACCAAGGACTTTCTCCGCGACAACGACCACGTCACCTACATCTGGAACCACATCTACCTCAAGAAGGACGGCGGGTATGAGGAACGGCGTCCGGTGAGCGGACGGAAGGACAACGATGTGGCGAGCCCCTCCAGGGCCGTCCTGGTGTGGGAGATCCCGTACTGGACCTGGAACAAGTCCGCCCACGAGGACAAGCAGAACCTGATCTTCGCCGACTGCCATGCCGCGGCCGAGCGCCGACAAAAGGACGAGTTCGACTGGTGGGCCTTCCACAGCCGCCGTGGCTGGGAGGATTCCGATCTGACCGGGAAGACCTTCAAGCAGTAGGTCGCGTCTGATTCAAGACCACCCACCCAAAAAAAACCCCCCTCCGGCTAAAACCGGAGGGGGGCAGGAGGAACAGGGTTGGACAGAATCGTCAGAACTTGTAGGCGATGTTCGCCAGCAGCAGCACAGCGTTGTTGCTGCCGTTGAACGGACCGGAGATGCCGGTGCCGACGAGGTTGTGATCCCAGATCGCCTCGAGTCGGCTGACCACGTTAGCCCAGAGGGCGTATTCCAGGGTGCCCGTGACCGCGAAGAGCTTCTCGCGCGATGCGACGTAGCCATCGGCCTCACTTGCCAGCGGCAGGATCCAGACACCGCCCGGAGTCCTGCTGGAGTTGCCGTACTCGACACGGGTGTTGAGCTTGAGCTTCTCCGTGATCTGCAAGGAGGTGTAGAAGGCGACCGACTGCGCCCAGCTGTTGGCGGCGTAGCTGCTCGTAACGTAGTCGTACGAGGCGCCCAGGGTAAGCTGCTTCAGCGGGGTGGGGATGGTGGCGCCGACGTAGTAGTTCATCGAATTCGGCGAGAAGGTCTGTCCGCCGTCGACGATGCTGCCGGTCAGGGTGCCGCCCTGCAGGAATCCGAAGCTCTCGGGAGCGGTGAGCACCACGGACCCGAGATAGGTCAGCTTGCCATTGCCCTTGGGAGCGGCAGGTCCAGGTGCCGGAGCGCCAGGGAAACCATACGGAACCTGGGCCCACGGCTGCTTCTGGTTCATGTTCGAGTACTGGCCATCGGCGATGCCACCGTTGAGTCCCAGCCAGTCGAACACCTTGTACGAACCGAGGATGCCGGTGTGGGAGTAGGGCTCCAACCAGTTGCCAAGGTTGCGTGAGAAGTTCGGGTTGGCGTACGCCGAGAGGACCTCATAGCCGATGATGGTGTCGAACTGGCCGATCTTGAAGTCGAGCCCATTGCCGACAGGGGCACGGAGGGTGACGTAGGCCTGCTTGATCGCGAGGTTTGGACCGAGGGAACCGGGGAGCCAGTTGGCGTCCTGACCGAACCACAGCTCGGCCTTGTAGCCGGCGCTCCACTGGGCGTCGTCAAGAGGCTTCTCGAGACGCAGCTCCACATACTCCAGGTTGAACCCGTTGTAGTGGTCCGGGGCCGTGTTCGCGAAGCGGGTGGCCATGGTGCTGCCGGTGCTCGGCTTCCATTGGGTCGAGGTCTCCACCGCGCCGCCGATGGTCGTCCCACTCACGAGGGTGGACACCGGACTCTCGTCCGCGAGGGCCACTGAGCCAAGGCTGATCAGCCCCGCCGTGGCGAGGGCCGAGGTCCAGGACGGACGGGACCCGGAGCGGGCTTGGAGGTTCGACGCGTTGGTTGCTTGGAATTCCTTCATAGTTTGTTGTGTTAACTGGGTGTGATGGACAGCACTAAAAGTGCCTACGATGAGGGCCCGTAGCAGACGACCTCCTCACTCCGCACCCTACCCGAGAAGCACCACTGGTGCCAAGCCCCAATCAACTCCACCCCGACCTCACCAAAACCGCCGTTTTACGCCGGTTTTTCCGATTATTTTTTTTGGCCTCATCCCCGATGGATTCGGGCCATGGCGTTTTTTGTTCAGCCCCTCCGAAATACTGTACGGATTTGTCCACCGGTGGCCTCCGGTCTCCCGAAGCAGGCATACGCCTAGAAGCGATAAGCGATCTCCGCCATCAACAGGACCGCGTTGTTGTTTCCGTTGAAGGCGTTGTCCCGACGGAGGTCCCGATCCCACAGGATCTCGAGCCGCGACACCACGTTCGCCCATAGGGCATACTCGAGGGTTCCCGTGAGGGCGAAGAGCCGCTCGGGCGAACCCACGACATATCCATCAGCCTCACCGGGCAGCGGCAGGATCCACACGCCTGCGGAAGTCTGGCTCGAGTCCGCGTACTCGACCCGCACGTTGAGCTTCAGGTCCTTCACGATCTGCCACGACGCATATCCAGCCAGCGCCTGGGCCCAGGTGTCGTTGACCATCGCATCATCCCAGGCGTGGGCGTTGTAGTCGTATGCGAAGCCCAGGGTGACCTCGGGAATAGGGGTTGGGAGGGTGATGCCGGCGTAGTAGTTGATCGAGCCCTGCCTGCCCGTCATCCCACCCTCCAAGATGCCACCGGTGAGGGTGCCCCCCGAGAGAAAGCCCCAGGACTCCGGGGCCTTCAGCGTGACCAGTCCCATGTAGGTCAGGGTACCGTTGCCCTTCGGATAGGGTCCCGTCGGCAGCTGCCCCACGCCATAGGTCGGCAGATACGACCACGGCTGCTTGGTGTTCATCACACCGAAGGCGGAGTTCGCCGCGCCTCCGGTCAGCGTGATCCACGACGCCACCTCGTAGGTTGCCAACACCCCGGTGTGGGAGAAGGGCTCGATCCAGTTCCCGAGGCTGCGGGAAAAGTTCGGGTTCACATACGGCGCCAGGTACTCGTAGCCGATGATCGCGTCGAACTGGCCCACCTTGAAATCCAGTCCAGTGCCCACCGGAACCCGCAGCGACACGTAGGCCTGCTTCACCGCGAAGTTCGGGGCCAGGGCACCCGGCAGCCAGTCGGCGTCCTGCCCGTACCACATCTCCACCTTGTAGCCGGAACTCCAGCCGGCGTCGTCGAGCGGTTTCTCCAGACGCAGCTCGAGGAACTCGAGATTGAACCCGTTGTAGTGGCTCGGGGCTGTGTTCATGCCCCGGGTCGCCATCGTGCTGCTCGGACCCGGTTTCCACTGGGCGGAGGTGTCCACCGCCCCTGCGATCGTCGTGCCCGAGACCAGGGACGACACCACGGATTCGTCCGCGGCGGCGGCTCCGCACAGAGACAGGGAAAGGGCTACGACACAGGGGCTCAGGAACCGACGGACCGGGGGGATCATGCGCCAGTTGTGGTAGTCGACACCGGACCCCGGTGGAAAGCCCCAACCACCAGCCCCAACCACCGCAGAACCGCGGCGTGCCCGGAACTCGATCCGCCCGGCCGCCCGGCCTCAGCGCCACAACGCGGCGGCGCGGTCAAACCGCTCCGCCGATCGGACACAGCGGGGGCCACTGCCCTCGTCCCACCAGACCTCGGCCAGCCCATGGGAGAACCGGGTCTCCCACGACAGGTGGTACGCCCCGGCATCGAACCAAACCAGGTGATCTCCCGGACGGACCGAGGCCGGCAGATCCCGCCGTCCCAGACAATCGAACGCCATGCAGGTCGGCCCGTGGACCGCCGTCGGAACGGTCCGACCCCGTCGGGCCTCGAGCACCTCCAGATCGTGCTCCTCCCAGACCGACACCATCGCCTGAAGGGTCCTCCCCCCATCGCAGATCAGGAGGCGACGCCCCAGGCGTTCCTTCACATCGAGGACCCCGACCACCAGGACTCCGGAGTCGGCCGCCGGATGGCGTCCATGCTCGAGCCAGACCTCCTCGACCCACGGCATGCGGGCGACCAGGCCGCGTACCTCCGCGGTGTAGGATTCGACGCCTAGCCCTGCGCCGAATCGGGTCCCATCCAGACCCCGGGGACCGGCGGGGGCCAGTCCACCACCGACATCGATACACCGCGGGCGCCATCCCGTGTCGCGACACACCTGGACGATCGCCTCGAACCCGCGACGGATCGTGGCGACATCGGGAAGATTCGTCTTCAGGTGGATATGGACGGATTCGGCCTCGAGCCCCTGTCCCACCAGCCGCGCCAGCGCCGCTGGGAACTCCGTCGGCTCAAGTCCGAACGGATACGCCCAACCCGGGTCCTCGGCGTCCACCTCGACCGGGGTCCTCAACCGCAGTCCGACCCGCCACCGGTCCTTCCGGGCGATCGGGAGCAGCGCCTCGAGTTCCCCGAGAGAATCGAAGTGGACCCGAAGTCCCTTCCGCGACACCCCGGGAAGCCACCGATGCTTCGCGGGGCCGTTGACAAGGATCTGATCGGGGCCGAACCCCGCCTGGAGCGCCCCACGGAACTCGAACTCGCTGACGACCTCGATCCCTCCCCGTGGGCGCCACCACCGCCAGAGGGCGGGCAAGGGTTGGGTCTTGGCGGACAGCCAGAACCGGGCGGGTTTTCCGTAGTCGAGACCCTTGAGGCGATCGATGGCCGCTCCGTAGGGTGCCGAGGCAAACAGGTAGAAGGGCGAACGTGCACCGGCATCCAGTGCCTTCCGGACGTGTCGACGCCACCCGGCGATCGACCTCACTCCCCGGGCCTGTCGGGCGTCAGGCATAGACCGACACCGCGAGTCCCGTCCGGGACCGGATCGTGGCCGCCACGGCCTCGAGTTCCTCGGGACTCAACCGCGTGGCCGCCGCCTCCGGGGTCGGACGCGCGATCGTGTAGGCATGGACCTCCCGGATGACGCCGCCCGCGGCGACGATGTCCCGGAGCCGACCGCAATAGGCCTCCAGCTCCGCCGGGGACATCGGCTCGCCGTGCCACTTGAGGAACAGGCTCTGGATGATGATCGGCCACTCCTTGGCGGTCCGAGTGATGTTGCTCAGGATCCGATCGAGCCGGACCAGCGACCGGTTGATCGTGCGGTAATACTCCTCCGTCCCGGCGTCGAGCTTGCACCAGAACTCGAACCGGTGGGCCGCCATCAGGGCCAGGCCCTTGCGCACATCCGGCTTGTCGAGGCCTGCCGAGTCCGTGATCAGGACCAGCTTGGACGGGTCGAGACCGAACTCCTCGCGGACCTCGATCGCGGCCTGCACGCACTCCGAAAAGTTGGGGATCAGTGTCGGCTCCCCGTCCCCGCTGAAGGCGATGTCACGCACCACCCGGGTGAGTTCGGGCACCTCACAGAACTTCGGCTGCTGGGCGAGTCCTCCCTCCTGGGCGAATCGGATCAGCCACCGGAGCTCGTCCCTGAGCTGGGCCACATCCACCCGATCCGCCCTCCCGGGCGTCTTACGATCCACCTCGCAGTAGACGCAGTCGAAGTTGCAGCGCTTGTCGGGGTTCAGGTTGATCCCGATCGACAGGCCCTGCGACCGCCGTGAGATCACGGGGTAGACGAAGATCAGGTCCCGGAAGACCCGGGAGTGGTCCTGGACGACCGCCCAGGAACTCTGGATGGAAGGCGACGACATCGGAGCGAAGAGCGGCGGGTGGCCAGAAACAGGTCGAGGGACCTCCAGCCACCGGATGCCTTGAACTCTCCGCCCTCAGCCCTCAGCTCTCAACTCTCTTTCCCCGTCAGATCGCGAAGTCCGTGTACTCGACCCGGACCGGTTCCTGGGGCGCCTCGAGCATGCAGGCACCGACCGTGGCGTTGGTGCCGGGCTCGATCAGGATGCAGGCGCCCGTCAGCCGGTTCGTCGCGTAGCCGTCGTAGGGGAGCGGCTTGGCGATCCGGATCCGGATCTGGCCGATGTCGTTCATCGCCAGCTCGGTCGGGTTGGGCTCCGACTCGAACGTGTGGATGTTGATCCGGCTGTCGATCGCGGAGACCACGGCCTGGACCGTCTGGGTCGTGTGCTTGAGGAAATACTTCCGGCCGGGCTGCAACGCCTTGGGATGCATCCAGCAGACCCGCGCCTGCAGTTCGGTGCCCGCACCCGGAAGGGAGTCGAGGCCGACGATCATGTCGCCCCGGCTCACGTCGACATCATGCTCGAGCACGAGGGTGACCGACTGCGGACAAAAGGCCTCCTGGAGCGGGCCGTCATAGGTCCAGATCTCCTTCACCCGGGTGCGCTGGCCGGAGGGGAGGATCAGGACCGGCTGGCCGACCCGGACGATGCCGCCGGCGATCTGGCCACTGAGGCCCCGGAAATCATGCAGCCTGGGATCCCGGGGATTGTTCGGGCGGTTCACCCACTGCACGGGGAACCGGAACCCGTGGAGGTTCCAGTCGCTGGCGATGTGGACCGTTTCCAGATGGCCGAGCAGCGACGGGCCCACGTACCAGGGGGTCTGGGACGAGGCATCCACGACATTGTCGCCATTAAGCGCCGACAACGGGATGAACTTCACGTCCTTGATGTCCAGACGCGGCAGGAAGCTCTCGAATGCGGACCGGATCTCGAGGAAGCGGGCCTCGGACCAGTCGACGAGGTCCATCTTGTTGATGGCGATGACCAGGTGCGGGATGCGGAGCAGCGAGGCGATGTAGGTGTGGCGTCGGGACTGCTCGATGACGCCCTGTCGGGCATCGACCAGCACGACGGACAGGTTCGCCGACGAGGCTCCCGTCACCATGTTCCGGGTGTACTGCACATGACCCGGGGTGTCGGCGACGATGAACTTGCGTCGGGGTGTTGCGAAGTAGCGGTAGGCGACGTCGATCGTGATCCCCTGCTCCCGCTCCGCCCGGAGGCCATCGGTCAGGTTGGCGAGGTTGATCTGGCCCCCGCCGGTGATGTCGGCCGACCGCTCCAACGCCTCGAGCTGGTCCTCCATCAGGGACTTCGAGTCGTACAGCAGCCGTCCGATCAGCGTCGACTTGCCGTCGTCGACGGAGCCGCACGTGTTGAAGCGGAGGATTTCAATGGAGGAACTCATGGGTCGGTCTCGAGGATCGGGTGTCGGATGGGGCGTCGGTCGGACTCTCAGAAGTACCCCTGCTTCTTGCGGTCCTCCATGGCGGCCTCACTGGCCTTGTCGTCGGCGCGGGACCCGCGCTCCGTGACCCGGGCGGCGGCGATCTCGCGGATGATGTCATCGACCGACTCGGCCGGGCTTTCCACCATGC
This sequence comes from Verrucomicrobiota bacterium, assembly GCA_016871805.1. Taxonomy (GTDB): domain Bacteria; phylum Verrucomicrobiota; class Verrucomicrobiia; order Limisphaerales; family UBA9464; genus UBA9464. The sequence continues at coordinate 184,263 of VHCG01000001.1, forward strand.
CAGTGCTGATGATGTCGCCGATGGTGCGGACCCGGACGATCAGTTCCTGGACCTCGTCCTTCGGGCGGACCGTCAGGAACTCGCTCACGGGAAGCCACTGTCCACGGCCTCCGATGCGGACGCACTGGCGGCGGTGGCTGAAGTAGATGGAAGGGACCTCGAGCTTCTCGCGCCGGATGTATTCCCAGACGTCCATCTCGGTCCAGTTCGACAGCGGGAACACGCGCATGTGCTCCCCGGCGTTCACCCGGGCGTTGTAGAGATTCCAGATCTCCGGACGCTGGTTCTTGGGATCCCACTGGCCGAAGGCGTCGCGGAAGCTGAAGAACCGCTCTTTCGCCCGCGCCTTCTCCTCGTCGCGTCGGGCGCCGCCGATGGCGCAGTCGAACTGAAACTCCTCGATCGCGGCCAGGAGGGTCGGGATCTGCAGCCGGTTGCGGCTCACCTCACCTGGTGACGGCACAGCGATGCCCGCTTTGATGGCGTCCTCCACCTTGCGGACGATCAACCGCCCCCCGAGCTCCGCGGCGCGACGGTCCCGGAACTCGTTCAGCTCCGGGAAATGGTGCCCCGTGTCGACGTTGAGGAACGGCATCGGGATGTCCGACGGCCGGAACGCCTTCTCGGCAAGACGGAGCAGGCAGATAGAGTCCTTGCCGCCCGAGAACATCAGGGCCGGCCGCTCGAACTCCGCGGCCACCTCGCGCATGACGTGGATGGCCTCGGTCTCGAGATACTGAAGATGGTCGAGGTGGTAGGAGCTCATCGGGTCTGGAATCGGTGACGGTCGGACACTTCAGTGGGCGCCGGGATTCTCGGCCGCCTTGCCGCCCCATGCGGCGTGCAGGCCACACTCCCGCTTCTCGTCCGCCTTGGCCGGATCGAAGTAGTCCCACTCGTTGGGCAGGGCGTGACGCGCCAGATAGTCGTCCATCTGGGCGTCGGACCAGTGGAAGAACGGGCTGAGCTTGATCGAACCGAAGTTCCGGTCCTCCGACACGATGTCGAGCTCCGCCCGGTTCGGGTTCTGCACCTTGCGCAGGGCGGTGATCCAGACCTTGGGGGCCAGCTCCTTCATTCCCCGCAGGAACGGTTCGAGCTTCATCACGGCACTGAACTCCTTCAGCGCCTCCTCCTGCTCGGGCGTCGGGATCGGCCCATGGATCGCATCCCGGTGCGCCGCGGTCATGCGCGGCAGATAGGGTCGGATGTCGAGACCCAGACGCTTCCGGAGATCCTCGGCATGGCGGTAGGTCGCCGGGCGGTTGTATCCGTGGTCCACCCAGAGCACCGGCACGCCCGGACGCACCTGCGTCACCGCGTGGAGGAGGACCGCCTCGTAGGGGCGGAAGTTCGTGGAGACCACGGCGCGGTCCCCGGCCTGCTCGAATCCCCAGCGGAGGATGTCGAGGGGATCCCGGCCGCGGAGCAGTGCGTTGGCCTGGGCGATGTCTTGGGCGGTCATGTCAGGAGAGCAGGGCGGGAGACGACGGGACGCGCGGCCCGAGCCGGCAGCGCGAGGCGACACTTGGAATCAGGCGGCCAGCTCGGAGGTCCAGAACGCGCGGTCGACCCAGTCGCCGAACGACTCGTCGGTCTTCCGTTCCGCCGCATAGCGGCTGAGCACCGGCCGGAGCGTGTCGAGGATCTCGGAATCCTTGACCATCTCCTTCCAGGCCTTGGCGATGCGGGTGCCGTTGGAGTTGCCGCCCAGCCAGAGCTGATAGCGTCCGGGCGCCTTCCCGACGAAGCCGATCTCGGCCATGTAGGGACGGGCACAGCCGTTGGGACAGCCGGTCATGCGGATGACGATCTCCTTGCCCGGGACGCCGACCTCGTTGCAGAGGCCTTCGATCTGGGTGAGGAGGTTCGGCAGGTAGCGCTCCGATTCCGCCAGCGAGAGGCCGCAGGTGGGCAGCGCCGGACACGCGATGGCACCAAGGTGCAGCACCCCGGCCTGGTTCTCGGTCGGGACCCCGTGCTCGGACAGGATCGCGTTGATCTGGGATTTCTCGGCCGAAGCGATCCCGGCGAGGATGAGGTTCTGGTTCGCGCTGAGCCGGAACTCCACGTTCGGGAACCGCTCGGCGATCCGGCGCAGCGCCGTCTTCATCCGCTCGCCCTCGCTGTCCTTCACCCGTCCCATGGACACGTGCAGGCAGATGTGATGGGTGCCGTCGACCGACTCCGCCCAGCCGTAGGTGTCGCGGGTCGTGGTGAGCGAGTAGGGACGGACCGGGCCCAGCGTGATGCCGGCCCGCTTCTCGATCTCGGCCCGGACGGTGTCGACGCCCAGTTCCTGGACCACATACTTCAGCCGGGCGTGCTTGCGGTCGGTGCGGTCACCGAAGTCGCGATGCACCAGCAGGACGGCCTTGGAGACCTCGATGAGGTGGGTTCGCGGGACGTAGCCGATGACACTGGCGAGCCGCGGGTAGGTGGCGGCGTTGCCATGGCTGCGGCCCATGCCGCCGCCGACGGCGAGGTTGTAGCCGACGATGTTGCCGTTCTCGACGACTGCGATGAAGCCGAGGCAGTTGGTGAGGACGTCCATGTCGTTCACCGGCGGGAGCACGAAGGCGGCCTTGAACTTCCGGGGCAGATACTGGCGACCGTAGAGCGGGTCGACGAAGTCCCTGTTCTCGGCGGACTCGAGGTTGAGCTGGACGCCATCGAGCCAGATCGCGTGATAGGCCGGGGTCTTGGGCAGGAGCGCCTCGGAGACCCGCTTGGAATCCTCGTACAGCTGCTCCCGGGCCTGCGTGGTGGCGGGCGTCGGCGAGGCCATCACGTTGCGGTTCACATCACCGCACGCCGCAAGGGTGTCGACCATCGCCTGGTTCAGGCCCTTCATGAGCGCCCCGAGGCCGGACTTCGCCACGCCATGGAACTGCACGCTCTGGCGCGTCGTGATGCGGAGCGTGTCGTTGCCGTATCGGGTGGAGAGATCGTCGAACGTGATCCACTGCGCCGCGCTCAGCACGCCGCCCGGGATGCGTCCCCGGATCATCATGATGTGGAGCTTGCCCTGCTTGCGTTTGTCGCGGTCGTCCTGCTGGTAGATGCCGTGGAATTTCAGGAACTGCTCGTCGTCCGCCGAGAAGGCGTCGAGCTCGGGATTCGACAGCGTCGCCGCAATGTTCCCCGCCAGGGTGGGGATCGCGATCTTGAGCTGCTCGTTCTTGGTCAGCGGCTTGGCCGCCGAAGGACTGGATGCGGTCTCGGACATGTTCGGAGGTGAATCTCTACGTTTTGAATGGGGTTTCAGACCCATTCCCTGCGGTGACTGTCCACCAAGGAGCGGCCCTCGGGCAACGCGTTTTCCTCAAGGGCGCGGGATTCCGATCCGGCAATTGGTACCCCAGAGCGGTTCCCACAGGACTGAGATTTCTCATCCGTGAGAGGCACAGGAGATGCTCCATCGATTTGGTACGAATCGACTCGCAGATCCGAGAAAACCCACCCGCCTGGACCCTCATCAAAACCATCCGTCGACTCATGCTCCGCTCCGGTCCCCCCATGAAACGCCCCCCGAATCCCCGGTCCAGTCTGCTGCTGATCCCGGTCCTCGCATCCTTGTGTACCTCATCGGCCCTCGGAGCCACCGGATCGATCGTCCTGGAAAGCAACCAGAACCCGCTGGATGGGTCCCTGAGAAATGGGGGCTCTCCGATAGGGAACGGAGACATCAAAGTTCTGCCGTTCACGTCCGGCACCAGCGGATTGGAGCTGACCTCCGTGTAACTCGGACTGCTTCACACCTCCGTGGTTCAATCCGTCCAGGTGCCGGATGGAAACTACCAGATCAACTTCAACCTGTATTCGGCCTCCAACACAGGAGCACCCCAGTCCCTCCTCTACTCCACCTCGTTCACGCCATACCTCACCGCCGTCTCGACCTGGTTCACCCTACCCATTTCCTACACCCTGACCCCTTCGACCTCCTACGCCTTTGGGCTCACCGCACCGGGTGTCGGCACCAACACCTGGGTGAAGTGGTCGAATACGAGCAATTCCATTTGGCCTCCCATTGGCTTCCAAGGGTACGCCGGCATCGGAATCACAGATTCCGGCTCCTCATATTCGTACGATGGCACGAATTGGAGCTGGGTGAGTGTCACTGCCAACAACGCCTTCAAGCTCTATGCGGTCCAGACGATCCCGGAATCCCGAGGCGCGGTCCTGTCGGACCTGGGCCTGGCCGCCTTTGGACTCTACCAGCTTCGGCGGCGTCGGAACGCGTCACCCCGCCAGGATCCCTGATCGGCGACGCGGAGCCCGGCAGGGGCCGCCGCGGCTCATGGCTCCCGGAACGACAGCACCTGTTGGAGGATCCGAAGCTGCCGCTCCGGGTCGCTGACCTCGGTGGCGCGGGAAGGTCCTCGTTGGCCTAGATTCCGCCGCAGGATCGGATCGGTGACCAATCTCCGGAGGGCCGAGGCCACCTCCTCGACGTCGCCAGGTGGGGTGAGGATTCCGCAGGAGGCATCGACGATCTCGGCGCCGCCCCCGAAGTTGGAGGTGACGACCGGCCGACCGGCGTGGAGGGCCTCGACAAAGGCGATGCCGAACGGCTCGGGTCCGGTGTTGGGCTGGCAGTGGATGTCGGCCGCGGCGAACAGCCGGTCCACGTCCCGGCGCTGGCCCAGGAAGCGGATGCGGTCCGCGATGCCCAGCGCCGCGGCCCGATCCTGCATCTCCTGGAAGAACTGCCGCTCCCGTTCCAGCTGGGCCCCACCGGCGATCCATGCCACCCAGCCGGGCAGATCCCGGAGACGCCCCAGCGCCTCCACATGGACCCGCAACCCCTTCCACTCCTCCATCCGACTCGCCTGGAGGATCACCACGGCATCCTCGGCCGTGCGGAGTTCCACCCGGGTGTCGCGCCGCACGGTCCCCGACCCGGACGGTCGCATGGACTCCACCGGACAATGACAGATCCCGACCGGAACCCCCGGATACAACCGGTCGGCGCTCGCCGCCACGAACCGGCTGTTGGCGACCAGCAGGTCGACCGGCGTCCTCCGCGCCCAGCGCGCCAGCCACGACCCGGGCTCGAGCGGATTGTGGAGGAAGTGGACGAACCTCGGGATCCGGCGTCGGACAACCGGTCCGAACATCGCCTGCTGCCAGTTGCCGTGGGCCACCGCCACATCGAATTCCTCCCGCGCCAGGATCCGATCCAGCTCCCGCCGGGCGTTCAAGATCGTCCAGGGATTCCGGATCCGGACCTCCGGGACCCGATGCACGCGACCTCCGGCGGCGCGGAGCTCGTCCTCGAACCGCCCCCGGAAACAGAGCAGGAACTCCGAGTCCATCCCGGGGCACCGCTCCCGGTTCCGGACCATCGTCATCAGCATGGTCTCGATGCCGCCGTAGAGATTCCCCGAGCACAGGTGCAGCACGCGAAGCGGTCGGTCCCCGGGGACAGGGACTGTGGACGGGATGGGGGGCGGGCGGTGCACGGCGAAGGGCTGGATCGAACCGCTTCAGACTGTTTGGGCCGGAAATCCCAAAGCAAGCCTCCACTGGTCGTCCACGGCCCGTCCGGAAGGGTTCACGATCCGGAACCCCAGGGGACCTCAGGCCCGGAGCGTCAGCACCGTCGTGGTTGCCAGCAACGCCCCGAACACGGCCCACGCCAGCCTCCGCACGGCAGGCCCGAACCGACCTGGGAGACACACCGCCAGTCCACCGACGATCACGCCACCGAGGAACCCGCCGAGGTGCGCCAGCCGGTCCGAGTCGGGATCGGTCCCCAGCAGGATGAACAGCAGGGCGCCGGTTCCCAACGTGGAGACCACCCGGCGGTTGCCGCGTCGGCCTCGACGCCACAGCGGGATGGCCTGCGCCGCCAGCATCCCGAGCGCGGCCAGGACGAATCCCGAGGCCCCCAGACCGCGATACGGATCCGATCGGATCGTCATCGCGAACACATTCGCCGCCGCCCCCGCGAGGAAGCAGCCGGACAACGTCACGCCCAGACCAAACCGCGCAGTCGCCAGGCCCAGGAAGACCAGACCCATCACGAGGTTCGAGGCGAGATGGGCGACATCCCGGTGAAGCCATTCCGCCGTGAACGCCCGCCACCATTCGCCCGCACGGAACCGTTCGGTATCGAACGCCGCCGACTCCACGGGACCCCCGGTCCAGGCAAAGACGAACGCCACCGCCAGCGCCCAGAAGACCACCCGCCCATCGAACCAGTAGTCCGACCCCGGCACCTCGTGCCGCCACTCGAAGCCCCGGTTCTCGCGGAGATACTCCCGCAGGACATCCCGCGCCCGGCCCGCATCCGCATCCGCCAGCCGCAGCTGCCACCGGGCCGTCGCCGGATCGCGATCCAGGAACACCTCGATGCCCTGGCTTGCCAGCACCAGCGACCAATCCATGGCCTGACGCTCCGTCCGGGCCGGAATCGAAGCGGGCAGCAGCTGGGTCGGGGTCACCCGAAGACTCTCCATGAGGGAGGGACCCGGGGCAAATTTCCGTTCAGACCGATCCTCCCGCGCCATTCCGACCGCGATGCCGCCCGATCACCGCCAGCAGCCCCAGCCCCAGGGCCATCAGCATCCAGGTCTGCGGTTCCGGCACCACCTGAGGCGTCGTCAACGGATCGACCGGCTTCAGCCCCGCCGCGGCATACTGGGCCCGGGTCTCCAGGACCACCGCCCCGCTGACCGGGGTCACGAGTTGCCATCGACCCGCCCACTCGACCGCATCGGCCACCCGCCGTTGACCCGCCAGGTCCAGGATATGGTCCCGCGCCCACAGCCGAACCAGATGACGGGAGCCGCGGGCCTCGACATCCGGGGCCGTGCCCACCCGCTCCCGACGCCACTCCCGCCCGCCCTGCACGCCACCCATCCGGTCGAGACACCGTGCCAGATCCGCCTCGAGTCCCCCGATCCGAGGCCAGACCTGGAGGGCCGGACGCGACCCCAGCCCCTTCGTCACAAGATTGGGTCCTGGACGGAGCTCGAAATCGATCAGGGAGGCCCGACGATCCCCGAGTCGATCCATCGACTGAAGCCACGAGGCCGTGTCGCCGAGCAGGACCGGCACGGGACCATGGATCCAGAGAACCCGTCCGTCCTGGGATCCCGTGACCCAGGTCCAGGCCTCCTCGAGGGCCGGGATCGGGTCCTGCCCTCCGACGAAGGGCGGGGAATTCCAGACGAAGCGGTCCATCGGGTTCGTGGCCGCCCGGTAGGGGCCCTCCAACACCTCCGCCACCCGATGGACCCCGTCGGACGCCACATAGACCCGGAGATCGCCACGGGCCGTGGAGGCACCGAGCCCCTTCCGTATCGCCTCCCAGGCCTCTCGTCCGTCGACGCCACCGTCCACCACGATCGCAAGACGCCCCGGCGCCAGGGGAGGACGGTCGACCAGGGTCTGCCGCACCCAACCCGTCGGGGTGGACCGGTCGTCCACCGCCCACGCGCTGGGACGTGGGGCGGGGTCCACGGCAAAGGCGATCGGGTCGAATCCGTCGGACACGAGGGACTGCTTGAGGCGGCTCCTCAGGACCTCTGGTTTTGAGGCCTCGGCGAACGCGCCACTGGGAACGCGCGCAGGCGCCTGGCCGCCCTCCAGCCAGAGGTGATGCTCGAGCGCGGGGTCGATCCGGAAGTTCCGTTCCGTGAAGCGGGGCCAGGTGCACTCAAGCTCCCCGGTGCCGACCGGCAGGAGCGGCGCAGTGATGCCCAGACGCACCTTCATGGTCCCGCCCCGAGGCTCGATCGGGAAACACTGCATCAGAACGCGGTCGGGGCCGGAGGTCGTGACCAGGATCGGATCCCGTCGCTGGGCCACCGCCACCTGCTGGTACGCCGCACGGGTCTCGCCGCGCCCGGCGAAGGCCGCCTCCCGTTCCTCGTCATGCACCCACAAGGTGACCCGCGAGACGACACCACCGGGCGGCAGCTGGATCTCGGCCCGCGCCTCCCGCTGGCGGCTGTCGTTGTCGTTCTGGAACTCGAGGGTCCACTCCACGTACTCCCACCCGTCGGGCACGGACACCTGGCCATCCAACCGCGAGGAGCGGAGGGAAAGCCCGGACACCTGGCCCGCCACCGTCTCGCCACCCAGGGACCGATCCCACTCGAAATCCGACAGGACCTGCCGTCCCACGCCCCATTGCTGGTTGAGCGGGGGTCGGACCGCATTGAAGGGTTGGCCCGTCACCTGGAAATAGACCTGCTGCACGGCCTCGGCAGCCGCAGGCCGCCGGTCCAGGAGATTGTCCCAGATCGAGACCCGGCGACCGTAGCAAGCCCTCAGGAGGACGTCGGAATCCCCCCAGGATCGGAGTCGCTGGATGGCCTGGAATCGCTCCCCTTGGGAGTCGCCATGAACCGCGGTCCGAATCAGCTCCTCGGTCAGGAACCCCGGCAACGCCGCCAGGCCCAGTGCTGCCACGACACCCCACGACAGCACCCACGCCCACCGGGGCCATGGGTGGCCGTTCTCCCTCGCCTCAATCCGCGCACGGCGCCAGAGGATCCACCCGACGATCCACGCGAGGAGCGGCGTCAGCGGAATCAACCCGAGACCGAAGTACAGGACTCCCACCAACGCGACGGGATAGGCCGGCGCAAAGGCGGCCGCGTACGCTCCGGAAACCCCAAGGGCCACGGCCAGGAGCCACGGATAGAATCCGGGTGCGGAGCCTGGCCGACGGAACCGGAACCACAGGCCGAGCGCATACACCGCAGGCACCAGGAGCAGAAGGATTCCGTGGAAGGGCGTCGGAATCGGATCGGTCAGCTCCAGCGCCGAGAGACGTTGGGTCCACTCGAGGCCGATCGTCCCCAGCGGCAGCAGCACGCCGAACAGGCCCAGCAAGATCTCCACCGAGGTTCTCTGGAAACCGGATCGGGGAGGATCCGAAGGCACCCCGGGGAAAGTCGGCGGTGCCGGGTCGGCGATCGCACCCGTCCCGTCACCCGATTCCCCCCCCGTCGGCTCCTCCAGCAGCATCGGATCCACGCGGGCCAGCAGACGCCGGACATCCACCTCGGTCACCACGGTGAGTCCCTGCGCCGCCGCCTCCTGCATCACATGCTCCCGGAGGTCCGACATCACCTCATCCGCCTCCGCACCGTCGGCCTCGAATCGACGGCGATGGGCACGGAGACGCTCCTCGAGGAAGTCCCGCGCCGGGGTCGTCCAGGAGGTCACTCGGCACCTCCCACCTTCTGTGCGCTGTCATGCATCGTCTCGATGTAGGCGTTCATGGTCTTGAGTGTCCGACGCCCCTCGGGGGTGAGGGCGTAGTATTTGCGGGCCGGACCGCTGGCCGATTCCTCCAGTCGGGTGCTGACCAGTCCGGCGACGCGGAGCCGCGACAGCAGCGGATACAACGTGCCCTCGGTGAGACCCAGACCGGGCACCTCGGACAGTTCCTTGACCAGCTCGTACCCGTAGCGCTCGCGGACGGCGAGGGTCCGGAGGATGCACAGCTCGATCACTCCCTTGCGGACCTGCACGACCCAGTTGTCGAAGAAATCGCTCACGGAGTTCCCTTCCCTTCCCCGAGGTGGCCCGCCGCAGCCACAACGGATCGCCGGCCTCGACGCCCCCGGAGGAGACTCCAAAGGCAGAGTCCACCCGAGACCACGACCCAGACGGGCTGGGCCGTCACCACCACAAAGGGCACGTCGATGAACCCCTCTCGGGTCTCCACCTCGCCCAGAATATTCCGGATCTGACTCGGCAGAGAGACGAGTGTCAGCCACCCCAGCGGAAAGAGGAGCCCCTGGAGGCCAAGGAACCATCGGAGGCCCGGGCCTACGGATCCCGGAGTTCGGAGGAGTCCGACGAGGGCCAACGCCTGCGCGAGGATCAAAAGGTCGCTGTAGGCGCAGGGGAGCGTCCCCAGGGTGGAGAACCGGAAGTTCGACAGAGCGATCCGGTAATGTTCCGCGGACAGACGGTCGTTGAATCCCATGGCATGCCCGGCGCTGTCGACCGTCTCCCAGGGGGTGTTCGTCATCCCCACATCCAGCGCAACCACCAGCAGCGTGACGACGAGGCTGGCCACCACCAGCACCACGGGGAGAAGACGGACCTGCATGGGGGCACACATCGGTTCAATCCCAGAACCAGTCGACATAGTGACCCGGATCCAGACGCACCACGCCCCAGAACGTCGCAAAGGACGCCAGCGCGACGAGAAGGGCCGGCATCCATCGGAATCTGGGATCCACGGATCGACGATGGAGGATGAGGCCGACGGTCATCAGGCTGATCCCGGGGATTAAGGTCATGCCCAGGACCAGCGAAAGGTGATGCAGGACGAATCCGGCATCCTTCGGATCGGGTTGGGACGGTCGTGGCCAATGGCCGAGGAGAAGCCGCTGACGGATCACGTAGAGGTAGAACCAGAACAGGATACCGATCGGTGCCAGCCCCAGTGCGTGGATCGCTTTGCGGGGAATCGGGGTCATGGTCGCGAGTGGAGCCGGACTCAATACCGAGAAGGCGAGTCCGAAACTCGGACCTCGAGGTCCGTACCGATCACCGCCCGGATCCGAGAGCCAACCCGGGGTTCCACGTATCCCAGGGATCCGGAATCCACTCTTCGTCCACCCACTTCGAATTCGATCCTCACCCCGGATTCACCGGTCGGCCGCACCCGGAACCGTCGTCCCTCCCCGGCTCGCACCGTTCCGATCCGCTCCGTGAACCCGGTGCCCGACACCACCAGATTGCTGACCGTCTGGGGCGAGTCATTCCGCAGCTCCACCTCGGGACTGCCGGAGCATCCGACGAGCCCCGGAAGCACACCGACCAGTCCCAGCCATCGACCGGGACTCCAGCGATCTCTGCCGTTGCGGATTACATTTACAATTTTTGTAAGAGTAGTTTTATACTTAATCATATCATTAGTTTTTACTAAACTACTTAAATCAAAAGCTTTTGGAGTTAGCCCTTTAATAAGATTAATTATAAAAGATCCCTTGGGCATCCACGGACTACATCGTGATGCAAGGTAGCTGGCGATGCAAGGCCGGAGTCGAATTCGGGAAGGGGACTCACACGGCGACGCGGAGGCATGGAGCAAGTGTCGGAAGACAGGAAGAAGGTGGACCTGGCTTCGTCATGGGTCCCGTGGATCGGTTGAGTGGCAGCGCTTCGATGCGGGGAAGCCATGGCATGAGGCTTCTCCCGTGAGGCGTACCAGGGCTCCCTCCGGCAGGTCCCCGACCAGGATTCCAGAAGGAGGTCTCCCAAACGGTCTCTCCTCCGCGTCTCCGCGTCGCCGCGTGAGTCCTCTCCCCTTTCCCCCTCCTCAGCCGTCCGCCTTCAGATCCCGTCGCCCCTCGAGGGCCCGGCTCAGGGTCAGTTCATCCGCGAATTCGAGGCCACTCCCCGCCGGCAGGCCCTGCGCCAAGCGGGTGAGTCGCACGCCGCCGGAACCCAGCCGTCGCGCCAGGTAGTGCGCCGTGGCGTCGCCCTCCACATCGCTGCCCAACGCGAGGATCACCTCGGAAACACCCCCTGCCCCGAGGCGCTTCTCCAGTTCGGCGATCCGAAGGTCCTCCGGTCCGACCCCGTTCAGCGGACTGAGCTTGCCGCCCAGCACGTGATAGCGCCCACGAAAGGTTCCCGACTTCTCGAGACTGAGCACATCAAGAGCCCGCTCCACCACACACAACAGCGTCGGCTCCCGTCGGGGATCGGCACAGACGGGACACGGCTGGGTCTCGGTCAGCGCCCCGCACTCCTGGCAGAACCCGACCCGTTCGCGGGCCTCGACCAGCGCCGCGGCGAGATGCCGCACCGAGGCCGGATCGGACTGGACAACATGCAGGGCCAGCCGCTCGGCGGAACGAGGCCCGATTCCGGGCAGCTGGCCCAGGGCCGTGGACAGCTGGGTGATGGCGTTGGGAAGACGGGTGTTCGACACGGGAGGCGCACAGAGACGCCGCGTCATGATGGAGCCGAGGTTGCAAAAGGAAAGGGTTTGCCTGGAAGGTCGACTGCCCCACTCCGACCCTGAGCTCATCCCTCGCTACCCCGCCTCAGAACGACATCCGGAAGCGGAGCCCAAAGCCGTAGGCCTTGGGCAACCGAATCGGCATCGGAGAATTCACCGGGATCTGGCTCGGGTCGAAGAACCCAAGGCCATCCGACTCCACGACGAGCGGATCCACCCGGGTCCTCAGGAAGTGGTTCCAGCTGTCCTCGAACCGCTGCTGGTCGGCCGATCGCCATTCGCTCTGGAGATCGATGGGACGGGTCTGGGGAGCACCCGGAACCCCGGCGGCGGCCCGACGTACGGCGTCCGAGCGATCGAACGCGATGGCGAGCAGGAGATCGTCGAACGCCTTGCGGGCCTCGTCCGGTCGACGCGTCGGCTCGGGGAGGATCCGACGCCAGGCCTCGGTCTCATAGGTCAGATAGGTCGGGGGCTCGACGACCGGCCCGGGCTCCGGCGGCCGAGGCGGTTCGATCGGCGGGACCACCACCTGGGGCGGAACCGGAGGGACTTCGGGCCCCCCCACCCAACGGGACCACCAGACGAGGAGCACGATCGCGGTGAGGGAGGTCAGGACCACCCACCAGACCCGTTGCCGCCCCAGTTTCATCATGGTCAATACAGCACTCCAGGAGCCCCCGGGCAAGCCGACCCGCCGGCCCGACCGGACCCCGTCCTCCGGATCACTTGGCCGGGTTTGCCGCCGTCCAGCCCCGGACGAATCCGATGCACTGGGCCACATCCGGCACGGAGTGGTCCCAGTTGAACTCGTATTCGCAGCTGATGTTGCCGTCGAACTTCTGACGGCGCAGTTCCGCGAGCACTCCGGCCATGTCGGTCGAGCCCGTGCCGAAGATCAGGTCATGCTGCCCCGGACCCGGCTTCTCGCGCTCCTTGGCATGCATCGAGATCACCCGACCCTTCAGGGCCCGGAGCCCGTCGACCGCCCGGATGCCGCTGGTCTGCCAGTGGCCGATGTCGGCGCACGCTCCGATGCGGGCATCTCGGTTGCGGACCAGCTCGGCGACCCACTTCGGATCCCAGATCTTGTACGCCGGGTTCTTGGGTTGCTGCGCGTGGTTGTGGAAGGCGACCCGGATGTCGAACTCCGTCACGAGCGGCTCGAAGGTGTCGATCGAATCGGTCGACTCCGTGGTGATCGCATAGAGGCCGAGTCCCTTGGCGAACTGGAAGAGCTTCCGGGCTGCCGCGGAGTCCTTCGGGATGTCCACGACGCCATAGTTGACCGCCTTGAGCCCGTGCTTCCTCAGCTTCTCCTTGAGCTTCTCCAGCGCGGTGGCAGGCATCTCGTGACCCACCTTGGTGCCGCTATCCTCAGGAAAAAGGACCTGGCCGGGATAGAACTCGATGACCTTGCCGCCGGCCGCCTCGGTCTTCTCGATCGCCTCGAAGGCGGTGAACCGATTGAAGGTGTAGGCCTGGCATCCGATCGCGAAGCCACCAATGCGGTACTCGGATGGAATGGGGTCCGCCCACAGGGATCCGGCCAGGGCAACAAGCGAGACGACTCCGAGGAGTCGGGAGATTTGGGGAATGAAGGTCATGGGTACCGTCCAAGGAGACACCATCCGCCACCCACTCTCAACCTTGCCCTTCGTCCCACCCTTCGTCCTTCGCCCCCGGGGACCCTCCGCGGTGCCCTACACGTAGCTCCGCTGCAGGAGCTCGGCGACGGCTGGGTCGAGCTGTTCACGACGTCGGACCTGGTCGAACCGGGCTAGGAGGTCCTCGGGACGCACCCGGGCCCGCTCCGCCCCCTGGAGATCGTGGAGGACCTGGCCGCGGTGCATCATGACGATGCGATCTCCCAGGTTGACGGCCTGCTGCATCGAGTGGGTGACCATCAGCGTGGTGAGCCGATCCTTCTGGATGATCTCATGCGTGAGCCGGATCACCTGGTCGGCGCTCTTGGGATCCAGGGCCGCCGTGTGCTCGTCGAGCAGCAGCAGCTCGGGCTTGAGCCACGTGGCCATGAGGAGGGTGAGGGCCTGGCGCTGGCCACCCGAGAGACTCCCGATCGCGTTGTCGACCCGGTCCTCGAGTCCCATGTTGAGGGTCCGGATCCGGTCCCGGATCTCCCCCTTGAGCCGGGCATTGAGGGCCCAGCCGAGGCCGCGCGGACGTCCGCGCAACGCCGCCATGGATAGGTTCTCGGCGATGCTCATCGTCGGGGCGGTACCGCTGAAGGGGTTCTGGAACACGCGCCCCACAAGGCGCGCGCGCTGGTGTTCGGACCACCGGGTGATGTCCTGGCCCGCGAGGGCGATGCGTCCGGTGTCGACCAGGAACGTCCCGGCCACCGCGTTCAGGAGGGTCGATTTCCCCGAGCCGTTGGTGCCGATGATGATCACGAACAAGCCACGCTCGAGCCGCAGCGACACCCCGCGCAGGGCCCGGACCTCGTTGGGGGTGCCCGGGTTGAACGTCTTCAGGATCTGGTCCAGGTCGAGCATGTCAGGCAGGGTTGGGCTTGGGGACCGGGGTTCTCAGGCGCCGCACGAGATTGGGGGCGACGAGGGCCACGAACACGAAGACGGCGGTGATGAGCTTGAGGTCGTTGGGATTGAGTCCCCAGCGGAGGGCGATCGCGACGAGCAGCCGGAACAGCACCGATCCCATGACGGCCCCGGTGATGAGGAACCCGAACCGCTGGGTCCCGACCAGCGCCTCGCCGATGATCACGCTCGCCAGTCCCCAGACCACCATGCCGATGCCCATCTGGACGTCGGCGAAGCCCTGGTACTGGGCGAGAAGGGATCCGGCGAGGGCCACGAGACCGTTCGAGAGGGCGAGTCCTAGGATGAGGACGAAGTCCACACTCACCCCGAGCGCCCGGATCATCTGGGGATTGTCGCCGGTCGCCCGCATCGCGGTGCCGAGATCCGTGCAGAAGAACGCGTAGAGGATCCCGCCGACGGCGCCGACCAGACCCATGGCGCCGAGGAGCATCGACAGGTCCCGGAGACCCACCGACCAGCCCAGGATGCCGACATCCTGCTCCCCGCCGCGGAGACGCACGGCCAGGTGCTCGGCCGCGGTGGCGAGGGTCTTCTCGTTCAGCAGCGGCAGGTTGCTCTTGCCCATCACATGCAGGTTGACCGAGTAGAGCGCGGTCATCACCAGGATGCCGCTCAGGAGACCATGGATCCTGAACTTCGTGTGCAGGATCCCCGTGAGGGCCCCGGCCACGAAGCCGGCGCCGAAGCCGGCCAGGGTCGCGAGGACCGGATGGACATGACGGACCAGCAGGATCGCCGTCACGGCGGCACCGAACGTCAGCGAGCCGTCGACGGTGATGTCGGGGAAGTTGAAGATCCGGAAGCTCAGGTACACCCCAAGCGCCAGGAGGGCGAGGATGAGGCCGATGGTGGAGGCGCCGATCAGGAGGCTCATGGCGTGTGTTCAGGAATTCCGTGGACTGCGTCCCATCCCCTCGATGGGGCCCGCCCAACAAGCCCCCCGCATCAGGTCCGTCTGCCCCACCCCCTCGAAAGGACGTTCGTCCGCGATGAGGTGCAGGACCGTCTGGGCGGCGGAGCCGGAGACCCAGCCCTGGACGGTGTCGACGAGGTCCAACCGGCCCTTGGGCAGGGGACGATAGGGGAACACGGCGGCGTGGAAATGGCCCTGGGCGGTGGTGCCCGAACCGATCGGACGGAACCACGTGGCCTCGGACTGGGACGGATTCCGGGTCGCCACGCCGACGATCAGCAATCCATGCCGCTCGTCGCTGCGCTCGGTGGTGAAGCTGATCCAGTCCCGGATGCCCGGGAACGCGAAGGGATCCGGATCGGCGGACGGCGACCGTTGAAGCGAGGCTCCGATCACGCAGGCGCCCTCGGCGAGGAACGCAAACCCGGCGGCCGACCAGCCGGTGTGGTCCAGGATCGCCTCGACCGCCTGCGAGAGGCCGATCACGCCCCGACCGGATTTCCCGGCCTCGAAGCGGAAGAGACGGGACGGGGTGCCGCGTACGCCGATGCCGTACTGCAGCTGGATCTCCGGGACCAGCTGGCCCTCGGACGTCTGGTAGTCCGGGACACTGCTGCCATCCGTCGGCAGCGAGATCGCCGTCCCGCCCACCGCAAGGGATTCCCCCAGCCGCCCCACCACGTCCGCCGACTGGGTCCCGAACCCGCCCAGTCCCACGAGCAGGGTGTCGATCCCGCATCGGACCGACTGGATGTCGGACGGCCGAAGGCGTCCGGAGGCGAGGCCTGCCGGGTTGCCCAGGAGGATCGCCTCCACGGCGGTGACCGGCCCGAGGTCATGCGACTCGAACTCGACGCCCTCCCTCGTCCAGCGCGTCACGGCGGGCTCCGGGGCGGAGGCCGCGGCGACGGCCGCAACCACGGGAGCCACGGCGTTCTGGAGTCCCTGCACCAGCATCGAGGCGATCCCGGACAGCTTCAGCACGGAGAACACGGAGTCGGTCGGACACACCACGCGGAGGTGTCCCTTCGCCGCCTTGAGCTGCTTGTAGTGCTTGAGCAGGACCCGGATCCCGGCCGAGCTGACATAGCTGACCTGGGAGAACTCGAGCGTCACGCGATGGTGTCCGGAGCGGATCGCGGCCTCGATCGTCTGGTCCACCAGGTCGGCCCAGTTGGCGTCGAGGCGGCCGTTCAGCCGCAGTTCGTGACCGTCGCTCTGGGAATGGGCGGTGATTTCCATGGGGTCAATTGGAACGGGTGGGGGACGACGGGGTGGCCGAGGGCAGGACCGAACGGGTCCTGGCCTCGGACTCGCCAAACGCCTTCAGCAGATCGTCGGGAAACCGGATTCCCAGCCCCTGGGCCCGTGGGATGTCCAGCCAGACGACGGGATCCGACACATTGACCAGGGGGATCCCTGCGGGCTTCTCGCCGTTCAGGACCCGGCCGATCGGCGTGGCGGAGGCGAAACCCGGGGCATAGAAGCCCAGTCCCACACAGGCCGTCGCCCCGCGCCTGGCCATGTCGGGATCGTCGACAAACACCGGCAGCCGGGCCTCCTGGGCGACCCTCACCACGGCCTCGAATCCCTGGAGGACCGTGTTGTCGCCCGGGATGTAGATCGCCCTCACCCCACGCGCGACGAGCGCCTCGGCGGCCTGGAAGACATCGGCCGAGGTGCCGACCGTCACCTCGGCCAGCTCGATCCCCTTCGCCTTGAACAGGCCACGGGCGACGCCCACCACCTTCGTCGAGTTGGCCTCGGACGCGTTGTACACGGTGCCGATCGACGAGGCGTCGGGGAGCGTGCGCCGGAGGGCATCGACCAGCTCGGGTACCGGCGGGAACGATCCCACCCCCGTGATAAACGGCAGGTGGTTGGTGAACGTGGTCCCCACCCCGGCGGCCAGCGGATCAAAGCAGTAGGTCAGGACGACGGGTTTGTGCTTCACCATCGCACAGGCCCCCGAGATGACCGGCGTCGTCATCGGGACGATCAGGTCGACCTCGGCGGCGTCGAGGGTCTGGAGGATGGCGGGGATGTTGGCGATCTCCCCCTGCGCATGGGTGCGCTGGACCGTGAGGTTGCGGCCCTCCTCGTAGCCAAGGGCCCTGAGGCCGTCGAAGAGCCCCTTCATGCAGAGCTCCGCACCGGCCTCGGGCGCGAAGTAGGCGAGCCCTATCCGATACCGGCGTCCGGGGACCGCCTTCGGGGACACCTCCTGGGGCACCCCGCGCCGCATCGCCCGAGGTGCCGGCAGGTTGGTGGACGTCGCCGTGATCCACCCCGTGGCTCGGGCCCGGAGGTCCGCGGGGAACGACCACCGTGATTTCAGGGACGGCAGCACGGTCTCGTTCACCAGGAACGTCTCGGGCACGAAGTTCTCGACCGGGATCGTCGCCGGATCGCGGCCATCTAGCACATCGGCCGCCAGCTGTCCCACCGAGCGCCCGACCTCGCGGTAGTTGGCGCCCAGGTCGAACAGGGCCCCGAGCTGCACATTGGGCGGCAGGCAGGTGAAGGCCGGGATGCCGGCCCGCCGGGCGCTCATCAGCAGCGCCTCGGAGGCGGTCGACACCGTGATGTCGCCACTCATCCACAGGGCCTCGATGCCCCGGGAGAACAGCGAGGCCGCAGCCTCAATGGCGGCGGTGCTGCTGTCGGCGGTGGCCTCGACCAGTTCGATGCCGAGATCCCGGCAGACCCGCCGGCCAATCAACGTCTGGGCCACGGAGTTTGCCTCGGCCGCGTTCCACACGAGTCCCACCCGCCGGAGCTCCGGCCGCATGGCCTTCGCGATCCGGAGCGTGTTCTCGACCGGCTGCATGCTCCCGTAGCCGGTCATATAGGGGGGGTGCTCCAGGGGGTTGGTCGCGCTGATGCCGACCCCGAGGCCGTAGGGATCGGTCACCAGACCGAACACGTGACGGGTCCGGCTCCCGGTCTTGTTCGCATTGGCGATCGTCTGCAGCGACGGCGTGCTGAGGGAGACGACCAGATCATAGCCGCCCCCGGTCACCTCCCGGGCGATGGTGTTGGCCGTGCCCAGATCCCCCTCGGCGTTGAACCGCTTCAGCCGGATCCGTCCCCCCTCCTCGTACCCGCGGGCCGCGAGGGCCTCGACGACCCCGTCGGCCCCATCCTCCAGGACGACCAGGGAGGCATGCTGGACCAGGGCGACCCGGATCGGCTGGTCCGCCGAGCGGTTCCCCTGCGCCGAGCGACGCGAGCCGCGGTCGGAATACAGCAGCACCGCGCCGGACAGGGCGATCAGCAGGAGGCCCAGCGAGAGGCGACGGAGGGCTTCGATCATCGGGTGGGCGGGACGACGTCGGGCCTATTCCCCGGACCCATGGGCCTTCTGGCGGGCGATCAGGTAGGCGTCGAGTTCCGCCGTGTTGGAGAAGATCTTCGTGCCGGGGACGGACCCGATAATCTGGAAGACCTCCCGGATCTGGGGCTGCAGATGCACGAAGGTCACCTGCCCGCCCTGCTGTTTCTGCTGCTTGCTGGTCAGCAGGAACAGTCGGATGCCGGCACTGGTCACCAGGTTCAGTCCCTCGAGGTCGAAGACCACCTGGACCGGACGCGACGCCACGGCCGGCGTGAGTCGCGACTCCAGAAGGTGGACCGTGGTGCTGTCGAGGGAGCCTGCGAGCTGGATCGTGACGCGATCCCCTCCGCCGGCGGCGGGGTGGTGTTGGACGGTGACCTGGAGTTGGCTCATGGGCGGGACGAGGGATGGGGATGTCGGAAACGAGAGGGTCCTCAGACGGAGGGTTCGGCGGCGGCCCGTTTCCGGAGGACGACCCGATTGTGTCCGTCGACCCGGGAATAATCCAGCGCGTCGAACAGGTTGCGGAGGAGATGGATGCCAAGACCGCCGATCGGACGGTCCTCCACGGGCAGATCGGTGTCGGGCTCCGGCAACGACCGGGGATCGAACGGATGGCCGTCATCCTGGATCGACACCACCAGCTCGTCCCCGGACAGGCGGATGCCGACGCGGATCCAGTGCTCGAGGGCGTCGTCGTAGGCGTACTTGATGCAGTTGGTGACCAGCTCTTCCACCGCGAGGAGCGCCAGATATTCCGCCCCGGCGAAGGCGCCCCGCGACCCGAGCCAACGGGAGATCGCCTCCATCGCCGGGGAGAGATCCTCGGGGCGGTTCCGGATCCGGAGCTCGAGCGGTTCGGCCATGGGAGACGCGATGTCCGGTGCGGGGTTCCACCCGGAGCCCAACCACCGTTCCCCAACATGGCGACCCGTCACGGGAGACGCCAAGCCCCTTCTGTGACGCCACCCACACCCGGACCGCCTCGGGACTGCTTCAGGGTTTTCAAGGAGTCCGAACCCGCTACGGTCCCCCCATGCCGCTGTATGAGTACGAGCTCTGCGAGGGAAACTGCGCCGCCTGTGGGGGACGCTTCACGCTACGACGTCCCCTCAGTGCGCCGGAGCTGACTGGATGCCCCGCCTGCAAGCGCCCCATCCGGAAGCTTATCTCCGCCTTCAACACCCCCTCCATCACCAAGCCGGTCTCCCACTCCGATGCCAAGAAAGCCGGGTTCACCGTCCTCAAACGCGTCGGCAAGGGCGAGTACGAGCGCCAGTGAGGCCGACAACCCCGACCCGATGGAGTCCCCCCAGGACACGGTGATGCAGCGGGTCCGGGAAACCGCCCGTCGACTGCGTCTTCGAAGGGGCTGGGAGTCTGCCTGGACCGGTTCGACCTGGGGCCTCGCCCTCCTGATCGCCATGGTCGGGATCCACAAGGTCGCCCCCCTGTCCCAGCCCCTCCTGGTCGGGATCGCGTCATTGCCCGGGATCGGCGCGGGGGTCGGATTTCTCCTCGGGGGAGCCAAGGCCATCAGCCCCGATGCCGCGGCCCGATGGCTGGATGCCCGACTCGACCTCCACGAACGGATCGCGACCGCGCTCGAGATCCCCTCGCAGGGACCCGTCGAGGCGTGGCACCTCCTGGTGGTCCGCGACGCGGCGGCCCGATGCCGCGATGTGGAGATCCGCCACCTCATCCCGCTCCGCCTCCCGCACAACGCCCGCTGGACCGCACTGCTCGCGACAATGCTCGGCGCCCTGCTCCTGGTCCCGGCGTATCGCCCCACCGAACGGGTCCAGGCCCGACAGGAGGCCGAGGCGGTCCGATCGGCAGGACGGCACCTCAGCGAGGTCACCCGGAAGACCCTCGAGGAATCCCGGAGACTCGCGGAACCAACCCGGAAGGAGCTCGAACAGCTGGAGGCGCTGGGTGATCGGCTCCAGCAGGCGTCGCTCACCCGGGACGAAGCCCTCAAGGAGGTGTCCCGGGCGTCCGACAGGCTCCGTGAGCAGGGACTCGACCTCGCCCGGAATCCAACACTCCAGCGCCTCGGGAAGGCCGCACGCGCAGGAGGCCCCGACACCGAACGCCCCCGCACCGACGGTCGGGAGTCCGGCCCCAACCCGGGCGCCACCGATGTGGAGTCCCTCCGACAGCAGCTCGATTCGCTGCAGCAGGCCGCCCGGGAGGCTGCCGAAGGGGTGAAGTCGGGAACAGGAACGGACCGGCACTCGGATCTCGCCACCGCGGCCGAACAGGTCCTCGACGCGGCCCGGGAACTGGGACTCGACCTCCCCGCCCTCGGAAAGGCGCTCCAGGATCTCCGGGACCTCCAGGTGGACCGGTTCCTGAAGGATCTCGAAACCGCCTCGCGTGATCTTGGGGAGCTGGCTGAACGGGCCCGACGTCAGGAGGGTGCCGAGGCAGGCCAGGCCGGCAGGGACCTGGGACAACAGCTGGAACGGGGCCAGATCGACGCGGCCATCGCCTCGCTCGAGCGCCTCGAGAAGCTGATCCAGGAGACCCGTCCGGGAGAGTCCGGCCGAGCAGCAGGGGCGGAGGAACTCCGGAACGCCATCCCCTCGGCGGAGGGCTATGGCGAGGTAGCGCGACACCTCCAACGAGCCCTTGAGCGGTCCACCGGCAGGGATCCAGCCGAGGCGAGGAAGGAGCTGTCGGACGCCCGCAAGGCACTCGAGGCCCTCAGGGCCGATCTTCAGGACCTCCAGTCGCTGCGGTCGGCCATGACCGCGCTCGGCAAGGCCCGCCAGGGGCTCTCGGGAGCATCGGCTGAAGGGGGTGGCAAGGGTGCCGGTGGACGCAGCCGGGGACGCGGCCGCGGAGGCTTCGGGGACTGGGCCGAGGACGATCCCTGGAGGTTGCCCGAGGAGATTGCCGAGTCCTGGGACAACTCCGGGCTCTCCCGAGCCGACACCGCCAGCAGGGGAATCTCCGATCGGTCAACCTCGCGGCCCGAGTCGCTCAACCCCACGCGTCCCCGGGGCCAGTTCCAACCCGGCAAGGCCATGCCGAGCATCAGCGTCAAAGGCTTGAACCTCCGGGGCGAGAGCCGGGTGGGCTACTCCGAGGCCGTCAAGGCCGCACAGTCCGAGGCCCAGTCCGCCCTGAGCGAGGAGTCCATTCCGAAAGCCTATCGCAACGCGGTCAGGGACTACTTCGACGACCTCAAGCGCTGAGCCTCGGAAGGGAGGGGACTCACACGGGGACGCGGAGACACGGAGGAAAGACGGGGCTGATCAAGACAGAAGAGATACCGGAAAGGCTGTGCTCCGTTGCGGCCCAATCTCGATCCGCTGCGCGTGGCGCACCCGTGAAGAGAGACGGGTTCGTCTGCAGCGTCAGAGGTTCCCGGCTGGAACAACAGGTCGGTCAACCCCTCGCGGGGAAGATGGGGACGCAACGGAGCGCGTCCCTACCGGGGTGGGCGCTCCCGCGCCCAGTGATGCAGGGCACTGCATCACCCACCTGTGGATGCCGGAGGCATCCGGTCCGGAGCCACCGACGCCAAGCCCCTCGTTCCCTCCTCTCCTCCCGGCTCTCCCGGCTCTTCCTCCGTGTCTCCGCGTCACCGTGTGAGTCCTCTCCCCGATCGTCCTTTGCCCTTTGCTCCGGGCTCCTGCAGCCTACGATCCGGACACGGCATGCGGCGTCACCTCACGTTTTCCCTCCTGATCGGGTGGCTCCTGATGCTGTCCCTCGAGGCCGACGAAACCGCTGCTCCTCTCCGGGTGGGTCTGGCGTGGCCCAAGGGGGCCCGGACGATCGATGCCCGGATTCCAGGATGGCCCCTGACCCGGGTGGCGGCACGGATCTCCGGAGCGACGGGATGGGAGGTGTTCCTCGAACCCGGTTCGGACCGTCCGGTCCGCGCGACCTTCACCAACCTGCCACCGGCCGAAGCCCTGCGGCGACTGCTCGGCGGACTCAACTTCTCGCTGCAACCCCAGCCCAAGGGGCCGTCCCGACTCTACATCTACGCCTCGGATCGGGATCGGGCGGTGCAACGCATCGTGGCTGACGATCACAAACCCGGTCGGATCCCGAACGAGGTCATCGTCCGGCTGAAACCCAATTCCACCGTGACCATCGAGGAGATCGCGTCGGCGGTCGGGGGTCGGCTGATCGGCAAGGCCCCGGCCCTGAGGGCGTATCGGCTGCAGTTCGACACCGCCGAGGCGGCCGAGGCGGCCCGGAAGAAGATCGCGGAGATGACCGAGGTCGCTGCGACCGAGAACAACTACCGCTGGGAGGCGCCGGATGCCCCCGAAGGATCCCCGGCCGGCAGCGCCACACCCCCTGCGACGGGCAGTGCCTCCCTGAAACCGCGCCTCGCCCCGGACGGCAAGGACACGGTGGTGGGCATCATCGACACCGCCGCGCAGCCGATGAGTGCGGACAAGGAGGCGTTCGTGCTGTCGCGGACCGACCTGGTCGAGGGCCGTTCGTCGGATCCCGGCATCTGGCATGGGACCGCAATGGCGGAGGAATTCCTGCGGGGAGTGTCCATGACCGACACGGCCGC
This sequence comes from Verrucomicrobiota bacterium, assembly GCA_016871805.1. Taxonomy (GTDB): domain Bacteria; phylum Verrucomicrobiota; class Verrucomicrobiia; order Limisphaerales; family UBA9464; genus UBA9464. The sequence continues at coordinate 207,591 of VHCG01000001.1, forward strand.
CGGCGGCTCCGCGGTGCGCCTGCGTCTGTACAACGCCTACGGGGCCAACGAGACGGCCACCAGCTTCGATGTGACCCGAGGCGTGCTCAGGGCCGCGGAGGACGGCGTGCGCATCCTAAGCCTGAGCCTCGGGGGTCCGGAACCCAGCCCGATGCTCCAGGAGGCACTGGCCTCGTTTGCCGAACAGGGTGGACTCGTATTCGTCGCCGCCGGCAACCAGGGCAGTGAGGCCCCGTTCTATCCCGCGGCCGATCCCCGGGTGATCGCCGTGACCGCGGTCAACCGGGAGGGCGGCCCCATGCCCTGGGCGAACCGGGGGAACTATGTCGACGTCGGCGCCCCGGGCGTCACCTACATCCCCTTCCAGGGCCAGACCTGGGTCGTCCGCGGGACCTCGCCCGCCACCGCCCTGACCGCCGGCATGGCTGCAGGCTATGCCGACCGCACCGGAGCACCCCTTGGGGCGGTCCGGGACACGATCCTCCGCGACCTCTCCTTCCAGCCCAAACCCTGATCCTAGGCACCCAACGATCCGGCATTCACCCGGATCGACGGATGCGGCGGCTCCAGACTGCAGGCCACGTGGGCATAAAAAACCCCGCCCTGGCCGTATGAGACAGGTCCCTTCTACCGAAGAGACCAGGTGGGAACAGCGGGCAGCCTGCCGCCTTCCTATAAAGGAGGCCTGGCGTGGGACTGCTTAGGTAACCGCTTTGATGTTCCCGAGGTTGAGATAAGGTCGAAGGACGCTGTCTCGATTCACGCACCGGGCAGGGAAAACTGAAAAGGAACAACCGACGATGAGACGCTAGGCGTCGCGTCGGACCGGTTCAAGCCCGGCCCTTGTCCCTTTTTCGCCAGCCATCGCGGTCCGTGTCGGAACCGCGGGCGACACAGGCCGCCGCTAGGCGAGGAGTTCCTTCACCACGCGGCTTTCCTCGACACCGGTCAACCGCTGGTCGAGTCCCTGGTACTTGTACGTGAACCGGTCGTGCCGGATCCCCAGCAGGTGCAGCACGGTGGCGTGCAGATCCCGGATGTGCACCGGGTTGTCGACGATGTTGTAGGAGAAGTCGTCGGTCTCGCCGTAGACCATCCCGCCCTTGGCGCCACCACCGGCCATCCACATCGAGAAGCAGCGCGGATGATGGTCGCGCCCGTAGTTGTCCTTCGAAAGCCCCCCCTGGCTGTAGATGGTGCGACCGAACTCGCCGCCCCAGATGATGAGGGTGTCATCGAACAGGCCCCGCGCCTTGAGATCGGTGATCAGGCCGTAGATGGGACGGTCGATGTCCTGGCACTGCATCGGAAGCCGCCCCGCGATGTTCCCGTGGTGATCCCAGTTGTTGAGATAGACCTGGACGAAGCGGACGCCGCGCTCGACGAGCCGCCGGGCGAGCAGGGCCGTGTAGCCGAAGCTGCCCGGCTTGCGGGCCGACTCGCCGTAGAGCTCATAGGTGGACGCCGGCTCGTTGGCCACCTGGGTCAGTTCCGGAACGCTCGACTGCATCCGGAACGCCATCTCGTACTGCTGGATCCGGGTCTCCGTCTCGGGATCCCCCAGACGCCGGTGCTCGAGCTCGTTCAGCCGTCGGAGTCCATCGAGCTGGAGCCGTCGGAGATCGGAGGGCACTCCGGGCGGGTTGTTGATGTAGAGGATCGGATCGCCGGCGCTGCGGAAGGAGACCCCCGCATGCTCCCCGGGCAGGAAGCCGCTCGACCACAGACGGGCGCTGATGGCCTGGATCTGTTCCTTGTTCGTGGGCTCCGCGACGAGCACCACGAAGGTCGGGAGGTTCTGGTTCATCGACCCTAGCCCGTAGCTGACCCAGGACCCCATGCAGGGTCGACCCGAGTTCATGTTGCCGGTCTGGATGTAGGAGATGGCCGGTTCGTGGTTGATCGCCTCGGTGTGCATCGACCGGATCAGGCAGAGGTCGTCGACCACCTTGGCGGTGTTCGGGAGGAGCTCGGAGTTCATCCAGAGGCCGTTCGATCCGACCTGGCTGAACCTGAACTTCGACGGGGCGATCGGGAACCGGGACTGTCCCGAGGTCATGGTCGTGAGCCGCTGTCCCTTGCGGATGGATTCGGGCAGGTCCTTGTCGTACCAGTCGACCATCCTCGGTTTGTGGTCCCAGAGGTCCATCTGGGCGGGCCCACCGACCATGTGGAGGTAGATGACCCGCTTGGCCCTGGGGGCGAAGTGGGGCAGGAGCGTCTCGACGGGGGTTCCTTCGGTGGCCCAGGTCCGGAGCCCCTCGCCGAGCAGGCTCGAGAGGGCGGCGTAGCCGAGCAGGTGACGGCTGCGGCCGAAGAAGTGGCGGCGGGTCTCGCGTCGGGCGAATTCAGTGATGGGGTCCATGGGGTCGGTCTCCTTGGGAGCTGCGGCTTATTTGTTGAGGACCTCGTCGAGGTTGAACAGCTGGTTGGCCACGAGGGTGAGGGCGGCGAGGTCCGGGGTGGGAACACCGCCGGAGGGCCTGAGTTCACCGATGCCCATGAGCTGGTCGGCGGCCTCGGGATGGCCTCGATAGAACGTGGAGAACTCGTCGAACGACCGGCGCACCATCCCCTGCTCCTCCGGGGTCAACGGCCGCATGAGGAGCCGTTCCGAGACCCGTTCCACCGCGCGGTGGGGGTTCCCGGACGCCTCGGTCCAGGCCCTTTCGGCCAGACGTCGTGCCGCCTCGATGAACTGGGGGTCGTTCAGGGTTGCCAGGGCCTGGAGCGGGGTGTTCGTCCGCTCGCGTCGGGTACACGACACCTCGCGGCTGGGCGCGTTGAAGATCTCCATCGATGCCGGGGGCGCGGCGCGTTTCCAGAAGGTGTAGAGCGAGCGACGGTACAGGGCATCGCCCGAGTCCCGCTCGTAGCGCTTGGTGTTGCTCTCGGGCATCGCAACCGCCTCCCAGACGCCCTCGGGTTGGTAGGGTTTGACGCTGGCACCGCCCACCTTGGGCACCAGGAGCCCGCTGGCCGCCAACGCATAGTCGCGCACCATCTCGGCATCCATGCGGAACCTGGGTCCGCGGCTGACCAGCCGGTTCTGGGGATCCTTCTCCAGCTTCTCCGGGGTGACCCGCGCGTCCTGACGATAGGCCTGGGACATCACCACCTGCTTGAAGAAGCGCTTCACGTCCCAGCCACTCTCGCGGAAGTCCACCGCCAGCCAGTCGAGGAGTTCCGGGTTCACCGGGGTCTCGCCCATGATGCCGAAGTCCTCGGTGGTCTTGACGAGACCGGTTCCGAAGAGCTCCTGCCAGAACCGGTTGACCGTGACGCGGGCAAGAAGCGGGTTCTCGGGCGACACCAGCCACAGGGCGAGACCCATCCGGTTCCTCGGGGCACCCTCGGGCAGCGGGTTCAGCGCCGCCGGAACATTGGCCTCGACCCGTTCGCCAGGCTTGTCGTACTGGCCCCGGGCGAGCAGGGCCGCCATGGGCTTGGAGTCGGCCTTCTCCCGCTGGATATGGGTCACGGGATGGCGCCGACGGATCCCGTCGCGCTCGGCCTCGAGCCGGGCCAGGGCCTCCCGCGCCTCGAGAACCGGCCTGGACTGGGTCTGGATGAAGGTCTCCAACAGCACGCCGCGGACCTCGGCGTTCCAGTCGGGAACGGGTTTTCCAACGACCTGGAGCAGGAGAGGATTCCGGGCCAGCGCCGTGATCTCCGTCGAGGAAAGCACCCGGGAGAAGACCCGGACATCCTGCAGCGCCACGCCATCGAAGTGGTCGCCTCCGGACCGCTGCGCGAACGTCAGCGGAGCCCGGGCCCGGATCGTCCCGGTCAGGGGCTTGTCGGTCTCGATGGACACCGGGACCGGGACGCCATCGACATGGATCGACACTCCTGAGGGCTTGCCGGAGCCGTCATAGCCCATCCACACATGCTGCCACTGGCCCTTCCGCACGACGGAGTCCTTCGTGGCCACCTTGATCGCGCTGTCAGGCCATTTGTGGATGATGTGGGTGGCGAACTGGCCCCCCTGGACCCAGAGGTCCCAGCCCCGGTAGGACTCCGACGGCGGATCCATCCGGGCCAGCACGGCGGCGGTGGCGTTGGAGTCGGCGGGCACCCGGATCCAACCGCCGAACGAGAAGGACTGGTTCGTCTCGAACGCGCCGACGTCCTCGACCCGGGCGGTGGCGTCCTTGCCAAAGACGGGGGCCGGTCCGAACAGGCCGTTGGTGCGGAGGGTGATCGGCCCGGCGGTCGGCACCTCGATCCCCTTCCCCGCGACGGTCACCGGGATCGGGTTCGTTTGGCCGGAGGCCAGGGCGGCCCGGAAGGTCTGGCCCGGGAGTTCCAACCCCGACTCGAGTGCCGGTTTCCGGAGTCCACCAATCCAGCGCTCCATCGCGGGTCCGGCCTCCGAACGGGCCTGGTCGACGGCCTTCTTCGCGGCGTCGATCTGCCCCAGCAGCGCTGCCCACCGGTCGGCGTCGACGGGATCGGTCACGACGACCATGCTGGCGTTGGCGCCATCCTTCACGTTGCCGTCGAATCCCGACTGCTGCGTGTTCCGGAAGAACGCCGCCATGGAGTAGAAATCCCGCTGGGTGAAGGGATCGAACTTGTGGTCGTGACAGGCACTGCAGTTGGTCGTGAGCCCCAGGAAGACCCAGCCGGTGGTCGAGACCCGGTCATTGGCGTAGCCGACGAGGTTCTCCTCCTCGATGGTGCCCCCCTCGTTGGTGGTCATGTTGCACCGGTGGAAGCCGGTGGCCACGAGCTGGTCCTGGGTGGGATCGGGCAGGAGATCCCCGGCGATCTGCTCGACGACGAACCGGTCGAACGGCTGGTTCCGGTTGAAGGCCGCGATCACCCAGTCGCGGTAGGGCCACATCTCGCGGTAGTTGTCGAAATGCAGACCGTGGGTGTCGGCATAGCGGGCGGCATCCAACCAGTAGCGGCCCCGATGTTCACCCCAGCGAGGGCTGTCGAGGAGGCGGTCGACCCAGCGCTCGTAGGCGTCCGGGGAGGTGTCCTTCACGAAGGCCTCGACCTCCCCGGGCAGCGGGGGGAGTCCGGTGAGGTCGAGGGCTACCCGACGCGCCAGCGTCCGGCGATCCGCCTCCGGGTTCATCGTCAGGCCTTTGGCCGCCAGCTTCGCCGACACGAAGGCGTCGATGGGAGTGCGGCCGGACCCCTGGGGCGCCGCAGGCCGCTCGGGTTTGAGGAAGGACCAGTGGGGCTGCCACGCCGCCCCCTCGAGGATCCAGCGTCGGATCAGCTCCTTCTGCTCGGCCTTGAGCTCCTTGTGGGATTCCGGCGGCGGCATGAGCTCGTCGGGATCGGTGTGCACCAGCCGTTTCCAGAGCGCGCTCTGTTCGGGCTTCCCTGGGACCACCACCGGTCCCTCGCCCTTGGTCTGGCCGAAGAGGCTTTCCCGGGTGTCGAGCCGCAGGCCCGCCTTGCGCGACCCGGGATCGGGACCGTGACAGGCGAGGCAGTTCTCGGAGAGGAGGAGTCGGACGTCCCGGTTGAACTGGAGGTCCGGGGAAGCGGCGAGGACGAGTCCGGATCCGAGGACCAGGGAAATCCTCCGGACTGTCTTCAGCGGCCGCTGTCGGGAGTCGAGCATGATATGTCGGGTGCCGGAACCATCGTAGGAACGCACTCCCGACGATGTCCACCGGACGATCCACAGGTTGGGACGACTTCCCGGGAAGGCCTCATCAAAGAAACTCCCACCGGAACCCAACCGGGTCGGTGCCGGCGGTCCACTCCGGCGCCCGGGCGCCCCGACAATCCTCATCAGGCGCGGGGCGGCGCCGCCAACAGATCCACCACCGAGATGCCCCGCAGCTCGAAAAGGCGCCGGATGGTGTCCTCGATCAGGTTGTTCGGGCAGCTTGCTCCGGCGGTGATGCCAACCGTGAGGTCCCGGTTCAACGGGTACCAGTCCCGGGTCTCCACCTCCATGCAGGTGTGCTGGTTCCAGTGCTCGATGGCATGGGCCGACTTCATCTTGGAGGCGTTCTTGATGAAGTAGGTGGGGAGGACCTTCTCGCCCATCTCGGCGAGATGGGATGTGTTGGAGGAGTTGTAGCCCCCGACGACGACGAGGAGGTCCATCGGCTCCCGGAGCATCCGCTGCAGGGCATCCTGACGGTCCTGGGTGGCGCCACAGATGGTGTCGAACACCCGGAAATGCTGGGCCAGCGCCGCGGTTCCATGCCGTTTCTCGATGGCGGCCCGAATGCGACGCTGCACCTCCTCGGTCTCTCCGCGCAGCATCGTCGTCTGGTTGGCCACACCCACCGCGGCCAGGTGGACATCGGGATCGAAGCCCTGCGAGTAGGCGCCCCGGAACCGGTCGAGGAAGCCCTGCCGATCCCCACCGTTGACGATGTAGTCGCAGACAAAATCGGTCTCCTGGAGGTCGAACACCACGAGGTAGTGACCGTTCCCGTAGGCGCCGGCCTGGGAGGTCGTCGCCTTGGTCTCCTCGTGCTTCGCCTTGCCGTGGATGATGCTGGTGACGCCGTCGCGGCTGTACTGGCGGACCCGCTTCCAGACGCTCATCACGTCGCCGCAGGTGGTGTCTACCGTCTGGCATCCGGTGGCCTCGAGACGGCGTCGGGTCGAGACCTCGGTGCCGAAGGCCGGGATGATGACGACGTCGCCGGGTCCCAGCGACAGGCTGGCGATCTCCTCGTCGCTGGGTTTGGGGGAGATGGAGACGATGCCGAGGTTGCGGATCTGGTCGTTGACCTCGGGGTTGTGGATGATCTCGCCGAGCAGGAAGATGCGGGCGGGGTCCGGAAAGACGTTCCGGGCGGCGTAGGCCAGGTCGATCGCCCGTTCGACCCCGTAGCAGAAGCCGAACTCCTTCGCGAGCTTCACGGTCAGACCCGCATGCGAGAGGAGGCCTCCCTGGGCCCGGATCCGCTCCACAAGCTCGCTGCGATAGTGGGCCACCACCTGGGCGGAGACGGCCTCCATGACGTCGGGCCGGCGAAGGTTGATCTTCTTCGGGGAATTCTCGGGGGCGTTCGGGGGATTGGCGGACATCGTCGTTGGCGCAGCCTAATCGAGTCGACCCGATCGTCGAGCGATCAGTGGAGGCAGAGGTGGAGGCGGAGGTGGGCTCCCGGGGCTCAGGAGACGACCCAGTCGACAATCGCCTTCTGGACGTGGAGCCGATTCTCGGCCTCGGCGAAGATCGTCTCCGCGTGGTCATCGAGGGTGTCGGCGTCGATCTCCTTGCCGCGGTAGGCGGGCAGGCAGTGCATGACGAGGGCATTGGGCCGGGCGCGCTTCACGAGGTCCCGGTTGATCTGGTAGCCGCCGAGGTCGCGGACCCTCTGGGCGGACTCCGACTCCTTGCCCATGGACACCCAGACGTCGGTGTAGAGGAGATCCGCCCCGGTCGCCGCCCAGGAGAGGTCCCGGGTGAGCACCACGCGTCCACCGGACTGCAAATACCAACAGCGGGCATCGGCCGGGAGTCCCGGGATCACCGCCCCGAGGGTTCCACCGGCACGGACCAGGAGGCTGTCGGCCGGGTGGTAGGACGGCGGCGCCGCCAGCCGCAGCTCGAAGCCGAGCCGGGCCGCCGCGAAGATCCAGCTGGCGGGAACGTTGCACGCCGCGTCCCCGACATAGGTGACGACCTTCCCAACAATCGGTTCGCCCCGCCGTTCCTCGAAGGTGTGGATGTCGGTCAGGATCTGACAGGGATGCTCGTCGTCCGTCAGGGCGTTGATGGTGGGAACGCCGGAGAATTGCGCGAACACCTCGACATCCGATTGAGCGAAGGTCCGGATGACCGCCCCATGGATCATGCGACCCAGCACACGGGCCGTGTCCTGGATGGGCTCGCCCCGACCGAGTTGGATGTCGTTGGCGTTGAGGAAGAGCACGTTGGCGCCGAGTTCCCGGAGACCGACCTCGAAGCTGACTCGGGTGCGGGTGGAGGACTTGCTGAAGATCATCGCCCAGGACTGGCCCTCGAGCGGCCTTGGGTGGGAACGCCGATTGCGTTTGAAGCCGTCCACCCGGCCGAGGATCGACCGGAAATCCCCGACGGTGAGCGACTCGAGACTCAGCAGATGTTTCATCAGACCCTTTCAGCCCGTGGCGAAAGCCGAAGACTGAAGCGCCATACGGGGGCCTTGTGAATCGAAATTCTTGTTGTAACCCGGGGCCCGAGACGGCCCCAAGCCGGCATCGGGGCATCGCACCCACGTCCCCAAAAAGTCCCCGGTTCCGTTTTGGACTCCGATCCGCTATACTCTCGCCAGTGATGTTGACGCCCACCCGAGCCGAGAAACGCATGCTGCAGCTGGTGCTGCTGCTCGCGGTTTCCGGCCTTGTCGGCAAGGTCTGGCTCCGGACCCATCCCCCTTCCCCGGAACCGCCGGCCATCGCGCAGGGCGTTGGCGGGATCCGCTGATCATGGCGCAGGTCGACCTCGATTCACTTCTCAACCCGGTGCTGGAGCGCGACCCGCGCTACGCCAGGGCCGCGTACCACTTCGTCTGCGAGGCCCTCGACCACACCCAGGGCCTGCGCGGATCCACACCGGGACGGAAGACCCACGTGACCGCCCAGGAACTGCTCGAGGGTATCCGCCAGTATGCGCTCCAGCAGTTCGGCCCTCTCGCCTGCACCGTCCTCGACGAGTGGGGGGTGCGGTCGTGTCCCGACTTCGGCGAGATCGTCTTCAACCTCATCGACCACGAGATCTTCTCCAAGACGGACACCGACTCCCGGGAGGACTTCCGGGAGGGCTTCGATTTCGACGGCGCGTTCCGCCGCCCCTTCACCCCGGGCCAGGCACTGTCGCAGGGGGAGTCCTGACATCCCGACACCCTGTCGCCCCAGGAACCCACCCATCCGCCACGGGGTGGATTCCGGGGCGGGCCGACCCGAAACCCTCCTTCCCGACACTTCATTCCAATGACCTCCAACTCCTGCCCGATGACCGACGGCGTTGTCCTAACGACCCTCCCCAACGGTTTCCAGCTGATCCTGAAGGAGGACCACAGCGCGCCGGTGGTCAGTGCCCAGATCTGGTGCCGTGCCGGAAGCATCGACGAGGGGCGTTGGCTGGGGGCGGGTCTGTCGCACGTCCTCGAGCACATGCTCTTCAAGGGCACCTCCACCCGACCGGGGGCCCGGATCGACCAGGAGGTCCAGAGCGCCGGTGGCTACATGAACGCCTACACGTCGTTCGACCGCACCGTCTACTGGATCAACGTCCCGAACACCGGCGCCCGGGTCGCCATCGACATCCTGTGCGACATCGTCCAGAACGCGACACTGCCCGAGGAGGAACTCGTCAAGGAACTCGATGTCATCCGACGCGAGATGGACATGGGACAGGACGATCCCGGCCGCCGCAGCGGGAAGCGCCTCTTCGAGACCGCCTACGTCCGCAGCCCCTACCGGTACCCGGTCATCGGCATCCCCGACATCTTCAACCGGATCACGCGGGCCGACCTCCTGTCCTACTACTCGGAGAAATACGCACCCAACAACTGCTTCCTCGTGGTGGTGGGTGACTTCCAGGTGTCCGAGGTGGTGGACCAGGTCACGAAGGCCTTCTCTGGGACCGGGGCCCGGGCCGTCCCACCGGCGCCTGTGATCCCGGAGCCTCCCCAGACCGCCCCCCGCGAGGTGGTGGAGGAGGCACCCGTCGAGCTCTGCCACTTCCACCTGGCCTGGCACATCCCGGACGTCCGCCACGAGGACGCCCCCGCGCTGGAGGTGCTGGCGACGCTGGCCGGACACGGCCGGAGCTCGCGGCTCTACCGCGAGGTCCGCGATCGGGCCGCGCTGGTGCATTCGGTGAGCGCCTGGACCTATTCGCCCGGGCACGAGGGTCTGTTCGGGGTCAGCGGGACCTGTGACGGCCCGCGGTTGTCGGAGGCCCGGTCCGCCATCCTCGGGGAGCTGGAGCGGATGAAGACCGAGCGGGTGGGAGGCGACGAACTCTCCAAGGCCCTCAAGCAGTTCACCGCCGGAGCGCTCGCCAGCCGGAAGACGATGGAGGGCCAGGCGGAGGATCTCGGCTCAAACTGGATGCGGGCCCACGACCTCGGCTTCAGCGAACGCTTCCTCGAGGCGATCCGACGGCTCACCCCGGCCGACCTCCACTCCGTGGCCCAGCGCTACCTGACGGACGCCAACCGGACCGTCTACGGCCTCGTCCCGGAGGGCCAGGTCGCCAGGACCGTCACCCGCCCGACGACCGTGTCGGAGAACCCGGTGCGACTGACCCGGCTGCCCAACGGGCTGCGGCTGCTGGTGAAGGAGGACCATCGCCTCCCCTTCGTGGAGTTCCGTCTCGCCCTGCATGGCGGACTGCTCAGCGAATCGGAGTCCGACTCCGGCATCGGCACCCTGCTCTGTCGGATGCTCTCCAAGGGGACCCATCACCGGAGCGCCGAGCAGCTGGCTGCCGCCATCGAGGGCCTCGGGGCCAGCCTGGAGCCCTTCGCCGGGAACCACAGCATGGGGCTTACGGGCGAGTTCCTCCGGGAGGATTTCGCGACTGGACTCGACCTGCTCACCGACGTCCTCCTCAACCCCGCCCTGCGTCCGGACGCCCTCGAGCGGGAACGGGCCGCCCAGCTCGCCGCGATCCGGGGGCAGCGGGACCAGCTGCTCAAATGCGCCTTCACAGGCATGCGCCGCGGCCTGTTCGGACCCCGGGGCTACGGTCTCGACCTCTCCGGCACCGAGTCGTCGGTGAATGTCCTCAACCCCGGCATGCTCGGGGCCTTCCATCGACGCTGGATCACCTCCTCCAACGCCGTGCTCGCCGTCTATGGTGATCTCCAGGCCGATGCGGCGATCGAGGTGATCCAGGCCTCGCTCGGGTCGTGGACCGGTGCGGCCGTCACCCCGGACCTCGGCGGCGGGGTCGGCATCCACCAGGCCCGGCACCTCGAGACCCGGGAGAAGGAGCAGGCGGTGATCGCCCTCGGGTACCCGGGGACGACCTTCGACAACCCCGACCGCTAAAAGCTGGAACTGCTCCAGGAGGCCTGTTCGGACATGGGCAGCCGGCTGTTCCTGCGGATCCGGGACACGCTCGGGCTGGCCTACTACGTCGGAGCCTCGCACTTCATCGGCCGACGCCCAGGCTACTTCGCCTTCTACTGCGGCACCGCACCGCAGCACTGCGAGCAGGTGGAGTCGGAACTGCGGGCGCAGGCGGAGCTGCTGCGAACCGCAGGTCTGACCCCCGAGGAGCTGGCCCGGGCCAAGGCGAAGGTCGTTGGGCAGAGGAAGATTGCCCGTCAGGATCTCGGCCACCAGGCCATGACCGCCGCCCTCGATGAGCTCTACGGACTCGGTTACCAGCACGGGGACACCGAGGACGACCGTTTCGAGAAGGTGACCCTCGAGGAGATCGCCGCCGTCGCAGGACGCTACCTGGCGTCCGACCGATCGGTCGTTTCAGTGGTCCGCGGTCAGGACGCCGGGGCGGCCTGATAGGCCTCCATGCCGACGCAGGAGCAGACAAGGTTCCGATCCCCGAAGACGTTGTCGACCCGTCCCACCGCGGGCCAGAACTTGAACTGGCGCAGTCCGGCCACGGGATAGGCGGCCTGTTCCCGGCTGTACGGCCGATCCCATCGGTCTGCCGACACCACCTCGGCGGGATGCGGGGCGTTCTTGAGCGGGTTGTTCTTCGGATCCACCGCCCCGGACTCCACGGCCTGGATCTCGGCATGGATGGTGATCATCGCATCGCAGAACCGGTCCAGCTCCGCCTTCGACTCCGACTCCGTCGGCTCGACCATCAGGGTCCCGGCGACCGGCCAGCTCAGGGTCGGTGCGTGGAATCCGTAGTCCATGAGCCGCTTGGCGACGTCCTCCGCCGTGACCGACTTGAACGGGCGGAGGTCGAGGATGCATTCGTGGGCCACGAGGCCGTTCGACCGGTAGAGGGTCGGGAAGTGGTTCTCGAGACGCTTGGAGACGTAGTTGGCGACGAGGATCGCAACCTCGGTCGCGCGGGTGAGACCGGTCGACCCCATCATGACGATGTACATCCAGGGGATGACACAGATGCTGGCGCTACCCCAGGGGGCGGCGCTGACGGCACCGATCGGGTCCTCGCCGCCGAGGTTTACAACGGCGTGTCCAGGCAGGAACGGCACCAGATGCTCCACCACTCCGATGGGTCCGACCCCGGGTCCACCCCCGCCGTGCGGGATGCAGAAGGTCTTGTGAAGGTTGAGGTGGCAGACGTCGGCCCCGATGATCGCCGGGGAGGTGAGGCCGACCTGGGCGTTCAGATTGGCGCCGTCCATGTAGACCTGTCCGCCCGCCTCGTGCACCGCCGCGCAGATGTCGCGGATCGCCGTCTCGAAGACGCCATGGGTGCTCGGGTAGGTGATCATCAGGCAGGACAGACGGTCCCGGTTCTGGTCGATCTTGGCCCGGAGGTCGGCGACGTCGATGTTCCCATCGCGGTCACAGGCGACCGGCACAACGGTCATGCCGGCCATCACCGCGCTGGCGGGATTCGTGCCATGGGCACTTGTCGGAATCAGGCAGACCTGGCGGTGCCCTTCCCGGCGGGACTCGTGCCACGCACGGATCACCAGCAGTCCGGCGTACTCGCCCTGGGACCCGGCATTCGGCTGGAGCGACACACCTGCGAACCCGGTGACCTCGCACAGCCACTGCTCCAGCTCACCGAAGAGCTGCTGATAGCCCCGGGTCTGGGACACGGGGGCGAACGGGTGGATCGCACCGAACTCGGGCCAGCTCACCGGGATCATCTCGGAGGTGGCGTTGAGCTTCATGGTACAGGAGCCCAACGGGATCATTCCGTGGCAGAGCGAGAAGTCCTTCGACTCGAGCCGACGCAGGTACCGGAGCATCTCCGTCTCGCTGTGATACCTGTTGAACACCGGGTGCTGCAGGAAGGGGCTGGACCGGAGGGGAAGGACCGGCTGGACGGGCTGCAGCTGGGCCAGCGAGAGCGCCGCGCCACCGGGGAAGAGCCGGAGCACCTGCAGGACCTCCTCAGGGGTCGTGGGCTCATCGAGAGCGATGGACACCCGCGAGGCGTCGACCCGACGCAGGTTGATCCGCTGGGCCTCGGCGGCCCGGAGGATCGCCGCGGAATCGGCCACTGCCACGGTCAGGGTGTCGAAGAAGGTCGTGTTTGCCGGAGCCAGCCCCAGCCGCTGGAGTCCCGTGGCCAGGAGTCCCGTCAGGTGGTGCACACGGCGGGCGATCGCGGTCAGACCCTCCGGTCCATGGTAGCAGGCGTAGGCCATCGCCATGTTCGCCAGCAGGGCCTGGGCGGTGCAAATGTTCGAGGTCGCCTTGTCCCGGCGGATGTGCTGTTCCCGGGTCCCCAGCGAGAGACGCAGTGCGGGGCGACCGAGGGAATCCTTCGAGACACCGACCAGCCGACCAGGCATCTGACGCTTGTAGGCATCCCGGGTCGCGAAGAACGCGGCGTGGGGTCCCCCATACCCGAGCGGCACGCCAAAGCGCTGGGCGCTGCCCACCGCCACATCGGCCCCGAACTCGCCGGGCGCCTTCAGGAGGGTGAGCGACAACAGGTCGGCCGCAACCACCAGGAGCATCCCGGCCGCCTTCACGGACCCGGCAAACGTGGTGAAGTCGGACACGGAACCCTCGGTCGACGGATACTGGATCACGGCACCGAAGAAGGTCTGGTCCGGCTGGAACGTCCTCCAGTCCCCGACCACCACCTCGAATCCCAGGGCCCGGGCGCGGGTGCGGACCAGGTCGATGTTCTGGGGATGGCAGTCGGCCGCCACAAAGAACCGGGAGGGCACGGCGGCGCCGGCGGCCTCCCCTTCCTTGACCCGGTGGCAGAGCATCATGGCCTCGGCGCAGGCCGTGGCCTCGTCGAGGAGCGACGCATTGGCGATCTCGAGTCCCGTGAGATCGCACACCATCGTCTGGAAGTTGAGCAGCCCCTCGAGCCGCCCCTGGGAGATCTCCGCCTGATAGGGGGTGTAGGAGGTGTACCAGCCCGGGTTCTCGAGGATGTTCCGGAGAATGACGGGCGGGGTGACGGTCCCGTGGTAGCCCATGCCGATGAATGACCGGAAGACCTGGTTCTTCGACGCCACTCCTCGAAGCCGCACCAGGGCATCGGACTCGGAAAGGGGGGCGGGAATGTTGAGCGGCGAGGACAGACGGATCGGGGCCGGCACCGCCCGGTGGATCAGATCCCCGAGCGATCCCATCCCGAGGAACCGGAGCATTTCCTGCTGTTCGGTCTCCGACGGACCCAGGTGACGGTGGAGGAACTCGGACGAGGAGGACGGGAATGGGCTGGCGCTCACGGTGATGGAAGAAGCCGGCGACTGCCGGAAACAGCCCGCGAAACTACGGCCTGACGGGGTCCGTGCAAGCGCTCAGTGCCCCGGAGGACGCCGATCGAAGCGAAGCGACACCCGGAACTCTCAGGACCGACGCTTCCACTCGACCTTCGGGGGTTCCGGGAGTCCCAGCACCCGATAGGCGGTCCGGAAGTGCATCTTGGCCACCTGGCGCAGCCCAGCTTCGCCATGCCGCTCCACCAGCCGACGTCCCGCGTCCTCCACCGCGGCGGACGCCCCCTTCGGCAGCGTCACCCCCAGGGTCTCCCCAAGACGCTTCAGCCGCTGGACGAACTCGTCACGCGCGAGAATCGACGCCGCCGCGACGGCCAGGTCCTCCTCGGCCCGGTGGCGCTGGACCAGCTCGATCTCACGTCCAAGGGACATCAGCGCCTTGGCGACCGTGTCCTTGTCCTGGGCGAACTGATCGCTGATGGCCCGCACCGGCGCCGGAACCATCCGGTGGCGCTGAAGCAGCAGGTTTTCGATGACCCGGGCATGGCCCCAGGCCAGGACCCGGTTCACCGAACCGTTGCGCTGGTGCATCCGGTTGTAGGCCTCGTTCCCGATCGTCACGACCGTGTGCACACATCCGGGAGTCTCACGGATGCGGGTCGCGAGGTCGGCGATCCGGGAATCGCTGCCAATGTTCTTTGAATCCTGGATCCCAGCATCCTTCCAGGCCCGGACGACGTCGGCGTTCACATAGACCCCGGCGATGCAGAGGGGGCCGAAGAAGTCGCCCTTGCCGGATTCGTCGACACCCAATCGCGGCAGCAGTCGTTCCGGCTCGAGCTCCTCCTCATACCCGAGCCGAGCGCTCCCGAGGACCTCGGGCTCCAGCGCGAACTCGACAAACTCCCGGGTGCCCTTGCCCTGGACGACAACCTTGCCGGACGCGTAGAGAGTCACATTGAAGTCGGGCTTCACCCCGCTGACCCTGGCGTGGTCGACCTCTCGGAGCTGGAAGTTCCCATCGCGGATCAGGGCCTCCAGCCGGTCCATCTGATCCGGGTCCAACTTGGCGGTGTAGGTCGTCACCCCGGTGAGGTTCGGGATTCGGCCCACGGAGCACAAACACTCTCTGGTCCCCTCACCGTTCTACGACTTCGGCGAACGATCTAGAACGGTACACAGTGAATTCCAACGAGTCCCCAACGAGTCTCCTGTTGCCCCCAAAAAAACGCGCCGGTAACCTATCCGAGATGAAGTCCAAAATATCAGCAACCGCTCTTACGGTCTTGCTGGCAAACCTTGATGTTCAAGGAGGTCAACTCGGAATCAAGAGAGCTTCAATCAATCCCGTCAGCAGAAAGGTTTCAGGCGGTGGCACCTACGCGATGGTTGCAACCGTGCAGCCCATTTCCGTCTCGACTGGGGGGCCTTTTTCTATGACTTCAGTCGTAACCGCAGATCCAGCAACTGTTCGAGAAAAACCTCACCAGACGGCCCTACTTCGAGCAGATGGTTCGCTGGTGATCAGGTGGGAAACGCCAACACTCTTTCAATTCCAAATTCCCCAGGAAGCGGATTCGGTTGATGCCCAGAGCTGGTTTCCGAGGAGATTCGAAATGACCCCTTACGGAGGGATTATGACGGCACCATACAAGTCAGATGCCTCATTTAGATTCTTCCGGCTGACGAACCCGAAATCCTCCAATAATCCATGAAAGAGATGCTTGTTCGATTCCTTTGCTTGTTCCTCGCACTTCTTCCGCTGCGGGCCCAGCACTTCAATTTTCAGGGGCAACTGACCGACGACGGTCTCCCTGCGTCAGGAAACTTTGACTTCATCTTCTCGCTATTCGACGCGAGCACTGGAGGAAAGCAGCTCGGATCTTCGATAGCGGCCAACGGGATCGATGTTAGACAAGGAATATTAGCCACCCATTAACCTTTTCCACCGCGGACCTTGCGAATGGCGGGCGATTCATTCAGGTGTTCGTGAAGCCCAGCACGGGCACCGCATGGACAGCTCTCTTGCCGAGGCAGGAGATTGCAGCTGTTCCTTTGGCTCTCTACGCCTTGAGCGGCAATCCCGGTCCTCCTGGGGATTCAGGAGCCATGGGCCCCGCTGGACCTCAGGGACCCAAAGGCGATACAGGTGTAACCGGGCCCCAGGGGCCCAAGGGAGATGCAGGAGCCGCAGGTCCCACAGGACCCCAAGGACCAAAAGGTGACCCGGGTACGACCGGTCCTCAGGGGCTCAAGGGCGACACAGGCGCAACCGGGCCCCAGGGGCCCAAGGGAGATGCAGGAGCCGCAGGTCCCACAGGACCCCAAGGACCAAAAGGTGACCCGGGTACGACCGGTCCTCAGGGGCTCAAGGGCGATACAGGTGCAACCGGTCCCCAGGGGCCTCAGGGAGATGCAGGAGCCGCAGGTCCTACAGGACCCCAAGGACCAAAGGGCGACACGGGCAGTGTTGATACCTCTCTTTTGGACAACACCGTCAAGCTAACCCTCCCGGACACCTCCAGACAGGCTACCGCGACGGCAAATGTCACTTCGGGCTTCATCACCAGCGTAACCGTCACCGACGGCGGCGGCTTGTATACCGGAAACCCATCGGTGACGGTATCCGACCCGACAGGGACCGGCGCACGGTTCGATGCCATTACCCAGAACGGCTCCATTATCGCCATCGTCGTGGGGGCGGTCGGCAGTGGCTATACCAACCCGCGGTTGACGATTTCCCCCCCGAACTCCTTCCCGACCCAAACAGTCTCGGCAGCCACAGTTTTTACAGGCAATAACCGCTTCACCGGGAGTTTTACAGGGGACGGATCCGCCTTGGTCAACCTGCCTGTCAATATTGGAAGCCTTGTACAGCTAGTCCGCGGTAATCTCGAATTCCCGGAGACTCCACAACGGAGCGTTGTGAAACAGGCAACCGCCAACGGCTTCGTTTGGGGTGTCATTGTCAACGGGAGGCGATGGCAGTTCATTCCGACAGTACCAAAGACTCGAATCTCCGTAGGTTCCAGCTCCGGCAGCCTTACCGAAAGGGCAGTCTACATTGCCGAATTCAATTTTTACCGTGGACCAGAAGGGTACCAGGACGTGGTCGGTTCATTCACAGTGATGGTCCCAATTTACAAAGGAGAGTTCTACCAAGCCGAAATGTTGAATTTCGATGGTACCCTCTACTTTATGGCTCTCGGGAATTGACGATCGCTGACCAAGGGTTCAACGGGTTGTGTCAAGGAGCCTGTCGATTCCATTGATGCTAGTTTTCGCACTCTGTTGGAGCGGCGAAAACGGATAATTGGGACACAAATGCTTTGTCTAAACTGTTCGCACCGGAAACCCATGAACCATGGAACTTTGGCGGACTGGGCGAATCTCGCTGAGCAATAGGTCAACAGTTCCCCCCCATTCCCGTACCCTGAGTTGGGAGTTGAGGGAGTGCGGGGTGCCCCGTACGGTGCGCCTCCAGTTCCGGCGCCCCCGTGGTGCCCCCCAATGAAACACCATCTGGATTTCGAAAAGCCGATCCTCGAGCTGCAGAAGAAGCTTCAGGATCTCCGGCAGCACCCCGAGAACCACTCCATGGGGTTTTCCTGGGAGGAGGAGATCGGACAGCTCGAGCGCAAACTCGACGAGGCCCGACGGCAGATCTACTCGAACCTGACCCCTTGGCAGCGGGTCCAGCTGGCCCGGCATCCCAAACGCCCCTACACCTTCGACTACATCCAGCTCGCCCTGAGCGATTTCGAGGAGCTCCACGGGGATAGACAGTATTCGGACGACCGGGCCGTCGTGGGCGGATTCGCCCGCCTCGGGGGCGAACCGGTCATGGTCATCGGCACCCAGAAGGGCCGGGACACCAAGGAGAACATACTCCGGAACTTCGGTTCCGCCCATCCTGAGGGGTATCGCAAGGCCCTCCGCCTGATGAAGATGGCCGACAAGTTCGGGCTGCCGATCGTGACGCTGATCGACACCGCCGGGGCCTATCCCGGCATCGGCTCCGAGGAGCGGCACATCGGGGAGGCCATCGCGGTGAACCTCCGCGAGATGATGCTCCTCGAGGTCCCCATCCTCGCCGCCGTCATCGGCGAGGGCGGCTCCGGCGGAGCCCTTGGCATTGGGGTGGCCGACCGCGTCCTGATCCTCGAGAACGCCTACTATTCCGTCATCAGCCCCGAGGGATGCGCCGCCATCCTCTGGAAGGACCGGGCCGCCGCCGCCAAGGCCGCCGCCGCCCTCCGGATCACGGCGACGGACCTCAAGGCACTCGGGCTGGTCGACGAGGTCGTCGGGGAACCCGAGGGCGGTGCCCACCAGGATCCGGTCGCCACGGCCGTCCACCTCAGGGAGGCGCTGCTGAAACACCTCAACGAGGTCCGGTCCCTGTCGGCCAAGGATCGCCTGTCGGTCCGCTACGCGAAGTTCCGGGCCCTCGGCCACGTCCAACAGCCCAATCCGGCCCCCGCCGCCTGATCCGACCCATGGCGGAACTCCCCCCGCTCACCTTCACCCCCATCCTCAAGGAACGGATCTGGGGCGGCAGACGTCTCGCCGAGACCTTCGGCAAACCCCTTCCGGAGCGCGTCCCGATCGGGGAGTCCTGGGAGATCACCGACCGACCCGAGGGTGTCTCCGTCGTCGCCTCGGGCCCCTTCATCGGCCGTGACCTGCGGTGGCTGATGGCCCACCACGGACACGACCTCCTCGGACGCAACACCGCCCCCGACGAGCGGTTCCCCTGGCTCATCAAGCTCCTCGACTGCACCGACGACCTCTCCCTCCAGGTGCATCCCCCGGCCCACAAGGCCGCCACGCTGCGCGGGGAACCCAAGACCGAGATGTGGTACTTCGCCGACACCCGTCCGGGTTCGCGCATCTATGTCGGCCTCCGACAGGGGGTCACCCGTGATGGATTCTGGCGGAAGGTATCCGACGGGACCGTGGCCGACTGCTTCCACGCCCACGACACCCGCCCCGGGGACGCGATGTTCGTCCCGAGCGGACGGGTCCATGCCCTCGGCGGGGGCAACCTCGTGTTCGAGATCCAACAGAATTCCGACACCACCTACCGCGTGTTCGACTGGAACCGGGTCGGGCTCGACGGGAAGCCCAGGGAGCTGCACCTCGAAGCCTCCATGGCCTCGATCGACTTCGACGACTTCGAGCCGGGGCTCATCGACACCGCCACCCGCTCCCGGGAAACCGGCAGCCTCCGGGAACTGGTACGACACCCGCTGTTTCACATCGACGAGCTGCAGGTCGAGGTGGGCGGGCCCCTTCCCGATCCAAGGCGCCCTGGAACACCAGGGGTGCTCGGGGTCGTCCAGGGGCACCTGACCGCCTCGGGCGCCGGCGAGACGGTCCACATCCCGGCCGGCGGATTCGTCCTGCTCGGGGCGTCCCTCAGGACGCCGACGCTCACCGCGCACCCCGGATCGGTCCTGCTTTCCGTCACGCCGGGGTCCTGAGACGCCCTCAGCCCGACCCCTCTCCATCCGCCGCCGGCGGATCGGGCACCCGCCACTGGACGCTTCCGACATCGACGGGCATCGTCACGACAACCTCGGACGACCCATGGAAACGCCTCCCACGAAGCCCTCACCTCCCGGCAAGGGGATGATCAGCGACGAGACCCTCCGACGGTCCTCCCTGCTCCGGCAGCTGATCAACGACCGCTACTTCCGGTTCGGCCTCGCGCTGGTGACCCTCCTCGTCGCCTCCACCGCCATCCTCCTGCCGAAGGGATTCCGGTCGACACCCGAGGGATTCCTGCCGGTCATCCACGTCGCCCTGCTGGACAAGATCCAGGCCCGGTCCCTGTCGAAATCGGCCCGGTCGTCGGAGACCGCCGGGCAGATGGATGCCGCCATTCTGGGATGGCAGCTTGCCGTGGCCAACGACCCCGGCGATCCCGCGCTCTCCAGGGGCCTCGTCTCCCTCATCGCCCGGCAACCGGTACCGGACAAAAGACACCTCCGATCCGGGGCCAGCCATGCCCTCTGGCTGCTGCGTCTGACCCGCACCAACCGCGATGATCTCGATCTCGCAGCCCGGCTGTTCAGCCTCTATGGACAGGACAGCTACGTGGCCAGCCTGCTGCGTCCGATCGAGACGAATCTGACCCCGGTGCAGGCGCGGGAATACCTGAAGTCGCAGTTCCACCTCGGCTACATGGACGCCTTCGGCACCACCTGGGATCGATACCGGAAGGACGTGGAGAATGCTCCCGACATGCCCCTGTACCTGGCGGCCTGGGAGGCGGGATGGGGGCCGGCCGAGACGCTGCATCCGGGAGCCGGACGTCTGGCCGAGGGGCGCCGGAATCCGACCACGACCGTGCTGGCCAACCGCCTCACGCTCTCGGTGGCCTTCTCGCGGGCCGACATCCACGGCTACGAGCAGTCGCTCGCCGCGATTGTCGACCGACATGCCGACCGGGTCTCGGACCACCTCAACCACTGGCGACTGCTCGTGAACGCCGGCCAGCGGGAGCGCGCCGCGGAGCTGGCCCAGCGGTATTCGAAC
>VHCG01000002.1 GCA_016871805.1 Verrucomicrobiota bacterium
CTCCTCTTCGGGCGCGGCCTTGAATCGCGGTATTCGCATACCCCCCCACTCCATCATGGTCGCAGCCCCTCACGCCATGCCCAGACCCTCCCTAAATCTAGTGATAGATGACCTGGCCCCCAAAGTGGCCTCCCGTGAGCGGGTCAACGTCCCGGCGACCCAGCCGCAATCTGGGCGGGATCCCAGCTAGTTCCTGGGGGGCTTGGCCAATAGTCCCGCTCGTCCTCCCGACGTCCTCCGTTGGCTGCCGCCCTGGAGTCCTTGGACCATGGCCTCGGCGAAGGGGCCGGTTTTTCCCGGGATCTCGTCATGGAGCCATACGAAGCTGTCCGCGAGGGCTGAGGACTTCGACCACTCCGCGAACCGCTGGGTCGCTGAGACGGGTGTTTCCTCGCCGACGGCTTGTCCTCCTGAATCCGTCCCCTTGGCCCAGATTCTGGGATAGACGGGGATACCTGGGAACGACCACTGGGTCGGCGTGTTCCATCGGCCCCCCGCCGTAGCACTGGAGGTTGATGGCCTCGATGGCTCTGGGTCGCTGGCTGTTCACGGCCCGTGCCACGTTCTGCCAGAACTGCGCATTCGTGTAGGGGCAGAGGGAGACCTCGAAACCGATGTCCCGCAGCATCACGGCGAAGCGGGTGATCGAGGTCTCATCATAGGTGACCTCGTCGTTCAGATCGATGGACTCGATGGCAGGCAGGGCCTGCCGGAGCGCGGTCAGATTCCGCCAGAGGATGCTGTTGGTGGCTGTGCCGTCCTTCTTGATCAGGCCCCGGATGTTGTTGAACGCCGGCGATCCGGCGGCTCCGAACCCAAGGGTGACCCGACGTCCGCTGCTGCGCAGCCGGTTGAGGTCGTGCGCGAAGTTCGGATGCTGGGTCGCCCCGATGTAGGTCCCATCGCGGGCGACCGGGAATTCCTTGGTGAGGTCCAGTGTGCCGTCCGAATCGACATGGACCGACCAGACGATCACCTCGGTGAACCTGGAGTCGATCAGTTCAGCCGGCGTCGCGTCGCGTCGCTTCTCCTTGTAGACCGGTCCTCCGACGTAGATGCCGAGGTGGGGCCATGCATTCCGGGGTATTAGGTTGCGCTTGGGTAAGGCGATGGTGATTCCACTCGGCATGTCATCATCCCACGATATGGCGGAGACCTGCTGCAGGAGCGCGAGTAGGGAAAGGATCACGGCCGCGAGCCGGCCCGTGGTGTGGGAGAGATGCTTGGGGAACGACTACAGATGGTGGAGCGGATAGTAAAGGGGCTGGATCAGGACGGCTCGGAACGCCCGCCTTGGACGGCCCACCGCGTTCCCCTCTGGGCCTACAGGCGAGGCGGCGCGGGTCGGATCGGAGCCGTGCCGCTCTGGACTCCTCGGACCCGGGTCGCGCGGCGATAGACCTTGTCGCCACAGGTCACATAGAGGTCGCTGAACTCGGGTCCGCCGAACGTCACATTCGACAGCCACTGACGCTGGGGCTTCGGGATGATTCCGTTCACGCGGCCCGCCTGGTCACAAAACTGCAGGCCGGCCTCGGTCGTGACATACAGCCGCCCGTCCCGGTCGACCGTCATCCCGTCGGCCCCGCTCTGGGTCGAGCCGTCCACCAGGTGCAGGTGATGGTAGCGCTGCTTGAAGCGCAGGGAGCCGTCGTCGGCGATCTGGTACGACCAGACGAATTGCCCCCGGGTGTCGGCCACGAGCAGCAGCGTCTGGTCGGGCGACAGCTGGACGCCGTTCGGAAAGCCGATGCCCTCGTCGACCACGCGCTTGGAACCGTCGGGCTGCACCAGCCAGACCTTCTTGTTGCCCGGATCGGTGACGTAGAGTCGCCCGTTGGACGTGATGCAGAGGTCGTTGGACTCGATCCCGTCGGCGACCACGGTCTTCGCCCCGGTGGCGTCATAGGCGACGATCTGCTTCCGACCGTTTGCGGCGGCATACAGGCGTCCGTCGGGGCCGAACTTCAGTCCGTTCGCCCCGCCGGTGTCCTCGGCGAAGACGCTGACCTGTGCGTCAAGGCCGACCTTGTGGATGCGGTTGTTCGGGATGTCGGTGAAGTAGACCTCACCCTTGGCGTTGGCGGTCGGGCCCTCGGTGAACCGGTAGCCCTGGCCGACGAGCTGCCACTCGGAGCCGTTGGCAAGGACCTCCCTCACGACGGGCTGGCGGGATTTCTTCTCGGGGTTGGCCCGGATGGGGGCTGGGTAGTCCCGCCACAGCCAGCGCAGGGCGTCGGGGAAGATCTGGGTCGCATGGAGGCTGTCGTGACCCCCGTTGCTCCAGGAATGTTCGACGTCATAGCCCGCGAACTTCAGTGCCCGTTCCATCTCCTGGTTGGCCATCCACCAGTCGCCCCCGTAGATGTCGAGATCGTGGTCGCCGTCCTGCAGGAAGATCCGGATCGGCTTGGGCTCGGTCTTGCGGATGAGAGTCGGGTAGGCATTGCCGCCGCGGAGGCCGACGTACGTGCCGACGCTGGTGAACACGCGGTGGAAGGCCTCGGGTCGTTCCCAGGCCGCGGTGAAGGCACAGATGCCACCGCTGCTCGCCCCTCCGATCGCACGATCATCGGGATTGGGGCTCAGTTTGAGCCCATGGGTGCGCTCGATGAACGGGAAGAATTCGTCGAGGAGGAAGCGCGCGTAGGCGTCGCCGAGTCCGTCGTATTCGAGGCTGCGATTGAAGCGGTCGAGGGCGTTGGTCGACTGAGAGGGCACCCGACCGTGCATGATCAAGAGTCCGACCAGCGGCGGGATCTGCTTCCTGGCGATGAGGTTGTTGAAGACGTTGACCGCCTGGTAGCCGCCACCGTCCTGGAGGATCATGAGGGGTGCGGGGCGGGAGCGGTCGAGCTGCTGGGGGATGTAGACCGAGTAGGCGCGGATGGTTCCCGGGAAGACGCTGTTGGTGGCGGCGGTGTAGGTTCCCTTGACCACCTCTCCCTGGGGCACGCCCTCCTGCGGCTGGGAATCGGGTCCCGGCGGGAAGGGGTTTTCGGCGGCGGAGGTCAGGAAAAGGCCGAGCAGGCAGGGCAGGAGACGGAGGAAGCAGTTCATGGTGACAGGCCAAGAGCAAAGGCCCTTGGGCAAAGAGCCAAGAGCAAAAACGGGACTCACGCAGGGGTGCGGAGACGCAGAGGCGAGAGCACAGGATGAGCGATTCGAGGGGGCTGGGAGCGAGGAAAGAGGGGCATGGATCCGCCGATGGGCCGATCCTGGGAGAATCCCTCCCGGGTCCCACAGCACCGTGTTGCTGTGGGAGCGTGATGTAGGGCGGTAGGCGCAATCCCGCACCGCTTCTCCCCGTGAATCCCCATCGGGGTGTCCGTGTGGCTCAATGCCCGGCCTTGAGAATCACCTCGCCGTGAAGGATTCGGTTGCAGCAGGTGAGACGGAACTTCTCCGGGTCCTTGTTCCACTGGTCCAGGACGTCGAGCTCGTCGGGCGAAGGTGGAGTCAGATTCTCCATGCCCTTCACGACCTCCGCCACGCAGGTGCCGCAGGAGCAGTTGAAGCACCCGGCCTCCATCTCGACACCAGCGGCCTCTCCGGCCTCGATCAGGTTTTCCCCATCAGGGACCTCGGCGGAGACGTTGGCGGGGAGAATGGTGATCTTGGCCATGATGTTCGGGTTCGCGCGGTGCGGTTTACGTGGCGGGACAATGTCGTGTGATGGCGGGTGGGGCAAGGCGACGGGATTGGATTTGGCGGAGCGCCGGGGCTTTGGGCAGGCTCGACCGCATGCGTTTCTTCTATGCGGTGTGGCTGGGTCTCCTGTTCGGCGGATTCCATGGGGTCTCCCAGGAGGCTCCCCGGGCGGTCGATGCCCGACTCATGAGGTATCCCGACGTCTCGGCCACCCAGATCGCATTCGTCTATGCCGGTGACATCTGGATCGTGCCCAAGGAAGGCGGCCTGGCCACACGCCTCAGTTCGCCCCGTGGCGAGGAGACCATGCCCCGGTTCTCGCCCGACGGTTCCCAGATCGCGTTCTCCGGCAACTATGACGGCAATCTCGATCTCTACGTGATGCCCACTGCAGGCGGCGTTCCGCGTCGCATCACCCATCACGGAGCCCCCGATCGGCTGGTGGACTGGTTCTCCGACGGGAAGCGGCTTCTCTTTGCAACCTCGATGACCAGCTACAAGGATCGGTTCAACCAACTCTACGAGGTCGATGTCGAGGGAGGGCTGCCCGCGAAACTCCCGATGCCCTACGGGGAATTCGGCAGCGTGAAGGACGACGGCAAGACCCTCGCCTACATGCCGATCTCGATCTCGTTCAGTACCTGGAAGCGCTATCGGGGCGGCATGGCGCCGGACATCTGGATCTTCAACCTCGAGACCCTGGAGTCGAGGAACCTGACCCGATCCGGGGCGGATGACTCCATGCCGATGTGGCATGGGGACAACCTCTACTTCCTGTCCGACCGCGACGGAGCCAAGCGGGCGAATCTCTGGGTCTGGAACTCCAGGACCGACAAGTTCAAGGCCCTCACGACGTTCACCGAGCACGACATCCACTTTCCAAGCGCGGGGCCCAAGGAACTGGTCTTCGAGAACGGGGGACGGCTCTACCTCCTCGATTACCAGACCGAGAAGTTGCGCGAGGTGCGGATCGATGTCGTGACCGACCAGGCCACGCTCAAGCCCAGGGATGTCAATGCAAGCGGGTTGATCCAGGACGGCGCCGTATCGCCGAAGGGCAAGCGGGTCCTGGTCTCGGCCCGGGGCGAGATCTTCTCCCTGCCGGCGGAGCAGGGGATCGTTCGCAACATCACCCGATCCTCCGGTGTCGCCGAGCGCTATCCGGCATGGTCGCCCGATGGCAGGTCGATCGCGTACTTCTCGGACCGTACCGGTGAGTACGAGCTGACAACCCGACCCGCGGATGGCACCGGGAGCGAGACGAACCTCACGCGCCTGGGTCCTGGCTACCGCTACAACCTCTTCTGGTCGCCTGACTCCAAAAAAGTCGCGTTCATCGACCAGGCGATGAAGGTGAACATCTACGACTTCGGGTCCGGCACCAATCGGGTCATCGCCCGACAGCTTTGGAAATATCACGGCGACCTTGCGGGGTTTCGGGTCGGATGGAGTCCTGACAGTCGCTGGATCACGTGGGGACAGGACCTGACCAACCAGCAGAGTGCCGTTGTGCTGCACGATCTGAAGGAGGACAAGACCCACCAGGTCACCTCGGGGTTCTACAGCGACGACCTCCCGGCCTTCGACCCGGACGGAAAGTACCTCTATTTCCGGACGACCCGTAATTTCAACCCG
Source organism: Verrucomicrobiota bacterium (assembly GCA_016871805.1). Taxonomy (GTDB): domain Bacteria; phylum Verrucomicrobiota; class Verrucomicrobiia; order Limisphaerales; family UBA9464; genus UBA9464. Next base: position 5,287 of record VHCG01000002.1, read on the forward strand.
ATCTACAGCGAGCTCGACAGCACCTGGATCTATGCAAACGGAACCCGGATCGCGGTCGTGCCCCTGACGCGGGACCTCCCCAATCCACTGGCGCCCAAGAACGATGATGAGGAGCGTCCGAAGGAGAAGAAGCCGGATCCGACAACCAATGTGCCCGCCGCTCCGGTGGTGGTGGCCGGTACCAACACGCCTCCCGGGTCCGCCAGTGTTGCAGCCACGACCAATGCCGTTCCTTCGACGGCTGCAACCCCGGCCAAGACCGACGAATCTGGCGTCAAGGAAACCCGGATTGATCTCGAGGGATTTGAATCCCGCGTGATCCTGCTGCCGCCCGGCAGCGGTGCCTACGACACCGTCATCCCGGTTGCCGGGGGCAGGGTGCTGTATCGGCGGCTTCCGCGGACCGGAGCGGACGGTGGATCGGCGACTCTCCATCTCTACGACCTCGAGAAGCAGGAGGAGAAGACCGTGATCGGGGATTGTGCCGGCGCTGAGTTGTCGGCTGACCGCAGCAAGCTGCTGGTGATCTCCGGTGGGCGCTGGGGCGTGGTCGAACCCAAGGAGGGACAGCGGATCGACAAGGCGGTGCCGACGGGGGATCTCGTCATGCGCCTCGATCCCCGGGCCGAATGGCGTCAGATCTTCGACGATGTCTGGCGGTTCCAGCGCGACTTCTTCTACGACCCGAATCTCCACGGTGTGGATTGGCCCCTGATGCGAGAGCGGTACGGTCGCCTGCTGGAGGGCGCGGTGACCCGATGGGATGTCAACCACGTCATCGGCGAGCTGATTGGCGAACTCAACTCGTCGCATACCTACCGAAGCGGCGGGGACCTCGAAAGCGCTCCCTCGCGCGGCGTGGGGTATCTGGGGTGTGATTTCCGCCTGACCAACGGCCTGTACCAGATTGCGCGTGTCATCGAGGCGGCGCCGTGGGATGCGGAGCCCCGGTCACCGCTGGCCCAGCCGGGTGTGTCGGTGAGGCCGGGGGATTTCCTGATGGCCGTGAACGGCGATCCGCTGGATCCGAGGAAGGATCCCTGGGCCGCATTCCAAGGGCTGGCGGATCGCACGGTGCTCCTGACCATCTCGACCAATGGCCAAGTGGAGGGGGGGCGGGAAATCCTCGTCCGGACCCTCGATTCCGAAGCCCGCCTCCGCCATCTCGCGTGGCAGCAGGAGAATCGTCGACGGGTCCAAGAGCGAAGCGGCGGTCGGATCGGCTACGTGTACGTGCCCGATACCGGGGTGAATGGACAGAATGAGCTGGTTCGCCAATGGCGAGGCCAGGTTGCCATGCCGGGTCTGATCATCGACGAACGGTTCAATTCCGGAGGACAGATCCCCGACCGTTTCGTTGAGGTGCTAAACCGGCCCTTGCGCAACTGGTGGGGTGTCCGTGACGGCGCGGACTGGCCTTGGCCGCTCACATCACAGCCTGGACCCAAGGCGATGTTAATGAACGGCTGGTCGGGGTCGGGAGGCGATTGTTTCCCGTACTACTTCAAGCAAAGCGGGCTGGGTCCGCTGATTGGCCAGCGCACCTGGGGCGGCCTGATTGGCATCACCGGGGCTCCCGGTCTCATTGACGGCGGGAGTGTCACCGTTCCGACCTTTGGCATCTACGATCTGAAGGGGAACTGGATCATCGAGGGGCACGGGGTGGATCCGGATATCGAGGTGGTGGACGATCCGTCCCGTCTGGCTCGTGGAGAGGATCCCCAGCTCGAGCGGGCGATCACCGAGGTGATGAAGTCCTTGGAGCGCCATCCCCCGACGGGGCCGAAGAAGCCCGCCTATCCGGACCGGAAGGGCAAGTAGTCCGGAGCAGAGGAGGCCGAGGGCACAGGGGGCTCGGCAAATCGCAGCGGGCAGGAATGCCAGAGAGACCGAGCCGATTGCGAGGGTGCAGGCGCAGCTTCCCATGCCTCCAAATGCCTGTGGGGCATGCACAGCAAGGGTTTGAAGCAGTTCTCTGGATCGCTGGCTCAGTCGTGAAGAGGCCTCCAAAGAAAAAGGCGCGGCTGCCGCGCAGCCGCGCCCTGTCCAAACATTTCCGGTTGGATCAGTAGTCCATGCCGCCGCCTGCATGCGGGTCGGCTGCCGGCTTCTCTTTCTTCTCCGGGATCTCGGTGATGAGGCACTCGGTGGTGAGCATCAGACCGGCGATCGAGGAGGCGTTCTGGAGAGCCGAGCGGGTGACCTTCTTCGGGTCGACCACACCAGCCTTCACGAGGTCCTCGTAATCGCCAGTGGCGACATTGTAGCCATCGTTGCCTTTCCGGCGCTTGACCTCCTGCACGATGAGGCTGCCTTCGACGCCGGCGTTGAGAGCCAGCTCGCGGAGCGGGGCCTCAACGGCGCGACGGACGATGTCGACGCCGGTCTGCTCGTCGACCACGGACAGCCTGAGCGCCTCGATTGCCGGGAGGGTGCGGAGCAGGGCCACGCCACCGCCGGCAACGATGCCCTCTTCGACGGCCGCGCGGGTCGCATGGAGAGCGTCCTCAACACGGGCCTTCTTCTCCTTCATCTCGGTCTCGGTCGCGGCACCGACGTGGATGACGGCGACGCCGCCAGCCAGCTTGGCAAGTCGCTCCTGGAGCTTCTCGCGGTCGTAGTCGCTGGTGGTCTCCTCGATCTGGCGGCGGATCTGGTTGACCCGACCCTGGATCTCGGAGCTCTTGCCGTTGCCTTCGACGATCGTGGTGTTCTCCTTCTCGACAACGATGCTCTTGGCGCGGCCCAGGTCACCGAGTTCGAGATTCTCGAGCTTGATGCCGAGGTCCTCGGTCAGGCACTTGCCACCGGTGAGGATGGCGATGTCCTCGAGCATGGCCTTGCGGCGATCGCCGAAGCCGGGGGCCTTGACGGCACACACGTTGATCGTGCCGCGCAGCTTGTTGACCACGAGGGTCGCAAGGGCCTCGCCCTCGACCTCCTCGGCGATGATCAGGAGAGGCTTGCCAGTCTTGGCAACCTTCTCGAGCACCGGGAGCAGATCCTTGAGGTTCGAGATCTTCTTCTCGTAGATCAGGATGTAGGCGTCATCCTGCTTGGCCTCCATGGCCTCGGCATTGGTGACGAAGTAGGGGGACAGATAGCCCTTGTCGAACTGCATGCCTTCGACGACGTCGAGGGTGGTCTCGATCGACTTGGCCTCTTCGACGGTGATGGTTCCATCCTTGCCAACCTTGTCCATCGCGTCGGCGATGATCTCGCCGATAGTGGTGTCCCAGTTGGCGGATACGGTTGCGACCTGCTTAATCTCCTCCTTGTCCTTCACCTTCTTGGCGATCTTCGCGAGGTGCTCGATGGCGGCGTCGACGGCCTTTTGGATGCCGCGCTGGAGCGAGACCGGGTTCGCACCCGCAGTCACGTGCTTCAGGCCTTCACGGTAGATGGATTCGGCCAGGACCGTAGCGGTCGTGGTTCCGTCGCCTGCGGTGTCGCTGGTCTTGCTGGCGACCTCTCGGACCATCTGGGCGCCCATGTTCTCGTATGGGTCCTGGAGCTCGATCTCCTTGGCGACGGTTACGCCGTCCTTGGTGACGGTCGGGGAGCCGAATTTCTTGTCGATGACCACGTTGCGGCCTTTCGGACCGAGGGTGGCCTTCACGGCCTTGGCGAGGAGTTCAACGCCGCGGAGCAGTCGCTGCCGGGCGCTTTCGTCGAACACGAGTTGTTTTGCAGCCATGTTATTTGATCAGTTTTCTGGTTGTGGTTGAAAGTGCTGGGTTTCAGGAGACGACGGCGATCAGGTCATCGGCTCCGAAGATCTTGTACTCCTTGCCGTCGATCTTGATCTCGGTCCCGCCGTACTTGGAGACGAGGACGCGGTCGCCGACCTTGACCTCGAAGTCCTGCTTCTTGCCATCGTCCTTGACCTTGCCGGTTCCGAGAGCGCGCACGACGCCTTCGGTGGGCTTCTCCTTCGCGGAGTCAGGGATGATGATCCCGCCCTTCTTGGTTTCTTTTTCTTCGACGAGTTCCACGAGGACGCGGTCGCCGAGGGGTTTCACGTTGAGTGCCATACTGTATGTATCGCGTTTTTTCTGTTGTGGTTGCTGATGATCAATCGCCGCCGCACCCGCGTCGGCATGGAAAAACCTGTATCGCAGGGGTCAGGGTTTCTTTTCGTCCACGACCTCTGCATCGATGATCGGACCGTCGCCCTTCTTGGTGTCCGACCCGGACGCCCCGGCGCCGGCCTGGGCGTTGTCCGGCCCTGCGCCGGGTCCCTGTCCGGCTGCCTGTGTGTTCTTGTAGAGTTCGGCGCTCGCCGCCTGCATAGCCGCGCTGAGTTTGTCGACCGTTTCCCGGATGGCAAACACATCACTGCCCTTCAATGCCTCCCGGACTGCCTTGGCCCCGTCTTCGATCGACGACTTTGCGGCTCCGATCTTGTCGGCGTTGTCCTTGACGAACTTTTCGGCGCGGTAGGCCATGTTGTCCGCCTCGTTTCGGACCTCCACGTCCTCGCGGCGCTTCTTGTCATCCTCGGCATGGGAGTCGGCATCGCGCCTCATGCGCTCGACTTCGTCCTTCGAGAGGCCGCTCGAGGCGGTGATGACGATCTTCTGCTCCTTCCCGGTCCCGAGGTCCTTGGCGCTGACGTTGAGGATCCCGTTGGCATCGATGTCGAATGTCACCTCGACCTGGGGAACACCGCGGGGTGCTGGGGGAATCTCGGTCAGCTGGAACTTGCCCAGCGATTTGTTGTCCCGGGCCATGGATCGTTCGCCTTGGAGCACGTGAATCTCAACGCCGGGTTGGTTGTCGCTCGCCGTGGAGAAGATCTCGGACTTGCGGGTCGGGATCGTGGTGTTGCGCTCGATGAGCTTGGTGAGGACACCGCCCATGGTTTCGATTCCGAGTGACAGGGGTGTCACATCGAGGAGGAGGACATCCTTGACATCACCCTTCAGGACGCCGCCTTGGATCGCCGCACCCACGGCCACCACCTCATCAGGATTCACACCCTGGTGGGGAGCCTTCCGGACAAGGGTGCCCGCAGTCTCGACGACGCGCGGCATGCGGGTCATGCCACCCACCAACACGAGTTCGTCGATCTGATCCGATGTCAGGCCAGCATCCTTGAGGCAGGCCTTTGTCGGGGTGATGGTCCGCTCAACGAGGGAATCGCAGAGCTGCTCCATCTTGGACCGGGAAAGGCTTTTCTGGATGTGTTTCGGCCCGGATGCGTCTGCCGTGATGAAGGGCAGGTTGATCTCGTACTGTTGGGAGGAGCTGAGGGCGATCTTGGCCTTCTCCGCCTCCTCCTTGATCCTCTGGAGCGCGTCCGGCTGTTTCCGAAGATCCATGCCCTGTTCCTTCTGGAACTCGGCCAACATCCAATCCATCAACGTGTTGTCCCAGTCGTCGCCACCGAGGTGGGTGTCACCATTGGTCGCCTTGACCTCGAAAACCCCGTCGCCGATTTCCAGAACCGAGATGTCGAAGGTGCCGCCGCCGAGGTCGTAGACCGCGATCTTCTCGTCCTTCTTCTTATCTAGCCCGTAGGCGAGCGAGGCCGCGGTGGGTTCGTTGATGATGCGGAGAACCTCAAGCCCGGCGATCTTCCCGGCATCCTTGGTGGCCTGACGCTGGGTGTCGTTGAAGTAGGCGGGAACGGTGATCACCGCCTGTGTGATCTTCTCCCCGAGACGCATCTCGGCGTCCGCCTTGAGCTTTGAAAGGATCATCGCAGAGATCTCGGGTGGACTGAAGAGCTTCGGTTTGCCTTCCACGTCCACCTCGACTGCCGCGTCTCCATTGGGAGCCTTCACGACCTTGTAGGGGACCCGTTTCGCCTCCTCTTGGACCTCGTCGAACTTCCGCCCCATGAAACGTTTGATAGAATAGACCGTGTTTCGGGAGTTGGTGATCGCCTGACGCTTGGCGGACTCGCCGACCAGCCTCTCCCCGTTCCGCGCAAAAGCCACCACGGAGGGCGTGGTCCGCTTGCCTTCGGAGTTCTCAAGGACGAGCGGCTCGCCCCCCTCCATCACAGCCATGCACGAGTTCGTCGTTCCGAGGTCGATTCCGAGAATGTGTGCCATATGATTCCCTTTGGTGGCGACTTGTCTGCAAGGTTGATGCCGACCCGGTCGGGTAGGTCGGAATCTTGGTTTCCTCGGCAAAACCCGTGCTGACAGGCGATTATAAGGCAACGGAAATGAGCCTGGTTCTGTGCCATATTGGTCCGTTCTGGCTCAACAAGTGGGCGCATGTGCGCCGCTGAATCGGATCTTCTGGGGGAAGGGTCCCTGTAACGCCGCCGGCGAGTTCGGTATCCGGGTTCCAAAGAAACGGACGTGCAATGGCGTGCCCACGACGATAGCCTCACCCGTCAACAATCCAACCTATTATGAGCAAGCGAATTGGAGTGGTGGGAGTCGGACGAATGGGTGCCAACATGGCACGACGGTTGAAGGACTGCGGATATACGGTCACGGCGGTCTATGACGCACATCCCGAGTCGGCGGAGGCACTGGCGAAGGAACTGGGCTGTGCCAACCCGCGGAAACTCGCTGAGGTGACGGCTGTTTCCGACGTGATCCTGACCGTGGTGACCGATGACAAGGCGATGGACAAGATCTTCGCTAAGAAAGGGGACAGCCTGCTGGTCGGTGCCAAGGGCAGGGTCTTCATCAACTGCGCCACGGTATCCCCGGCCATCCATGTCGAGGTCGAGAAGCGGGCCAACCGTGTCAAGGCCGAGTCGCTTGAGGCCTGCATGGCCTCGTCCATCAACCAGGCCCGGAATGGCACGCTCTATCTGATGGTGGGTGGCAAGAAGGCCGTGTTCGAGGGAATCAAGCCGCTCCTAGTGAGTCTCTCCGACGACGGAAAGCTGCTGCGCTACATCGGTCGGTCCGGCCAGGCGGGTCAGGTCAAGGCGCTCGTGAACATGGTGATGAACATCAACACCGCCGGGCTCGCCGAAGGCCTGGGCCTTGGGTCGGCTTTGGGGCTCGATCTCAAGGTTCTCATGGAGGTGTTCTCCCAGACTGGTGCCAACAGCAGGGTCCTTGTGACCGATGGCGAGGACATGGTGAACCGTGATCACTCCTGCTTCTTCAGCGCGGCCCATGCGGCCAAGGACAGCGGCATCGCCTATGGCCTGGGCCAGAAGGCGAAGCTCACCCTCCCGTTGGCCAAGGCGGCGCTGTCCCAGTACAAGCGCATGGTCCAGGTGGGCCTCGGTGGGCTCGACAAGTCGGGAATCGCCGAGTTGACCTTCAAGGGTCGTGGGCCGAAGAAGCGGTCCAGCCGCTAGGACACCTCTCAGACTTGGAAATGCGACAGCCCCGCATGAGCGGGGCTGTCCTGTTTTCCGGGATGTTTCGTGGAACTCTTGGCCTGCAGGGGATCAGTAGGGCAGGGGGAATCGGGCCGTGAGCGCCTTCACCCGGTCCCTGACCTGGCGCGCCTTTTCGATATTGGCGATGTCCAGCAGGACCTCCGAGATCATATCACCGATCTCACTCATCTCCTTCTGGCACATCCCGCGGGTCGTGACAGCCGGAGTGCCGAAGCGTATGCCGGACGCCTCGAAGGGGGAGCGGGTCTCGAACGGGATCGTATTCTTGTTCGTGGTGATTCCCGCCTCGTCGAGAGCCAGCTGGGATTGCTTGCCGGTGAGTCCGCGTGCCCCGACATCGACGAGCATCAGATGGTTCTCGGTTCCTCCCGAAACCAGCCTGAACCCGTTGCGTTTCATCGCCTCCGCGAGGGCGAAGGCGTTGTCGACGATCTGCTGCTGATAGGCTTTGAATGAGGGCTGAAGCGCTTCGAGGAAGCAGACGGCCTTGGCGGCGATGACGTGCATCAGCGGTCCTCCTTGGATCCCTGGGAAGACCTGGGAGTCGATCGCCTTGGCGTAGGGGGCCTTGCAAAGGATCAGGCCGCCGCGCGGACCCCGGAGGGTCTTGTGTGTTGTTGTTGTGACGAAGTCGGCGAAGGGCACGGGACTCGGATGCACCCCTGCCGCCACGAGCCCAGCGATGTGTGCGATGTCGGCAAGAAGGAGGGCTCCAACCTCCTTCGCAATCTCTCCCATCCGCTCGAACTCGATCCGCCTTGGATAGGCGGATGCGCCGACGGTGATCATCCTCGGCCGGTGCTCTCTCGCCATCGAGGCGAGCTGGTCATAGTCGATCCGTTCGTCCTCCTTGCGGACACCATAATGGACGATCTCAAAGAATTTACCCGAGAAGTTCGCCTTGTTGCCGTGGGTCAGATGTCCGCCATGAGAAAGATCCATGGTCAGCAGTTTGTCTCCGGGTTTCAGCATGGCGAAGTAGACGGCCATGTTGGCTCCCGATCCGGAATGGGGCTGCACGTTGGCGTGCTCGGCACCGAACAGTTGCCGAGCACGTTCGATCGCCAGCCTCTCGGCCTCGTCCACGTGCTCACAGCCGCCGTACCAACGCTTCCCGGGATATCCCTCGGCGTATTTGTTGGTCAGGACGCTGCCCTGTGCCGCCATCACGGCCGGGCTCGTGAAATTCTCGGAGGCGATGAGCTCGATGTGCTCCTGCTGGCGCTGACGCTCCTTCTGGACGATCTGCGCGATGCTGGGGTCTGTGGATTCTAGGCTGTTGTGGATGTCAGGCATGTCTTCGATTTTCTGGATTCGGCGCTCGTGGCGGCCGCCCTCGAATCGGGCTTCCACAAACGCATGGAGAATCTTCATGCAGTCGGCGGCGGAGTTGTTGCGGGCCCCGAGGCACAGGACATTCGCATCGTTGTGCTGGCGCGTCAGACGTGCCATCTCCTCGCTCGTCACAAGAGCCGCGCGTATGCCGGTGACCTTGTTCGCGGCCATGCTCATGCCGATGCCGGTCGAACAGCAGAGCAACCCCAGCGAGGCTTGTCCCGAAGCAACGCGATGGGACACCTCGTGGGCGTAGTCTGGATAGTCCGTGGACTCCTTTGAGTGGGCCCCAACATCCTCGTAGGACAATCCGATCCTCCGAAGCTCGCCCAAAAGTTCCTCCTTGAGATCGAATCCAGCATGGTCGGATCCCACCGCGAACGCGATCCGCGCCGTCGGACGCAAGGGTTGCAGTACCGAGGAAACGAGCAGGGCCTCGATGCCGCATTTGATCTGATCCCGGCACGACAGATATTCCTCGAGAGACCCGCCGATCGGATCGGCTATATCCTGGTCCTTGGGCCTGAGACGCGTGTTGAACTGGCCCAGGGTGAATGTCTTTGTCGACGCCTGCGGATAAAGATAGAGGAGGTTGTCCACATGGCCGCGGGTCAGGCCCAGGATCAACGTCGCCTCCTCCACCAGCCGGGCATTGACCATCTGGGAGCGGTGGCCGGAGATGTCGACACCCGACAGGCGCATCGCCTTGACGGCATTGGGGCTTGGGGGTTGGCCATTGATGGCTCCCGTGCCGGCCGAAACGACTCTCCAATTCCCGGTATCCGCGAGGACGTTACGCGCGATGCCCTCTGCCATGGGACTGCGGCAGGTGTTTCCAGTGCACACGAACAGGAGGGTTTTCATCAGCGTTGCCGACCGAAGGTGGGAGTGGTGCCCCGATGCGTCAACGCATCACTCAATGGGAGAGACGCGCTGTGCGAAGTCCAATCCCGGGTCATCCCATTCCTGGGGCGTTCCAGGTGCTTCAAAGCCCTCGATCCATCCAAGGGCTCCAGGGCTGTTTTCCTGTTTCTGGATCGCGGGAAACCACGGAAATCCTCCTGACAGGAGGATCTTTTTACTTGTCCGGCAGGCTCACGGTGCCGCCGGCCTCGATGGTCATCTTGGGCATCTTGAGGCGCGAGGAGATGGTGGCGGTGGGCTGGGTGCCGACGTTGTTGATGTTGTAGGTCTCGCCCATCACCGAGACCGGGAACTTGCCGTTGGAGAAATAGGCGGCGAGGTCGGTCTCGCTGGGCGTGTCGTTGTCGCCCTTCTTCTGGTCGGCCGCCCAGAGCTGCTTCTGGTTGTCGATCACCCGCAGGTTGTTGATGATCGCGTTGTAGCGGCTGGTGGCCAGGGAACCATTGATGTTCGGGATCGCGATCATCGCCAGCAGACCGATGATCATGACCACGATCATGATCTCGATCAGGGTGAAGCCCGACTGGAGGCGGACGGCGGGACGCAGGGCAGGATGGAGTTTCATGACGATACGCTCGTGACGTTGTAGGGCAGGGTCAACACCCCGAACAAGAAAAGGTTCCGACACGACCCGGTCCACGCCCGTTTGCTTCGACCGCCGCATCCTCAGGTGGCCCTGGAATCCTCGATGCGGACCCGGGCGATCCGGCGACGCTGATACCAGCCGACCCCGATGAGGTCATGGATCCCTCGCCCCAGACGGTTCCAGACGCCGTACTTGGAGACTCCGGCGACCCTGGGTCGATGGTTGACCGGCACCTCCCGGCATCGGAAGCCGCCTCCGGCAACCAGGATCGGCAGGAACCGATGGAGTCCGTTGAACGGGAAGACGCCGTCGAGGCACTCCCGACGAAACGCCCGCAGGGCACAGCCGGTGTCGGCGAAGTCGGCACGAAGCGCGGCCTTGCGTGCCGCACGGGCGATGCGGGAGGAGATCTTGCGGACCAGCGAGTCCTGGCGATTGACGCGGTGGCCGCAGACAAAATCGACCTCGCCCAGCAGGCCCAGCATCCGGGGCAGCTCTGCGGGATCGTTCTGGAGATCGCCATCGAGGGTGCAGAGCAGGGGAGCCGTGCTACCGGCAATGCCGGTCCAGACCGCCGCGCTCTGGCCACGGTTCTGGGTGTGGCGCAGTCCCCGCACCCGCGCGTCCGCCCGCTGTGCCTGGGTTATCCGAGCCCAGGTGTCGTCGGTGCTGGAATCGTCCACCAGCACGATCTCCCAGGTCCGCTTCTCGGCGGCGAAGACCCGGACCAGTTCGTCGACGAGCGGTTGGACGTTGTCGGACTCGTTGAAGAGCGGGACGACGATGGCGATTTTAGCGGACACTGGGTTCAGGTTATGGGGTTTTCATCCAGAGGGTAAGGGGGATTTGAGGAGGGACGGCGGAGGGGGCTCAGACGGGGACGCGAAGACGCGGAGCGCGACGGAGAAAATAAGGATCCTTGGAAGGATGGGTGATGCGGTGCCCTGTATCACCAGGGGTATCCCGTCGATTGGAGGACCGGGATGCAACCTGTCGCCCGGGACGGCAGGTCCTTCATCCGAGCCATCCCGAGCCACCCCGTGTTGCTCTGTGTTGCTCTGTGTTGCCGCTTGTTTCGACCCGGGGTTCCACGGGACACTTCGTCTCTCGTGAGTGGACGTCTCCAGGGACAATCCATCGTCGTGGTCGGGGGCACGGCCGGTCTTGGCCGATCCGCCGTGTTGGCCTGCATCCGCGAGGGCGCCCGGGTGGTCGTGGTGGGACGTGATCTCGCGAAGGCTGCGGCACTCGAGGCCGAACTGGGGGCGTCGGTCCGCGTCCTCTGCGGGGATGCCACGGAACCGTCCACACCGGAAGCCGCGGTGGCTCTGGCCGTGTCGGCCTTCGGTCGACTCGACGGGCTGTACCACGTGGCCGGGGGCAGTGGTCGACGCCGTGGCGACGGACCGCTCCATCTCCTGACCGATGAGGGCTGGGACTTCACGCTCCGGACCAACCTGTCCTCCGTGGTCTATTCCAACCGCGCCGCCACCCGGCAGTTCCTCGCCCAGGGCACGTCGGGCAGCGTCGTGAACTGCGGATCGGTTCTCGCCTCCTCCCCGTCGCCACCCTATTTTGCGACCCATGCCTACGCCGCGGCGAAGGCGGGACTGATCGGTCTGACCCGTTCGGCTGCGGCTGAATACGCGGTCCGGGACATCCGGTTCAACGTCGTGGCCCCGGGTCTCGTCGCCACTCCGATGTCGCAACGAGCCCAGTCGGACGAGGCGATCCAGCGATTTCTGCGGACCAAGCAGCCTCTCGATGGAGGACGGATGGGGGTTCCGGGCGACGTCGATGGCGCAGTCGTCTGGCTGTTGTCGGCGGAGAGTGCCTTCGTCACCGGACAGGTGATCGCGGTCGACGGGGGCTGGTCCGTGTCGGAAGGGCAACGATCATGAGTCATGGTTCAATGAAGGTGGAATCGTACGCGTTGGGATTGGATCTGGGCGGCACGTCCGTGAAGGCGGTCGCCCTCGATGGGGATGTTCTGGTGGGCCAGGACCACGAGCCGTTCGACCTGGCCGAGCCGATGGCGTTCGCCGGGGCCATGGAACGCGTGGTGGGTCGGTTCACCGAGCGGCTCGGTCGACCCTTGTCCATCGGGGTCTCGGCGCCCGGAATCCTGGCGCTCGACGATCGGAGCATCGCCCACATGCCCAGACGATTCGAGGGACTGGAGGGGCTGGTGTGGGGTGATCGACTGGGGCGATCCGAGGGGGTCCCGGTGGTGAACGACGCAAATGCCGCACTGCTGGGCGAGGTGGGATTTGGGGCAGGTCGGGGGGCGCGCCACGCAGTCCTTCTCACGCTGGGCACCGGCGTGGGTGGGGCGGTGCTGTCAGACGGACGCCTCCTGCGCGGTCACACCGGCAAGGCCGGGCATCTCGGTCATGTGTCGCTCAATCCCGAGGGTGCCCCCGACATCTGCAATGCGCCGGGCAGCCTCGAGGATGCCATGGGCAACCACAATGTCGGTTCCAGGACGGCGGGGCGCTTTGCGACGACCCATGACCTGGTCCGGGCGGTGGAGTCCGGTGATGAGGGAGCCCGTGGGATCTGGCTGCGCTCCGTCCGGACCCTCGCCGCGGCGATCGCGTCGTTCGGGAACGTCCTCGATCCCGAGGTGGTGATCGTCGGAGGCGGTGTGGCCCGGGCGGGCGAGACGCTGTTCGGCCCTCTGCGGACCCTGCTGGCCGACATGGAGTGGCGTCCGGGCGGCAAGGGCCTGCGACTCGTCCCGGCCGAGCTCGGAGAACTGGCAGGGGCCCATGGGGCTGCGCTCTGGGGACGTCGGGGGTTTCCTCCTCAAGACAGTTCCAACGGATTGTTGTGATCCGGGGGCCGAAATAGCTCTTGGCCCCGGCGGGTGCCGCGGGCGAGTTTCATCCGGATACATCACCATGGGACGGCATCTCAAGTGGACCCACGTCTACCGGCTCTACGAATGGGCGGAGCCACTCCTGAACCAGACCGTCGCCAAGGAATCGCTGCCCGCGGGCGACCGGATCGTGGTGCTGGCACCGCACATCGATGACGAGACCATCGGCTGCGGCGGCGTCCTGGTGAAGCATGTGCGGGCCGGGAAACGGGTCGCGATCCTGACCTTTGCCGACTGCACCCCGGAACGCATCGTGGAGGGTCGTGCCGCCGGTGCGGTGCTGGGGGTGCAGCGTCAGGACTTCCTTCCGTTCCCGTCGAAGACCCTGTCGGGCAACCGCGACGCCTTTGCGGCCCTTGTGGCCTTTCTCCGCGAGGAGACACCGAATCTGGTCTATGTGCCGAGCCTGCTGGACCGACACACCGACCACGTGGTCCTCAACCAGATGCTGGCCCGGGCGACACGTGAGACGGGCCAGCGGCCGATGGTCTATGGCTATGAGGTGTGGAGCACCCTCACACCGAACGTGGCGGTCGATATCACCGCGGAGCAGCCGCTCAAGGCCCGGGCCCTCGACTGTTTCACGAGCCAGAACCTGTCCAACAACTGGGTCGATGCCGCGATGGGACTGAACCGATACCGCGGCATCACGACCAGCGCCGGACTCTACGCGGAGGCCTTCCATCGTCTGACGGCGGCACGACATCGGGAGTTGGTGGGACGTCTGTGGAAGGTCTGATCGGCATGCATGTCGTCCAACTCCTGGCGGGAACGGGGCAGGGTGGGGCCGATCGGGTGGCCATCGCTCTGGGCCGTGGTCTCCAGGCCGCGGGTCATCGTGTGACCTTTGGGGTGGCGCCCTATTTCCTGGCAAACCGTCCGGGTGTCGGTCACGAGCACGAGTGCTGGGAGATCCCCCGGTTCCGTGGACTTCCCTGGCGGTCGCTCCAGGAGTTCAACCGCAGGGCTGCGGAGGCCGACCTCGTGGTCACCCACGATTCCGGAGCCCGCCACTTCGCGATCTACGCCAAGCTCACTGGGCTCCGGCCGCCGGTGTGGTTCTACCGGCACTGCATCAGTGGCACGACCCGCTTCGGAGGGGTCCAGCTCCATCGACTGGTCGCACGACACCATGTGGCGGTCAGCGACATCATCGCACGGAGCCTCATCGACAGCGGCTATCCCCGCCGGCAGGTGACCCGCATCCATGGAGCGATCGACCTTGCCCCGTTCCTCGAGCCGCGTCGGGACCGGGTGGAGGCGCTGCGGGCCTCGCTGATCCAGGGGCTGCCCGAGGGAACCGTCGTGGTGGGCATGGTGGGTCGACTCCATCTGGGCAAGGAGTGGCGACCCGACCGGCCGGACTTCAAAGGGTACGATGTCCTCTTCGGAGCGCTCGCGAAGGCCCGGTTTCCCTGGAGGGTCCTCACCCTGGGGCCGGCCCGTCCGGAGGAGCTGGATGCGGTCCGACAGATCGCCCACCACCAAGGGGCCGACCCGGACCGGATCCTCTTCGCCGGCTTCGTGGATGATCCCGCGTCCCATGTCGCGCTGATGGACATCAACGTCCTGCCCTCCCGGAAGGAGGGGTTGGGTTTGACGGTGATCGAAAGCATGGTGGCGGGGGTGCCCACGCTGGGCAGCCGGAGCGGGGGCATCCGGGAGATCATTGAGGACGGGGTCAGTGGACTGCTGTTCGAGGAAGGCAACGCCGAGGCCCTCCATGCCGCGCTGGAACGGGTGGTCGGTTCACCGGACCTCCGCAGGACCCTTTCCGAGCAGGGGCGTCACCGGGCCAGGACGGTGTTCGACGCCCCGGTGATGGTGTCGGCCTTCGAGGCGTTGATGCGGCGGGAGCTCCAGGGGCGGTGAGGGCAAGGGCGGCTGATGGAGTGGGACTCGCATCACTGGGGGCACCTGGTGCTCCCTTTGAGGGCATGGCTTGAGCTGGGTCGATGGAGGAATCGGGACGGTCTGGCAGCGGTTGAGCCTCGGGTGGGTGGGTCTTTGCACCCAGTGGCCCAGAGCACTGGTCCACCCACCGGGTACAGGTTCTGGTGTGGCAAGGGTCGGTGATGCAGTGCCCTGCATCACGGGGTGGCCCGCCGAAAGCCTCAATCTGTCGTGAGCGCCCTGAGGTTCGTCTGCAGCTCGAGGGCCAGACGGTTCCGCTCCGCTTCGTCGAGGTCCGGGGGAATCTGCATCACCGGGCCGACCCGGATGTGACAGCGTCCGAAGGGCAGCGGGATGAGGAAGCCGTCCCAGCTCCTGAGCTGGAGCCTCCGGGTGAGGTGGTAGGAGATTGGCAGGATGGGGACGCCGGTATGCTGGGCGAGGGCGATGACGCCAGGCTTGACCTCATAGCGGGGACCCCGGGGTCCATCGGGAGTGACGGCCAGGTCGTAGCCGCGTCGGGCCAGTGCGACCATCTCCACCAGGGCTTGGGCACCCCGTCGGCTGGAGGAGCCCCGGACCGCGACAGCGCCCAACAGTTCCAAGACGCGTGCGGCAATGGCTCCATCACGGCTCGCGCTCGCCACCGAGGCGAGGCGTCGTCGGCCCTGCGATGGATCCCCGAGGATGTGCCGGTACAGCTCCGGGGCGAGCAGCTGGCGGTTGTGCCAGACGGCGAAGATGACGGGGCGACTCGACTGCGGCTGGATCAATCCCGTCGGATCCTCGAGGTGCCACTGGATCGTGGCGCTGGCGAGCCGGGCGACGGACCAGGCGGCCCGGGCCGCAAGGCGCCCCCCGAAGGTTGGGGCATGGGGGCGGGACGGAGGGGATGCGGTCGACATGGTTCCGGGAGGACGGGAAATCCGGGGCGGGGAGGACGGGGTCTTTCAGGCACCCCTCTTGAGACAGGCCCTGACGAGTTGTTCCACGGATGCCGACTCGCCGAGGAGGCTCATCGCGCCACGGACGGACGTGGTGGCGTCGGCGGCCTTGAATCCCAGGGCCACGAGCGCCGCGACGGCGTCCTGGAGTGTCGTGCCGTCGCTCGGGGTGTTCGGGTTCGCGACGCCGGAGGCGCCGGGTGCTCCGGGCGCGAGGCCGCCCAGCTTGTCCTTGAGTTCGACCACAATCCGTTCGGCCGTCTTGCGGCCGACGCCGGAGATGCTGGAGAGCGACTTGATGTCGCCGGAGGTCACGGCGGCCTGGAAGGCGCCCACGCTGAGTCTGCTGAGGACGTTGAGGGCGAGCTTCGGTCCGATGCCGGAGACGGTGTGGACGAGCAGACGGAAGAGGTCGCGTTCCGCAGCGGTCATGAAGCCGAAAAGGATGTGGGCATCCTCTCGGACCGCCAGGTGGGTGAGGATCCGGACCTCCTGTCCGACCGGCGGCAGCCGGTCGAATGACGACAGCGGGATCAGCACCTCGTAGCCGACACCGTTGACATCGAGCGTGATCACCGACGGGAGGGCCTCGGTCAGCCGGCCATGGAGGAATGCGATCATCGGGCTGGCAAGTGAACCAAGGGGCCAGCGCCCCTGCAAAGCTTCCCGTGCATTGGCGGCGATGGCGTCGCAACGGCTCCGTGTCGCGGATCAGCCCGGGATTGTGACGGGTTCCGAGGGACGCCAGTCGAGGAGCCGCATACGGACCCTGGAGCGGCCCTGGTAGATGTCGAGCTGGGGCACCACCGCCAGATCGAAGGTGCCACTGGGCAGCGGTTGGCCGGACTCGACCCCGCCCCACCAGAGGACATCGGCCATCGCGGAGCCATCGGTGACCCTCAGCCGCCAGTGCTGCTGGTCCTTGCCGATCCTCTGGGGCAATCCGACGAGCCGCACGGCAGGAATGATGAATTGGAGCGAGGGATTGCCCTGACCGAAGGGCTCGAGGCGGTTGAGGTCCGTCATCCGCTCTGCGGTGAGATCTCGGAGGGGGACGATCGATTCGAGGCGGAGCTCGGGACGCAGGAGCTCGGCGGACAGACGCTCCCGGGCGATCCGGTTGAGACGCTCCCGGAACCGGTCGAGACGGTCGGCCTGGATCGTGACACCCGCGGCCATCGCATGGCCGCCGTGCTTCTCGAGAAGGTCGGCACAGTCCCGGAGGGCCTCGGCAAGGTCGAACCCCGGCACGCTCCGGCCGGAGCCACGCCAGAACTGCTGGTCGGCCCCAAGGATCAGGGTGGGCCGGTGGAACTCCCGCATCACCCGGGCCGCCACGATGCCCACCACCCCGATGTGCCAGTCGCCGGAACCCTCGACGATCACGAAGTCGCGGTCGGGATCGAACCGCGAGCGGACGAGCGCTACGGCATCGTCCGCCATGCGTCGCTCGATCGCCTGGCGGTCCCGGTTGGTCTCGTCCAGCGCCCGGGCGAGCGGCATGGCCGTGTCGACATCTCCGGCCAATAGGAGGTTGAGCGCGGACTCGGCGGTCTCCAGTCGTCCGGCTGCGTTGAGACGGGGCCCGAGCTGGAATCCGACCTCATAAACCCCGACCGGCGACTTCGTCTGGGCCATCGCCTTGAGCGCCACCAGGCCCGGCCGGGTCGTGGCCTCGAGCCGCTTCAGTCCGGCCGTCACGAGGATCCGGTTCTCCCCGCGGATCGGCACGAGGTCGGCGATGGTCGCAAGGGCGACAAGATCGAGTTCCGCCTTCAGGTCCAGATCGAAGAAGCCCTGTTCCCCGAGCTCGCGTCCGCGTCGCAACACGGCGTGGAGCAGCTTGAAGGCCAGCGCCGCCGAGCAGAGCGACCTCGGACTGGTGGGACCGTCGGGACCCCGCTGGGGATTCACGATGGCATGGGCCGGTGGCGCCGGATCGGCAAGCTGGTGGTGGTCCACCACGATCACGTCGATGCCCCGCTCGGCCAGCCGGCGGATCTGCTCGGTCGAGGTCGACCCACAGTCCACCGCCACCCAGAGGGGCGACTGGAACCGCTCGAGGCAGTTCTCCACCCCCGGAGTGCTGAGCCCGTAGCCCTCCTCCATCCGGTGCGGCAGGTAGTGGTGGACCGTCCATCCGAGGCGTCCGAGTCCCGTCTTGAGCAGGGTGGTCGAGGTGACGCCGTCGACATCGTAGTCGCCGAAGACGAGCACGGATTCGCCACGGGTCCTCGCCTCCATCAGCCGCGCAACCGCCCGTTCCATGTCCGGCAGACCGAACGGGTCGGAGAGCAGACGGAGGCGTGGCTCCAGGAAGAGGCGCGCCGATTCCGGGTCGGCGAGCTCGCGCTGCACGAGGCAGCGGGCGAGGAGGGGGTCGATCTCCAGCGTCGAGGCCAGCCGCCGGCACGCCTCCGGATCGGGCTCGGCGATCGTCCAGCGACACCTCATGCGAAAAGACCTCCGAGTCGACGCAACAAGGGATCGGAGTACTGGCGCCAGAGGTGCAGGATCAGGGCGGACTGGATGTAGATGAGGAACCCGATGTAGGCCGAGGCGGCGACGGTGGCGAGGTAGCCTATCCAGAGCACGACGCCGTCCTCCTCCATCATGCCGGCGGCGACGAGGACGATCCCGATCGATGGGGTGAGGTTGGAGAGGGGGATGATGGGAGGAATGGGGGCGGCAAGGACGATGCCGCCGTAGATCAGGATCAGCGCATTGACGCGTCGGGCGGTGTCTCCACGGATCCAGGCCTTGGCCCTGGGTTGGGTGGCCTTCTCGATCCAGTGGACCACCCGGATGCTGGCGCGGACGACCCCGGCGAGGACCTTGCCATCGATCCGCCGTTCCCCGAGGCGGCGGGGCAGCCGTGCGGTCCGACCCTGGAAGATCCGCCATGCGAGGAGGGCGATCACCACGCCGAAGACGTTGCTGACCCCCGGGAGCGAGAATGGCGCCATAAAGGGCAGACAGAGGAGGATGATCAGTGCGTAGGGCCCCCGGTCCGCGGTCTGCGCGAGCAGCTGGTTCAGGTCAAGGGGCCGGTCCCCTGGAGTGGACACGATCCGGGACAGCTGCTCCGAGAGGGAGACCGGACCGGGTGCCACGAGGCCCTCGGACCTAGCGTTCGGCCGTGTGGACTCCTCGGCCGGGTTCATGACTTGGACCCGTCGTCGTCCGACACCGTGCGGCCTCCCAGAAGCACCGAGGCCAGCATCGAGGTCAGGATCGTGCCCACGACGAATCCCAGAGACACGTTGGTGAGGTAGTCCCCCAGCCAGAGCTTGAGCCAGTGCTCGGCGAGCATCTTGGCACCGATGAACATCAGCACCAGGGCGAGTCCGTACTTCAGCAGCCGGAAGTAGCCCATGAGGCTGGCCAGCACGAAGTAGAGGGACCGGAGACCCAGGATCGCAAAGACGTTCGAGGTGAAGACGATGAACGGGTCCTTGGTCACCCCGAAGATGGCCGGGATGGAGTCGAGGGCGAAGACGACATCGGTCGCCTCGACCATGATGAGCACGAGGGCGAGCGGGGTGAGCATCCGGCGTCCCGCCTGCACCGTGACGAACCGCTCTCCGGCGAAGTCCTTGGTGAGCGGGAAGAGCCGACGCGCCAGGCGCACCGGGATCGAGTTTTCGGGCTCGACCGAGTCCCCGTCCTCCCCGGCCGCGAGCATCTTGATCCCGGTGTACAGAAGGAAGGCCCCCATGAGGTATAGCGTCCAGTGGAAGCGCTGGATGAGGGCGGCCCCGGCGAGGATCATGACGCCTCGCATGACAAGGGCTCCGAGGATGCCCCAGAAGAGGACCCGTCGCTGCCAGGGGGCGGGCACCGCGAAGTAGCGGAAGATCATCGCGATGACGAACACGTTGTCCATGGACAGCGACAGCTCCACCACATAGCCGGTGAGGAAGGTGGTGGACTGTTCGGCGGTCCAGCCGGCGATCAGATGGGGGGCGCCCACCAGGGCGAAGGCAACGGCCGAGGCGGCCCAGACGGCGGTCCATCCGAGCGCCTCCTGGAACCGGACTTCCCGGCTCTCGCGGTTCAGGACGCCCAGGTCCAGCGCGAGGGCCACAAGGACGAACGCAACGAAGCCGACCCAGTGCCAGGCAGTGATGGCGGCGAGCACAGTTGGGATCGTATCGCAGAACGGACGCAGTTCCAGTGTGGGAAAAGGAAAAGGCCGGCGGAGACCGGCCTTTGGTGCGCTGGATCCGGGAAACCCGGGTTCCTCAGCGGGTCTGGGTCAGCTTGACCGCGATCTGCTTGTCGAGCTCCGCGGCCAGCAGGATGTCGGTGCCGCCCGCACGGGTCCGAATCTGCACGAAGGTGCGGGCCACGCCGGTCTCGATCTCATCCACCCGGAACCAGACCGACTTGTTGTCGACCTTCGCGGTCAGGGTGTTGTCGATCAGGTTCTCCCCGGTGATCGTCCCGTTGTAGGCCAGCACGTCCCTGGCGGCCTTGAACACCTGTGCGACGGATCTCTGGTAACGGCTCTCGACCTTGTCCTGGGCGAAGGGCACGCCGAAGCGCTTGGACCCGGTCTCGGTGGAATAGCAGCCAGCCGCCGAGAACGCGGCCACGGCGAGGAGTGCGAACAGAAGGATTCTCATGACGCCGGCGATGCAAACACAGAGGACCGGACCGTCAAGCCTTGCCTGTAACAGCCTTGCCTGTGACAGCCTTGCCTGTGACCGAGGCCCAGGGCGACGAGGCCTCAGCGCACGGGCTCTGGAATCACCCGGAGGAACCGGGGACAGGTCGGTGCGGAGGTCGGAGCGGTCTGTCGGACCACGAATGCCTCGGGTCCGTCGTCCACGACCTCGCAGTCCATCGAGGCGGGACGCCACGACAGGCAGTCGTCGGACACCTCGATGCGCCAGCGGACGGGACGATCCCGACGACGAGGCACCCGGATCTCGAGGAATTCCTGGCCGGACCGGGTCTGCAGGGACGGCTGAAGCCAGCGTGTGGGTGTGGCGGCCCGGGCCATCGACGGATCGCGACCCAGGACGAAGTCGACGGCATCCTCCGATGTTGGGGTCCGGCCACCGTGGTCAATGGACTCCGAGAGCCACTGTGTCCAGGTCGTGACGGGGGGCAGGCTGCCGGTGACCGATGCGGTCGTCAGACGGATCTGTCCGTCGGCCAGGCGGATCGAGCCGAGCACGATCTGGGTGGCGTCCTTGACGAACCACTGGAGGGGGATCGGGTTGGCGCGGTTCGCCTTGGGCCACACCCATCGTTCGGACCGGAACAGGGTCCATTCGCCCGCGGATTCGGAGCCGCTGAATCCCCAGATGTAGACCGTGTCGCCGGACTCCAGCGGGGGGTTCTGGGTTGGAACGTGGACGAGTGCGGTGAACCAGCGGGTGTCCGGGTTGAAGCGCGTCCGCTGGACGGGAATCCAGTGGCGCGACCAGTCGGCGGTGTTCTGTGCCGTCGGCACGAATCCCTTGGTGAAGCCGCCGAGTTCGAACTGGAAGCCGGCGTTGAGCGGCTGTCCCAGGCTGGTGACATGGTCCTGTCCGGGCAGGGACCCCCAGGAGATCCGCTCCGCGGAGGCGGGAAGGAGGAGGAGCAGAGCCAGGAGGAACGACCCGATCCAGATCCGGCACGATGGCGTGACGGTCAGGGACCGGGAAACGGACCAGGATCCGGGGATGGGGCGGATCGGAGAGGGACCGGCGGGTCTTTTGCTCGGGGTTTGGTTCATGGCTTTGGAATTCTGCAGCGAGATGACGTCACGGACACCGGGCATGATCTGGCGTAATGAACACGCCGGGGCACGCCGCGACATCCATGGGAAGAATTCGAGCACCTCACGTGCCTTCTCAGGAACGAGAAGTGCACCTGGGTCGTGCCTTTGGAAAACTCCTTGGTCGGCAACCGCTCGGGCCTATTCTTCGGGGCGGCCCGAGCAGGGCCTACCGTTGTCACTCCGCACCATGCGACCGCTCCAGAATTCCCAGTCCGTCCATCGAGCCTTCACCCTCATCGAGCTGCTCGTCGTCATCGCCATCATTGCGATCCTCGCTGGCATGCTCCTTCCGGCCCTCGGCAAGGCGAAAACCAAGGCGCAGGGCATCGCCTGCATGAGCAACCTCAAGCAGCTGCAGCTCGCTCATATCATGTATCCCAATGACCACAACGACCGGCTCACCGCCCCGGGCAACTCCCGGGACGAGCCCTACCAGTGGGTCGGAGGCTGGCTGGGATGGCCCGGACCGTTCCCAAGCGACAACACTAACCTCCAGATGCTCATGGACGAGAAGTTTTCCAAGTTCGTCCCCTATCTCGGCACGCCGGCCGTCTATAAGTGCCCGGCGGACGTCAGTCAGGTGCGCCTTGGCTCCAAAAAGTTCCCCCGCGTCCGCAGCATGGGCATGAGCCAGGCCATGGGCGGTCCTGGGGAATGGCTGCCGCCGGGAGGATCGATGGTGGCAAACCAGAAGACCTACAAGACCTTCTACAAAAACTCGGATCTCGCGGCGGTCGGCCCCAGCCGGCTCTGGGTGCTGCTCGACGAACATCCCGATAGCATCAACGCAGGCGGCTTCGCCAACACCATGGTCGAGAACCCGACCCAGGCACGGATCGTCGACTACCCGGCGTCCTACCACAACAAGGCGGCGGGCATCTCCTTTGCCGATGGTCATGCCGAGATCCGCAAGTGGATCGATGGACGGACGGTCGTCGGGGTGAAGTTCTACGAGATGCCGCTCAACGTGGCGTCCCCGAACAACCGGGACATGATCTGGTTGTCGGAGCGGACGTCCGTGAAGAACTAGCGGGGGGCGGACCGAGACGATTGGAAGGTGGGTGATGCAGTGCCCTGCATCACTGGGCGCGGCAGCGCCCACCTTGCGAGGCGGGAGTCAACCTGCGGGGAATGCGGAATGGTGGTGCCGGGAGGGTCGAGCCGTGGGAGCGGGTGAGGCGTGGGGGATGTGGGTGCCGTGGGCACCCGGTGGCCCAGGGTACGGATCCACCCACCGGTGCGATCCTGCTGTCAGGCTTCGATCTGCGCGATGACCTCGATCTCCACCGCGGCTCCGCGGGGCAGGGCGGAGATCTGGACGGTCGAGCGTGCAGGGAAGGGCTTCGGAAAGTATTCCGCGTAGACCTCGTTCATCCCGGTGAATTCCGCGAGGTTGGTCATGAAGACCGTCGACTTCACCACGTTCCCAAACCCAAGCCCTTCGGCGGCGAGCAGCAGACGGACGTTCTCAAGGACCCGTCGGGTCTGGTCCCGGATGTCCGACGGAACCGGTCCGCCGGGATGGGCGGGATCGATCGGGACCTGGCCGGAGCAGAACAGAAGACCGCCCGCCTTGATCCCATGGGTGTAGGGCCCGAGGGCGGGAGGAAGCGTCGAGGGGCTGACGGGAATTTTGGGCATGGTCTTATTGTTTCTCCTCGTACCATGCCATCTGGATGGCCTCGAGGATCTTCTCGTTCGACCCTTCCGGCGCGTCGCTGAAGTCCTCCAGCTCCAGGACCATCTTGTGCAGCTTCGGGAAGCTCAACCGAAGGGGATCCTGGTCCGGGAATTTGTCCGCCAATGCCCACGCGACCTCGTCCGAGTCCTTCCATGTCAGTTTCATCGCCAAGGTCTCGATGGAATCGGTCCGAGCGTCAAGTCACAGTCCTTTGCGGATTCCCCCGGCGTTGCCTCAGACCCCGTAGTAGGTCTCGTAGACGTGGGCCGCGTGCTGGCGCGACTCCTGCCAGGACCCCGGGTGTTGGAGGTATCGATCCGGGCTGAGGCTGCGCACGTACGGGCTGGGATCCGGATTGAAGAGGGATTCAACGAGGAGTTTGCCGATGCCGCCGGATCCGGAGATTCCATGGGCATTGCAGCCGCCCGCCATCACAAATCCCGGCACCTGGGAGCTCTCACCGATCAGGAAGCGGCCGTCCGGAGTGAACGTCGGCCAGCCTTTGCCAACCCAGTTCTTGGGGATCGGTCCCGAGGACGGGAAGAGCGCGGCGAACTGTCGCTCGAAGGAGTCGAGGACCGGCCAGTCGGTGGTCACAGGCGGCGGGGCTCCCTCGATCGGATAGGTGCGTGGATCCTCGTGCAGCGACCGGGGCTCCCAGCCACCGAGCAACAGGCCTCCATCACGGACGCGTCCGTACAAGGTCATCTCGGGGATCCGGAAGCAGGGCAGCGTTGGTCTGAGTCCCTCCATGGGCATGCCGACGAAGTACTCGTGGCGAACCGGGAACACGGGAAGCTCGAGGCCGGCCATCCGTGCGACATGATAGGCATGGGCCCCGGCCGAGTTGACGACGAGCCGGCAGGCAGCCTGGCCACGATTCGTTCGGATGCCGCAGACCCGTCCATGGCGGAGGTCGATCCCCTCGAGCCGTGTCCCGGTGGCGAACCGGACACCGAGCCGGGCTGCGTTGTGGCGGTACGACGCCGCGACCGCGCGTGGGGTCATGAAGCCGTCGCTGGGACACCAGAGAATGGCGGTGGAACGGTCGAACCTCATCAGCGGCCACAGCCGCCGGGCCTCTGCGGCATCGATCAACTCGGTCACGAGTCCCGCGGCATCCGCCGCGGCCTTCAGCCGATGGAACTCCTCGGCACGTCGTTCGCTCAGCGCGATGCGGATGGATCCCACCTCGTTCCAGTCCGGTTTGACCTCGGTGGACTGGAGTTCGCGGAAGGTCGCCACGGAGTGCATGGCCAGATGGATCCGCTCCACCGAGTCCCGGACCTGCCCGCACAGGCCGGCTCCCTGGGAGGTGGTCACGGAACCGACATCGTCTTCGCGTTCCACGACAAGGATGTCGTGATGGCCGGCCTTGGCGAGGGCGTAGGCGCATCCGACACCGACGGCACCGCCGCCGACGATGACGATTTCGGAATCGGTGACAGGGGAGGGGTTGATCATGGGAGCGATCCCGGGAGGGTATCGCCCCGGAGTCCTGTGGCGGAAGTTGAGACTTCGCATCGGGGTTCGGGACCCCGGGTCCACGTCGGCTTGGGGCTGGTGGGCGGGATCTCTTGCCGAGCGTCGGGCATGCGGTTCCGACATTCCCGACCGCTCCTGTGCGGGATCCTGCCGCTGCTGAGGGCCCTCGCCGGGTGTTCCGGCGGAGGACGGTCAGCGGATGGGAGGCGGACCGAGGTGCATTTCTGGCGAACGAAGGAAGGCGAGAAGATCGGAGAGGTCCTGGTGCGTCCACTCCGTCTCGAGCCCCTCCGGCATCAGGGATCGTCCCGTCGTCCGGAGGACCGCGATCGAGTCCCGGGCAAACGACACGTCCGGTTCCCCGGGGAACCGTAGCGTCACTCGGTTGGCGGATTCCGAGGCAATCAGTCCCGTCCAACGCCGTCCATCATGGGTGGTGAGCTCCCACGCGGCATAGTCGGGTGCCACCTGTCGGCTTGGGGCGAGGAGATCCGAGAGCAGGGTCTCGGGGGTCTTGCTGGCGATTCCACCGAGATCGGGTCCAATCCGTTGCCCATGTCCCAGGAGGTAGTGGCAGGCGAGGCATTGGCGTCGGGCGATTCCAGCGCCCCGTCCTGCATCTCCCTGAAGATCCAGAGCAGGTCTGAATCGGGCGATCACCGCGTCCCGGTCCACCGATGCACCGGCGGCGAGTGGAGGGGGCCTCACGGTCGACGGATTCCCGGCGACCGAAGGCCTGGCAAACCACTCCGGACGGTCCCGCCCGGAGCTGCTGGCTGCAGCAAGGCGGATCCAGCGGTCCGATGTCGACTGGACAATCCGGTCAAGGAGGCGCTCGCGGCGGTGGTCCTCCACTTCGGAGCCGATGGCGAGAGCCGTGGCGAGTTTCACCCTCGGATCCGGATCCGAGGCGAGTCGGTCGAGCAGGCGTGGGCTGGGTGACGCCGGATCGTTCCGTGGGTTCCACTCAGGATCCTTAGGTTCGGCGAGGATCCATGCCACCTGTTCCCGGATCCGCGGGTGGGAATCGCGACCCGCGTCGTCGAGATCCTTCCGGGAAAGGAGTCCAAGTTGCGCGGCGATCCTCAGGGCCTGGGCGCGTGTCTCGGGGCGGGCATCCGACCGGATGAGCCGGCGCAGGTCGGGCCCGACGGTCTGGTCGTCTCGCGTGACCAGCAGCCGATGGACCGTGTCCCGTGTCCAGCCGTTCGGTGATTCCAGGCGGCGAACCCAGGAGCGGGCGTCGAGGAGGGCCAGATCCTCGTGCCGCATCAGGGGTTTACCGGCCCTTCGGATCCTCCACAGGCGCCCATGCCTGTGTCCTGTGGCCCAGTCGACCTGCGCCCGCATCTCTGTCGCCACCCATGCAGGATGCTCCACGAATCGGCGGTAGAAGTCGGCGACGTACAGGGCACCGTCGGGGCCGGTGGCCACGTTGACCGGGTGGAACCAGGGGTCGGTGCTTGCAAGGAATTCGGTGCCGTCGGGCTCCCGCCGTTCCGCGCGGAAGGTGGATCCCTCGGGAACCAGCACTCTCCGATGGACCAGGTTGCGCAGGCTCTCCGAGACGAAGGCGTTGCCCGAGTACCCGGGCCCGAGCGTCGGGCTTCGGAGGAGGTGCAGTCCGGAGAGCGCGTTGAAGTGGCTCGCCGATTCGTTGTTGAACACCAGGGGCGGGGGGGTCCTTGGAAACACCTGTCCTACATCCCCGGATGGCAGGCAATCGAGGAGGACGTCCTGTCCCGCGGTCGTCGTCTGCCGTTCTAGGAAGTGGTCCGGGAACACCTCGTGCCGCAGTGGGATGGTGTTCCACGACAGGAACCGGTTCCCCCAGTCGTCCCGCGCGAGACCGAACTGGCTCCTGCCCGCGAGGGTCTCGAACCTGCCGGTCCCGGGCTGGAATCGGAAGTCCCGACCTCGGAGCGACCGCGGTTGGAGTCGGGTTGTCCGTTCGGCTTCGGGAAGGTCCTCGACCCGCACCCACTGGTGGTCGCGGAGGATCTCGATCGCTCGCAACTCCCCATCGCTCCGTCCGTTCGCCCCGTGGACCCAGCCATCGAGCCCCCACATCAGCCCGTTGACCCGCAGTTGGGGATTTCCAGGACGGAATCCGGTGAAAAGGACATGGCGTTCCTCCGCCCGGCCATCGCCGTCGTTGTCTTTCAGGAAGAGGAGTTCCGGTGCCGCCGTGACCAGAACCCCACCCGACCACGGCAGCACCGAGGTTGGAAAGGGCAGTCCTTCGGCGAACACGGTGACCTGTTCCCAGTGGCCATCCTGGTTCCGGTCCTCCAGTTGACGGATCCTTCCCCCAGACTCCGAGTTCGGGTAGTCCCGCATCTCCACCACGAAAAGACGTCCCGACTCGTCCCACGCCATGGCGACCGGGCTCTCGACATCGGGCTCTGAAGCGACGGGCTCGACGACAAGTCCGGGGTCCGCGAGACGGAACGTCTTGAGCTCTTCGTCGGGCGACAGCGGTCCTGCCAGGAGGCCGTGGACAAGCGTGCCGGCGACCAGCAGCACTCGGAGTGGCCGGGAGGCGACGGAGGACATGGGCGTGCCGGAAAATCACCCGAGTCCTTCGGGTCCGGCAATCGGTTTCGGCGGGTTCTCGCGGAAGGCGCCGTGCTGTCTGGGGCCGACACGCGAATCTCTGGAGGATTCATCCGACTGGACTTCCCGCGTCCTTCGGGCGACTCACGGCCCATGTCTCCGTCCTGGGCCGTGCTGCTGTCCCTCGCCTTCCTCCGGTCGCGTGGGTGCCATGGGTGCCGTCTTTCGCTCCGTTGGTGGCTCATTCCGGGACTGGCCCTTCTTTCGCTGTCTGGTGTGCTTTTCGCCGACGGGCCGGGACCGCTGCCGCGACTGCAGGCCAGCCGCAACGGAAGGTTTCTCGTCACGGACCAGGGGCAGCCCTTCCTCTGGCTGGGGGACACCGCCTGGGAACTCTTCCATCGCCTCAACCGCGAGGAGGCGGAGGTATACCTCTCCAACCGCGCGGCGCTGGGGTTCAATGTCATCCAGGCCGTCGCGCTCGCCGAGCTGGACGGACTCCATGTCCCCAACGCCTACGGGCATCGTCCGCTCCACGACCTCGATCCCTCGCGTCCCAACGAGGAGTACTTCCGGCATGTCGACTGGATCGTGAACCGGGCCAACGCCCTGGGCCTCTATGTGGGGTTTCTCCCGACCTGGGGTGACAAGTGGAACAAGGCGTGGGGTGTCGGGCCGGAGGTCTTCACCCCTGCGAATGCCGAGATCTATGGGGAATGGCTGGGACGACGCTACCGGGACGCCGGCGTCGTCTGGATCCTGGGTGGGGACCGTCCCATCGACCCCGCCCGGGCGGAGGGGCAGCGAGCGATCCTGAGGGCGATGCAGACGGGGCTGCGTCGAGGCGACGGCGGGAGACACCTCGTCACTTTCCATCCCGCGGGCGGGACAGGGTCCCTCCAGGTGCTGGGCGACGAGCCCGGGATCGACTTCCACATGCGGCAGAACGGACACAATGCCGAGTTCACCGGGCGGTATGATCGGACGCGGGCCGACTATGACCACACGCCGGTGAAGCCGGTGATCGATGGTGAGCCGATCTACGAGGACCACCCGGTCGGGTTCGACGCCAGGAAGTTCGGGCACAGCAGCGCCAGCGATGTCCGGCGTCCGCTGTATTGGGATCTGTTCGGCGGGGCGTTCGGGCATACCTATGGGCACCACTCCGTGTGGCAGATGTGGGCGCCCGGACGCGATCCCGTGAACCAGCCGCTCCTGCCCTGGACCGAGGCCCTCCTGCAGCCTGGGGCCACCCAGATGCGTCATGGTCGGGCCCTCATCGAGTCACGTCCTTTCCTCGACCGGGTGCCGGACGACGGGATCATGGTGGTGGATCGGGTGCCGACGAGCGTGCCGGGAGCCGGACGCTATCGGTTTGTTGGGACCCGCGATGTCGAGGGAACGTTCGCGATGGTGTACGCGCCGGTGGGGCGTCCATTCCGGGTCCGCATGGAGGTGATCCGGGGTCCGAAGGTGCGGGCCTGGTGGTTCAATCCCCGCGATGGATCCTCCCAGAGGCTGGGTCGGGGTCCGCTCCCCAACACCGGCGAACGGGAGTTCATCCCGCCATCGTCGGGCGAGATGCTCGACTGGGTCCTGGTCTTGGATGATGCCGCGAAAGGATATCCGCCCCCGGGAACGGCGCCGAGGATCCGTCGGGGTCGTCGGCTCGGACGCTGACCTGTCGCCGGAACTGGCCCGGTTCAGCCCGGTGGATGCTGCAGCTCGAGGGCCCGTTCGTGCTGCCATGGAAAGGCGGACTCCGGGTCCCACACGATCGCGGGATCGCGGCCGCCTGCGGTGGGTGTCGATGGCATCGCGTCGACCTCCTCCATCACCGCGAGGTCGCAGGACACCAGGTGCGGCGGCCAATCCGTCGGACCGGCCTCCGAGAAATCACGTCCCTGGTTCAGGACCACGGCTCCGGGTTCGACGCAGGCGCCTGTCCGGGGATCCAGGGAGAACCATCCGGTGACCGGACAGAACACGGAAGCCCAGCTGTGGTAGGCGTTCCCGGTGTCGTCTGCCGTCCGGTAGCCCGACACCATCCGGGCGGGGAGACCGACGGACCGGAGACAGGCCAGGACCACGTGGGCGAGGTCCTCGCGCCCGCCCATCCGGTCCTTCCAAAGACCCTCGAGCGGCGTCGGCAATCCATCCAGCCCTCGCTGGTGCCTAAAATCCCGGGACACGCGTCGGACCAGGTCGAGGGCGCCCAGCAGCACCGGGATGCCCGGGATGAAGCTCGTGCGGGCGTAGTCGGCCCAGCGGGTCGAGGGACGCACCCAGGGCGAGGCATAGAGGTGCTGCTGGATCTCGGTCCATCGCGGCGCGGCGAATCCGGAGAGGAGGGTGGTGACCGATTCCCAGGGCGGTGAGAGGGCCGGCAGCAGCGAGGTGCCCGGACCGGTTTGGATCCAGGTTTCCGCGTGGCACTCGATGCGGTCGACGCCTCCAGGGAATCCGAGACGACACGACCGGTTCCCGCCGAAGTCGACCCCGCCGCGG
Organism: Verrucomicrobiota bacterium; assembly: GCA_016871805.1. Taxonomy (GTDB): domain Bacteria; phylum Verrucomicrobiota; class Verrucomicrobiia; order Limisphaerales; family UBA9464; genus UBA9464. The sequence continues at coordinate 35,183 of VHCG01000002.1, forward strand.
TTCCGGGCGGGGGTGGGGTCTACGCGGAGGCGGAAGCCCAGCCGCTGCTGGTCGCGGAGGGTTCTCGGTGTCAGACGAATCCCGATGGTGTTGCCCCGTCGGAACCCCGGGGTCTCGAGGATCAGGCGATGAAGGATGCGTCGGATTCGGGGCGGCATGGGGTCAGTGCGGCAGGTCGTTGAAGTCCTCGCAGAAGTGTTCGTGGGCGCGTCGGATCCGGATGACGATCCGTCGGAGAACCTCCTCCGTGCAGGAAAAGGCGCCGAGGGGATCGTTCCCGGCGCGCTCGGCCTCGATCACCGCCTCGGTGAGGCCTTGTCGGGACCGGTTCAGGAACAGACCCGGGCTGTGGCCCTGGACCTGGTCCAGCGCGTCCCGGATCCGGATCAGCCGTTGCCGCAGCGAACCGGGCTCGGTCGGATCCCAGACCCGGTCGACCACGCCGCCGCCGTCCACGCCGGCGAACACCGACCAATGGGGTCGCGAGGTTCCGATCCCCAGGATCGAGTCCACGGCCCATCCGAGCCCGGGCAGCGGATGCGAGGGTCTCGAAAGAAGATCCATCAGGAGGGTCCCGGCATGGAGCGTCTGGTCCCAGTGCCACCCCAGGGCCAGGAAGCGTCCGGCATCGTCCTCGTCGAAGCCTGTGAGCAACAGACCCCGCAGACCCTCAAGCAGCACCGAAAGGTCCTCGAGCCCTTCCCGACCCGTTGATTCAAGGATCTGGTGGAGTCGACGCCGGAGGCGTTCCACCCGATCTCGGAGTCCGGGCGGAAGGTGGGGCTGACACGGCCCGATCTGGTCGATCAGCGGGTCGCATAGTGTCTGGAACCAGTCCGGTGGGATCCCCGTCGTGGGACGCGCCTCCCGCAGTCCGGCCCCAGAGCCCCGTTCTCCAAGGGGATCCTCACCATGGAGGCCCAGATTCCGGAGCAGGTGGGTCGACAGGATCCGCACCACGGGATCCCGCACCAGGGTCACCCCATCCCGGGACCGGACGAGGATCGCCTCGATGCAGCGGCATCCGTGATCGCATCGCGACCACGTGCGTCCCAGACGCACCAACCGGTCTGCCATGCCGAGGGACAGGAGCGGCTCGCGGCGGGGTCGAGGGAGCCGGGTCCGCGTCTCCGGAGTCGAAGCGCCTCCCGGACCGGTTCCGGTGTCGATCCAGACTGTCTTGACCGGAGGTGTTCCCGAGTGTGCCGGATCCCGCATCGACCCGGGCCCGTAGACATGGGCGAGGCCTCCGGGCAGGACCTGCCAGCCGGTCGAGGTCGCGACGGTGAACAGCCGCAGCACGGTCGGCTGGCCGAGGGGCCCGTCCGAGGTCGACCAGGGCGCATGGGCGGGTTGGATCGGTTCACGGGCCACCCAGCATTCGGGCCGCAGGTTGATGTGGCGACGGATCCGGACCTCGTCGTCGGATCTGATGGGCTGGCGGGGTCCGAGGAATGCCGCCCGCCCTGCGTGCACCGACTCCACCTCCAGCCGGCCGAGGTTGTCCTCGACCTGTCGCAGCGATTGGCGGTCGCCACACCACCAGGTCGGGAACGAGCGGAGTCGGAGGTCCTCTCCCAGCAGGTGCTGGCAGAGACGGGGCAGGAAGGGGGTCCAAGCGGGACTCTCCACGAGGTCCACCCCCGGAGGATTGATCCGTTGAAGGGTCGCGTGGGTCACGCTGTCGGACAGATCGATGCGCCTCGGGTCCCGCGTCGCACCCACGCTCCCGTCGCCGTTGCGATGCCGGGCCTGGATCAGGAGCTCGATGCGTTCGAGCCCCGAGGGGGTCCTCCGATGCAGATGGTCCCCGCGGACCCTCAGGTCGGCATCGTCCACGACCCCCCACGACACGCCTCGGGCCATCCATCCGAGGTCCGCCTCGTCGTGGGTTCCCTCGGGCACCAGCAGGGCCCGACCCGGCCCCGTCCCTGTATCCCAGGCCCCGCTCAGCGCCGCGGCGAAGCCCAGGGCGGCGTGGGTTCCGAGTCCGTCGAGCACACCCCGGAGGGCCCGGGCCGACTCGACCAGTCCCATCAGCGCGAGCCCCAGTCCCCCGGGGATTCCGGTGCGGTCCGCAACCACGGTCCAGATGCCGTCGGGGTTCCGGATCAGATCCGTGGCCTGGAACCGGAGGAGTGGTCCCGGGGTTCCGGTCCGCCCATGGGCCGAGCGTCGGAACCGCGGGTCGGCATAGACGACCCCCGCCGGCAGCCAGCCCGACTGGATCGATTCCTGTGGGCCGTAGACATCCTGCAGGAGGCGGTCGAGCAGCGCGGCCCTCTGGCAGAGCCCCCTCTCGAGTGACGTCCAGTCCTGCATCGAAATCACCAGCGGCAGCCGGTCGAGCTGGACGCCCCCATCCGCAGGCGCTGCGAGGTCGCGCCAGATCCGTCCGCCGGAATCCTCCGCCACCAGCGGCTCGATCCACGCGTAGCCGGGACGGATCCGTCCGCTCTCGCCCCGGATCTCATCCCAGGGCTTCGATGCGAGGATCGATCGGGAATCCGGCTCGGTGGGGCCGCGGTCGAGAATGGGGGCCGGGCGGGGACAGGGGATCATCCGTCAAACCTGCACGGCGTTCGTCCGGTTTCCAGGGACGGCTTCAGGGTTTTTGCTCCACCCCTCCTACTGCGCCCCCGGTTGCGACCGGTTCACGGAATAAGAAACGCCGCCCCCGGTGAAGGAAGCGGCGTTTCCATCCAAACGACCCTATACAGAACCAACCACCCGGACGGCCCTGTCGAGGGGGAAGGGTGCAATCCCGATGCCAAGTTGTGATGAGATTTGGAGAGCTACGGGAATTCTCGCCGACGGGTTCTGACAACACCCGCGAATGGCGATGCGTCCGGTTGCAGAACCCCATTCAGAATGGGGCGGGGGATCCGTTCGGTGGGGCGATTCCGATGGGACTGCTGCGTGGGAATCCCGCGCTCCCGCGCGAATGGCACGCATCCCGGGGTGCCGATCGCGGACCGCGACGACGAGTCCGGTCGGGTCCAGTGGTTCCGCGCATTGACCCGATCCGAGGCTTCGGACCACCCTGAAGCATGCCCTCGGTTCCCAATCGGTTCCTCTCGTCCCTCACCCTCGGGGCGCTCGCCGCCTGGAGTGTCTCCCTGGGCAGCCTCGAGGCTGCCGTCCGGATCCACCCGCTGTTCACCGACCATGCCGTCCTCCAGCGCGACCTGAACGTCCCGGTCTGGGGTACGGCCGACACCGGCGAGGAGGTCACGGTGGAGTACGGCCGACATCGGGTCCGCACCGTGGCGAAGGACGGACGTTGGATGGTGAAGCTGCCTCCGATGAAGGCCAGCACCCAAGGCCAGACCCTCCGGGCGAAGGGCCCCCACAACCACGTGGACGTGCGGGACGTCGTGGTCGGCGAGGTCTGGGTCTGCTCCGGGCAGTCCAACATGGAGTGGTCAATGGCCCAGAGCCACAAGCCCGATGCCGACATCGCGGCCAGCGCGAATCCGCACCTCCGTTTCTTCACGGTCACGAAGCGCCGATCCGTCGAGGCCAAGACCGATCTCGACTACGCCCCGCACTCCTGGGTGCTTGCGGGTCCCGAAACGACCCGTCGTTTCTCGGCCGTGGGCTACTATTTTGGGCGTGACCTGGCGAAGGCCCTGCCCGGGGTTCCAATCGGCCTGATCCACACCAGCTGGGGCGGGTCTCCGGCCGAGGTCTGGATGCGCCGTGCGGTGCTCGAGGCGGATGCCGACTATGCCGCGAAGATCATCGCTCCGGCGGTGAAATCCCAGAATGCGTGGGCCGAGTCCGTCAGCACTTGGGAAAAGCGCAAGGCCGATGCCGCCGCGAGCGGGACCGCCTTCAAGGAGGGACGTCCGGGCCAGCCCTGGAATCCGGGTGAGCTCTACGGGGGCATGATCGCCAACCTGATCCCGTACGGCATCCGGGGGGCCATCTGGTACCAGGGCGAGTCCAATGCCGGCCGCGCCTGGCAGTACCGGACCCTGTTCGGTGACATGATCCGCAACTGGCGGCGGGACTGGGGGCAGGGGAACTTCCCGTTCTACGCCGTGCAGCTCGCGCCGTGGGACAAGAACCGGAAGCGCGACCTTGCTGTCATAGCCTCCGAGATCGGCGAGAGCGACTGGGCCGAACTCCGCGAGGCCCAGAACCATGTCGCCGAGACCCTGCCCAACGTCGACGTCGCCGTGATCACCGACGTGGGCGACAAGGATGACATCCACCCGGGACTCAAGGGTCCCGTGGGCGAACGGCTCTCCCGGCTCGCCCGGGCCCAGGTGCATGGCCAGGACATCCTCGCCCACGGTCCGCGTCTCAAGACCGCCGAGTTCGACGATTCCGAGGTGCGCCTCACCTTCAAGGACACGGGCACGGGCCTCTCGACCTCGAACGGTGCCGAGGTCCACGGCTTCCTGGTCGCCGGATCGGACCGCCGCTGGTATCCGGCGCGGGTCCAGATCCGGGACGCCAACACTCTGGTTCTCGAAAGCGCCTCGGTGACGCGTCCGGTGGCGGTCCGCTACGGCTGGAACGACCATCCGGTGCTGAATCTGGTGAACAGCGATGGCCTGCCGTCGACACCGTTCCGGACAGACGCCTGGCCGGCGAGCACCCAGGGACGCTGAAGCCTTCCCCGACGTCCAGGCCTCATCCCCAGGTTCCACCATGAAGCGTCTCTTCTGTCTCGGGCTGCTGCTGGCCCTGCCGGCGACGGCACAGGTGCTCGTCAGCGAGTTCATCGCCGACAAGCCGCCCACGATCAGCTCCCACGCCTCCACCCTCGGCACGGCCTCCGGGAAGCTGCTGGCGTCGTGGTTCGGCGGGAGCCGCGAACGGGCCCGGGACTGCGTCATCTGGCTCTCCCGACAGGAGGCCGGAACCTGGACCGAACCGGTCGAGGTCGCGGCCGGCAACGAGGACAGCCGGGATCCCTGGGCCTGCTGGAACCCGGTCCTCTTCCAGAAGAAGGGGGCCGAAGACCTGTACCTGTTCTACAAGGTCGGCCCCAGCCCCTCCACCTGGTGGGGACGCTACAAGGTCTCCCGCGACGGGGGGCTGACGTGGTCGAAGTCGCGTCGGCTCCCGGGCCGGGCGATCGGACCGGTGCGGAACAAGCCCATCGAGCTCCCGGATGGGACCCTCCTGTGCGGTGCCAGCACGGAGGACTCCGGATGGCGTGTCCACATGGAATGGTGCAAGAACCCCGAGGGTCCCTGGACCGTTGGCGAGCCGCTCAACAGTGCGATGGAATGGGGTGCCATCCAGCCGACGCTTCTCTTCTGGCGGGACCGGGGTCTCCAGATCCTGTGTCGGTCCAAGCAGCAGGCGCTGCTTTCCTCGTGGTGTGACGGCGATCTCCGGCGGTGGTCCAACCTCCGAAAGACAGGCCTTCCGAATCCCAACAGCGCCGTCGACGCCGTGATGCTCGCCGACGGACGCGGTCTCCTGGTCTACAACCCCGGGACACAGAACCGGTACCAGCTGGCCGTGGCGACCTCAAGAAACGGCAGCGACTGGGAACCCGTGCTCATGCTCGAGAACGATTCCAAGGGCGAATACAGCTACCCGGCGGTGATCCAGGATGCTGGCGGGACCGTGCACGTTTCCTACACCTGGCGTCGTGAGAAGATCAAACACGTCGCCATCGACCCCACCCGCCTCAAGTAGGCCCCGCCTCGAACACCGGGCGTTCGGGGGGCGGTGCGCCTCGTCGTCGGTCCCGGGATTCAGGAATCAAGCCCCAGCAGCCGGTGCACGTGGGGCACGGTTTCCGCGGGGTCCCGATGGTGCAGGATCTGCCATCCCCGGGCATGCGCGCCCATTACGTTCTCCTCTCGATCGTCTAAGAACAGCAGGTCCGCTGCCCGGTGCCCGGTCGCCCGTTCCACCGCCTCGTAGCTCGCGGGTGCCGGCTTCATGGCGCCGATCTTGTAGCTCAAGACGTAGCCGTCGAACCCACCGAAGAAGGGGAAGCGGCTTCGGATGAAGGAGACCGCGAGGTCGTTGGTGTTGGAGAAGATCCAGGTCGGGATGCCCCGGGAACGGAGCGACTGCTGCAGGGCGATCATGGGAGGGATCTCCCCGAAGATGTCGCTGAACCCCGCCGCAAAATCATCGAAGGTTCCGCGATATCCGGTGAGCCGCTGGATCTCCCCGTAGAACCCTTCGTCGGTCAGTGCCCCGGACTCGTATCGGAGCAGGAGGGTCGACTGGTCGATGGCCGCCCGGAACCCGGCGGGATCGGTCGCGCTCATCGGGCTCAGGGCCCGGGCCGCCCGGCCGAAGTCGAACTCGAGAAGGACCTTGCCGAGGTCGAAGACCACCACCTTGGGCGCCCGATTCGTGTGTGTGCTCATCCGGCCGTGAGGGTCAGCCGAGTCTCCCTGAAAAATCAAACCTCCGCACCGGGCCTCGCGCCTCGGGCCAGCCCGGCAAACCCCTCGACCCGTCCTGTGGCGACCGATAGGCTGATCCCACTGTGATGAGTGCCCTCCACCCTGCCTCCCGTTTCCGATACCACGATCGTTTCCACACGGGCGCGACCCGGACGCTTCGGGCCCTGGTGGCCCTGGGAGTGGTGCTCAGCCTTGGGGGGTGTGCCCGCTGGGGCGGACGGGTCCTCGAGTCGAGTCACGTGGCCTTCAACACCTCGGTGTCCTAGGCGATCGATCGGCAGATGATCCTGAATCTGGTGCGCCTGAGCTTCGACCTGCCCACCCAGTGGATGTCTGTCGCGAGCATCAACGTAAACACCACCGTCGGAGGCAGCGTCAGTACGGGTGGCACCTTCCGGGAGAGGGATTCGGACATCGCAAACTCGGGGGCCTCGGTGAATTTCTCCTACACGCCGAACATCACCTTCGTGCCGCGACAGGGGGAACAATTGAGCCAGGAAATCATGGCGCCGATACCGCTTCGGAACCTCGAGGCCATGGCTTCTGCTGGCTGGCCGTTGAGTTGGCTCCTGTTCATGACCTGCGAGAGCATCCAGGACATTCCGTCGTTCGATGTGAACAAGGGATTCGGGACTGTCGCCCACGATCCCCGCTTCGGGAACCTCCTGCTGCTGTGCGACGAACTGGAGACTCGCCAGATGATTTCCTTCAGCCGGGTGCCGGTCCTGATCGATTGGAACCCGAGTCCGATTCCCAAAAGCCAGGTGGATCTGAAGGCGGTCGTCGATGCTCGCCGTGAGGGTGGAAAACTCCGGCTGCGTCCGGACGGCAATTACGACTACGTGATACTCGAGACCATCCCGGTGCTGGCGATGTATCCCAGAGCGCTTCAAGACCCGGCCGCCCGTGCGTTCACCAAACTCCTTGAGCTCAACTTCGTCGCCACGAACTTTCCATTGGTCTCCGCCACCGATGGACTCCGCTCCCTCAGCATCGACATCAAGACCCGATCGCTCGCAGCGGTGCTCAGGCTCCTCAGTTTCGGTGTCGACCATACTGTCAATGCCCCATCACCGAGCCGGCAATTGGACACCCAGATCGAGGCCTGGCAGTCGCTCAGGCACGAAGGCCCGAACATCGATCTCCGGGACAGGGTCCGGGCCGTGTTCCGGATCCACTGGTCGAGGAAACGCCCTGAGAACCAGGATCTCATGGTCCAGTTCCGCGGCGACTACTTCTGGATCGATTCCAAGGATCAGACCAGCATCCAGATTTTCTCGCTCGTACGGGACCTTTTCGATCTCCAGGTGACCGCAGCCAAGGATGTGAGGCCCATTCTCACCATCCCGGTGAGTCACTGACTTCGGAGGTTCCTGGCCGGGATTCGGGGATCGGTTTCCGGATTGGCGCCTTTACTCCCTACCTGGGTCCAGGAAAATCCGGGGATGCGTGTCCCCGTCGCTGTCCTCGGCCTCCTGGTCTCCTCATCCCTGCTGTCTGCGCAACCCTTCCCCGGGACAGCACCGCTCGAGACAAAGGCCGACCTCTCGGCGGAACTCGTCTCGGGCATCGACCGGTACCTTGACCGCGTCCTGAAGGCCGCACCGGAACGACGGGGTCGACACTGGAAGCGCGACCTCTCCTCTCCCGAGGCCTACGTCGCCTCTGTCGCGACCAACCGGCACCGGCTCGCGGGGATCCTTGGGGTGGTCGAGCAACGGGATCCGCCCCGGCTCCGCATGACCGGTCCTGCGACCTCCGATCCCTCCACCCACCCCGCGCTTGTGGGCACCGGGACGGGATTCCGGGTCTATGCGGTCGACTGGGACGTCCTTCGAGGGGTGAAGGGCGAGGGTCTCCTCCTCGTGCCCGACATGGTCCGGGCCGATGTCGTCGCGGTGCCGGACTGCGACTGGACCCCGGAGCAGGCGGTGGGCCTGGCTCCGGGAGTCGCCGAGGCCGACCAGTTCCCGCGCCGTCTGGCTGAGGCCGGATGCCGGGTGCTGGTGCCGGCTCTGGTCGAGCGGAGCGACACGTTTTCAGGGCTGCCGGGGGTCCGGAAGATCCGTCAGTCCCAACGCGAGGTCCTGTGGCGCGCCGCCTATGAGATGGGGCGCACGATCCAGGGCTACGAGATCCAGAAGGTGCTCGCCGGCGTCGACTGGTTGCGGTCCAGCGCACCCACCAACGGACCCGTCCGCCCGCTGGGCGTCGTCGGCTGGGGCGAGGGCGGCCTGATCGCCTTCCAGGCCGGGGCGCTCGACACCCGGATCGATCTCACCGGTGTCTCGGGATTCTTCCAGAATCCGCGACTCCACGATGAACCCATCTATCGCAACGTCTGGTCCATCACGGACCAGTTTGGCGGCCCCGAGATCGCCGGCCTGGTCGCCCCGCGGGGCTTCGTCTACGAGGTCGGACGCTACCCCGACGCCACCTATCCACCGTCCGGCAAGAACAGTGACGGTGCGGCGCCGGGAAGGCTTGGCGGCCCGGATCCATCCGACGCCGAGGACCGGGCGCGTCAGGCCCTCGGATGGCTCCAAGGGGTTCCTGGCGTCGACGCCTGGAAGCTTGCTCAGGCGGGATCCGACACGGTCTGGGGCGACGAGGCGCTGGGCGCCGTGATGGACCGGCTCGGGGTGACACCACCGTCGTCTCCGTCGTCGCGGATCGTGGCCGTGGGCGTGGGGGTCGAGGCCGCGGCGCGGCAGCTCCGCCAGTACCAGGGCATCCTGGAGGACACCCAATGGCTGATGCGGGAGTCGGAATTCACCCGGCAGAACTTCTGGAAGGGGGTCGACCGGAAGTCCGTCGACACGTTCGTCCAGACCCGCAAGGGGCTCCGGGATTACCTACAGGACGAGATCGTGGGATTCCTTCCACCGGCCTCGCTGCCGGCGAACCCGCGGTCGCGGAAGGTGTCGGAAACCGACGCCTTCACCGGCTACGAGGTGGTGCTGGACGTCCACCCCGATGTCGTCGCCTACGGCATCCTGCTGGTTCCCAAGGGCATTCCGGCGGGCGAGCGGCGTCCGGTGGTGGTGTGCCAGCATGGACTCGAGGGTCGTCCGTCGGACGTGGCGGATCCGAAGCTCGACCATCCGGCCTACCATACCTACGGCTGCCGGCTGGCGGAGCGGGGCTTCGTGGTGTTCGCCCCGCAGAATGCCTACATCGGGGAGAACCGGTTCCGTCAGGTCCTCCGCAAGGCCCAGCCGCTGAAGCTGACCCTCTGGTCCTTCATCCAGCGCCAGCACGAGGTAATTCTCGACTGGCTGGCGTCGCAGGACTTTGTCGACCCGTCCCGGATGGCGTTCTACGGGCTCAGCTACGGCGGCAAGACCGCCGTGCGCATCCCGCCGCTGATCGACCGCTACTGCCTGAGCATCTGCTCCGCCGACTACAACGAGTGGATCTGGAAGAACGTCTCGGTCCGCCACGGCTACTGCTACCTGTACTGGGGCGAGTACGACATGCCCGAGTTCAACCTCGGCAACACGTTCAACTATGCAGAGCTCAGCTGGTTCATGATCCCCCGGCCGTTCATGGTGGAACGGGGGCACGACGATGGGGTCGCACCGGACGAATGGGTGGGGGACGAGTTCGCGAAGACGCGTCGGCAGTATGTGAAGCTGGGAATCGGCGACCGGTCCGAGATCGAGTTCTTCGACGGGCCGCATACGATCCAAGGGAAGGGGACCTTCGACTTCCTGCAACGCCATCTGAAGTGGCCGCGGTAGATTCCGCCCGAAGCGGGAGGTGCCCCTCCGAATGCGGGTGGGCGGATGGAAGATCGGGTTCATCGTGAAGGATCCAAGGTCCGATTCCCGGCGTCCTCCCTCCAGCCGCATCCGGCGTCGGCGGCCTAGGTTCCGGTCCCTGTGCGTCGGACGTTCGGGGATCGGATTCGAAACCCGCCTTTCCAAGTCCACGACATGGGGATAGCCTCCGGATGTGTCCCCGTTGAGCCACAACTGCGCCGGCTTCCGGCGGCGCGATTTCCTCCAGCTGGGGCTGGGTGGGGTGTTGGGACTCGGCATGGGTGACCTGCTCCGGCTGCAGGCCTCGACCCGGTCCACCGGCATGGGTGTCGGCAAGGCGGCTCCTGCGCCATCGCGCCCGGTCAATTCGGTCAACTGCATCCTGATCTGGCTCGACGGCGGTCCGTCGCACTACGAGACCTTCGATCCCAAGCCGGATGCGCCGTCCGAGATCCGGGGTTCCTTCCAGACCCTCCCCACCGCCGTCCCGGGGACACGCTTCAGCGAGGCCGTCCCGGAGCTCGCCAAGGTTGCCGACCGTTTCACGGTCGTGCGCTCGATCTGCCACAAGGACCCCAACCACGGCGGCGGGAACCACTATCTGATGACCGGGGCTCCGACCCCGGTCCCGGTCGCCTGCGGCGCCTTCGTCACCTTCCACCCCTCGTTCGGATCCGTCGTCGCCTGGCAGCGTGGCCAGCAGGAGGGACTCCCCCCGTATGTCTCGATGCCGTCCGTGACCCGGAGCGGCGGACCCAACTTCCTGGGCGGCAAATACGCCCCGTTCGTCATCGACGGACAGCCCAATTCCGCCGGGTTCAAGGTCCGTGACGTCGTCCTCCCCTCGGGCATCAGCGACGGCCGGGCCCAGACCCGCCGTGAGCTCCGGACGGCCCTCGATGGGATGCGACGCCACGCCGACCGCCTTGCGGAGGATCCGGCCGTCACGTTCGACCAGTATCTCCAGCAGGGCGTCGACCTCGTCCTGTCCAGCAAGGCCCAGGCGGCGTTCGACCTGGGACGCGAGGACGCGAAGGTGCGCGATGCCTACGGTCGCAACGACTTCGCCCAGCGGCTCCTCATGGCGCGTCGCCTCGTGGAGGTCGGCGTGTCCTGGATCACGGTCAACTACGGGGGCTGGGACCATCACACCAAGCTGTTCGACGCCTACAAGGGGGACCATGTGAGGAACATGGACCGGGGCGTTGCGGCACTGATCCGGGATCTCGATGAACGCGGCCTGCTCGACTCGACTCTGGTCGTGCTGCTGGGTGAGTTCGGTCGGACCCCCAAGGTGAACAAGGATGCCGGGCGAGACCACTGGCCGCACGCGATGTCGGTCCTGCTCGCCGGCGCGGGCTGTCCGCGGGGTGCGATCGTGGGGGCGACCGATGCCAAGGGCTATGCGGCGTCGGAGAACGTGTACCGGCCCGAGGACTTCGCGGCATCCGTCTACTCGAAAATGGGCATCGATCCCAACCAGGTGCTCCACACCAACACCGGGCGTCCGGTCCAGCTGGTGAACAACGGCCGGCGCATCAAGGAACTTTTCCTCTGAACGGCGTGCGTGCGGCGGGGCTCTGGATGGGGGCGGTGGCGGGTGGGCTGGGCCTGTCGGCCGCGGTGCCGGTTCTCGACCATCTGTTCCCGTCCGCGCTCCAGACCGGCACCACCAACACGGTCACCGCCGTGGGGAAGTTCGACCCCTGGCCGCCCCGGATCTGGCAGGAGGGCGGGGGCGTGCGCTGGACCCCGACGACCAACGCCGGGGTGTTCGAGGTGGTGGTCGACCCCGGGGCGGTTCCCGGGGTCCGGTTTGTGCGGGCCGTCAACGACGAGGGGGCGACGGGACCGCGATTCCTGACCCTCACCACGGGTCCGCAGCCGCTGGAGGTCGAACCCAACGGCGAATCCTCCAATGCCCAGCTCCTGACTCCGGGCATCAGCAGCATCAATGGACGCCTGGAGAAGAACGGCGATGTCGATCTCTACGCGGTCGACCTTGAGCCCGGCCAGACGCTGGTTGCGGATCTCGAGGCATACCGGCTGATGTCCCCGCTGGACCCTGTCCTTCGTCTGCTGGATCCGCGGGGCGTCATGGTGGCGTGGAACCATGATGATCCCCGCTCCATGGATCCCTTCCTGGCCTGGACGGCCGAGCGGGCGGGGCGGCATCTGCTCCAGGTCTTCGCGTTTCCCTATCCGGCCGATGCCGAGATCCGTTTCACCGGCAATCCGAAGGGCATCTATCGGCTCAAGACCACCACCCGACCGTTCGTGCGATTCACCCAGCCGCTCGGAATCCAGCGGGGTGCGTCAACCCGTCTCGAATCGGTCGGGTGGTCCCTCGACGCCACCGATGGCGCCCCGCGGGTCCTGGACGGCTCCGTCCCGGAGGGCGTGGCGGAGATCGAGCTGCCACTGCCTGGGCGTCCGTGGCCGCTGTGGGTCCCGGTCGGAGAGGGACCCGAGCGGATGGAACTCGAGCCGAACGGCACCCTGGCCGAGGCGATGGCGGTCGAGATGCCTTCTGCGGTCTCCGGGGATCTCGGCCGGGCCGGGGATGTCGATCGCTTCCGCATCACGGTGGCCAAGGGGGACGTGGTGGTGTTCGACGTCCGGGCGATCCGTCTGGGGTTCCCGCTGGACGCGTGGCTGGCGCTGGAGGACGCCTCTGGGAAGGAGCTCGCGCGGGTCGATGATGCCTCGGGGGCGGATCCGCGGCTGGAATGGACCGCGTCTGCCGACGGGGTTCATGTCGTCGCCGTGGGCAACCTGCTCCAGCGGGGCGGTCGGGATCAGCGGTATCGGCTCGGTCTGGAGCGTCCGAGGCCGTCGATCCATGCGACGGTGGCGGGCGGCGAATGGGTGCTCGAGCGTGGCAGGACCAACGAGATCAAGGTCGTGGTGGAGCGGCGCCACGGGTTCAAGGGGGTCTTGGCCGTGTCGGCGACGGGATTGCCGGCGGGGGTTTCCGCGGCCGCGGCGGAGGTGTCGGAGAAGGGGGGCGAGACGGTGCTGAGGCTGGTGACCGCCGTGGAGGCGCCGACGGCCTCGGGTCCCTTCCGGCTCGTTGTGACGGAGACTCCGGGAGGCCGGGTCCAGGAGGTGTTCCAGGAGCTGGTCAGCGCGGGGGAGAACAATGGTGTCCCCCAGGGATTCCGAACCCTGGTCCGGGATCGCATCGCGGACCTCTGGCTGACAGTCCCACCGCCGCCCCCGCCCCCACCCCCGCCGAAGGAGGCCAAGGCCACGGGAGGCTGAGGTCCAGCCCTCCTAGATCCGGGTCCTTCCCGGGATGGCATTGCATCGCGGTCCGCCTAGGATCCATCTCCCATGGCCCGCGCCTTCGAACTGGTTGCCCCGTACGGTCCCGCCGGAGACCAACCGGCGGCCATCGCCAAGCTTAGCGATGGACTCCGCCGCGGGGTGAAGCAGCAGGTCTTGCTGGGCGTCACCGGCTCGGGTAAGACCTTCACGATGGCCAACTGCATCGCGCAGCACGGCCGTCCCACCCTCATCATCTCCCACAACAAGACGCTCGCCGCCCAGCTGTACGCCGAGTTCAAGGCCTTCTTCCCCAACAACGCCGTCGAATACTTCGTCAGCTACTTCGACTACTACCAGCCCGAGGCCTACATCCCACGGACCGACACCTTCATCGAGAAGGACTCCTCGGTGAACGACGAGATCGAGCGGCTCCGTCTCTCCGCCCTCTCCAACCTCCTGTCGCGTCGCGACGTCATCGTTGTCGCCAGCGTCTCCTGCATCTATGGCATCGGCGACCGCCGCGACTACGAGTCGATGGTCATCCCGCTGCGGGTCGGACAGCAGATCGGCCGCAATGCCCTGCTGGAGCGGCTCGTGGACCTCCAATACTCCCGCAATGACTACGAGGTGACGCGGGGCAAGTTCCGGGTCCGGGGCGATGTCATCGAGCTGCAGCCGGCCTATGCGGAGGATGCAGTGCGGATCGAGTTCTTCGGCGACGAGATCGAGCGGTTCACACGGTTCGATCCTCTGACGGGCGACACCATCGAGCCGCTCGAGGGATTCAACATCTTCCCGAGCAAGCAGTTCGCCACGCCGCAGGAGAAGATCAACCGGTCCATCCTCACCATCCGCGAGGAGCTGGGGGAGCGGATCGCGTGGTTCGAGAAACAGGGAAAGCTCCTCGAGGCGCAGCGGATCAAGATGCGGTGCGAGTTCGATCTCGAGCAGCTCCAGGAACTGGGATTCTGCTCGGGGATCGAGAACTACTCGCGGCACATCTCGGGACGTCCGCCCGGCTCGCGTCCGGGCGTCCTCATCGACTTCTTCCCGGAGGACTTCCTCCTGATCATCGACGAATCCCACGCCACGCTGCCGCAGGTCCAGGGCATGCATGCGGGGGACATGGCCCGGAAGTCGGTGCTGGTGGACCACGGATTCCGGCTTCCCAGCGCCCTCGACAACCGGCCGCTCAACTTCAAGGAGTTCCGGAGCGTCGTCGGACAGGCGATCTATGTCAGCGCCACCCCGGGACCGCAGGAGCTGGAATGGGCCGGTCCCTCCAACGTGGCCGAGCAGATCGTCCGACCCACCGGACTCATCGACCCCGAGGTCGTCATCAAGCCCCTGAAGGGACAGATCGACGACCTGCTCGAGGAGGTCCGTCAGCGCGTCGATCGGAAGCAGCGTGTGCTGGTGACGACCCTGACCAAGCGGACCGCCGAGGAGCTGACCGACTACCTGAGGGACCTGGGCGTGAATGTCCGGTACCTCCACAGCGAGATCGATGCCATCGAGCGGGTCGAGATCCTGCGTGCGCTCCGCAAGGGGGACTGCGACGTGCTGGTCGGGATCAACCTGCTCCGGGAGGGGCTCGATCTGCCGGAGGTCTCGCTGGTGGCGATCCTGGATGCCGACAAGGAGGGCTATCTTCGGAGTGCGACGAGCCTCATCCAGACCGCAGGTCGTGCCGCACGGCATCTGGACGGCAAGGTGATCCTGTATGCCGACGTCCGGACCCAGAGCATCCAGAAGTTCCTGGCCGTCTCGGAATACCGGCGCGGACGTCAGATCGCCTACAACAAGGAGCATGGCATCACGCCGCGTTCCGTGACTCGCGCCGTCGAGGGAAGCCTGGCGAGCCAACCCGAGGGACGCACCGCGGCGGCCGCGGCACTGCATGAAAGCGTTGAGCAGTTCGACCTCACCGAGACGCTCCGGGAGCTGGAACATGAGATGGTCGAGGCCGCCGGGAACCTCGAGTTCGAGAAGGCGGCCCTGCTGCGGGACCAGATCCGGGAACTCAAACGCCGCGTCGACGGCGCCGAACTGAAGTCGCCCGGCCTGACCGAGAAGGCCGTCCGATACAGCAGCCCAGGACGGGATCGGGGCCGTGGCCGGAAGCGGCGATGAACGGAGGAGGCATGGACACCCCCAGCGGACGCCATCCCACGTCGATTCGGATCCACCGCCTCCTGCTGCTGTGTCTCGTGACGGCCGCGTTCTGGTTGGGGGGATGCCGGCACGGTGTCGCCTCGCGCCCCGGGGCGCTCTCGTGGAGGTGGATCCCGATCGACGGCGACGGTCAGGAGGAGGTCGGCCATCCGGGTCCGGCGGATCGGGCGGTGGTCTTGGTCTTTCTCGGAACGGAGTGTCCGATCGCCCAGAAGATGCTTCCGGAGCTGGACCGGTTGCAGCGGGAACTCGGTCCGCAAGGCGTTCGGTTCCTGTCGATCTATCCCAATGAAGGCGAGACCCGGGAGGGAATCCAACAGCAGCGTCGTCGCGCCGGTCTGACCGGCGAGGCCGGGTTCGATCCCGGACAGCGTCTGGTGGACCGCTGGAAGGTGACGGTAACGCCGGAGGTCGTGGCACTCGCCGCGGATGGGTCGCTGATCTATCGTGGCCGCGTGAACGATCAGTATGCGGCGCTGGGGAAGGGGAGGCCGGCTGCGACCCGACACGATCTCCGGGAGGCCCTGGAGGCGTTCCTGGCCACGGGGATGGCGGAGGGCGAGCGGACTACCCCGGTGGGATGTCGGATCCTTCGGACCCCATGAGCCCTCGGATCGCCATCGGACTGGTTCTGGGATCTTTGGGTCTGGTCATGGGCCGGGCGGCGGAGCCGGTCACATTCCACGGGCAGATCCAGCCGCTGGTGTTCCGTCATTGCGCCGGGTGTCACCGTCCG
Organism: Verrucomicrobiota bacterium; assembly: GCA_016871805.1. GTDB lineage: Bacteria > Verrucomicrobiota > Verrucomicrobiia > Limisphaerales > UBA9464 > UBA9464. Next base: position 51,520 of record VHCG01000002.1, read on the forward strand.
GGAGGGGCGGCCCCGTTTCCCTTGCTCACCTTCGAGGATGCCGCCAAGCGGGCGAAGGATCTGGCCGATGTCACCGCCCGTCGGTACATGCCGCCCTGGCTGCCGGCGCCGGGACCCCACCCTTTCGTCGACGAGCGTCGGATGGGGGATGCCGACATCGCCCTCTTCCGCCAATGGGCCGATGCCGGGGCGCCTCGGGGGGATCCGGCGGCGGCGCCGCCGACGCCCACCTGGCCCGATGGGTGGCTGCTGGGCCATCCCGATCTGGTCGTGCGACTGCCCCAGCCCTACACGGTCCCGGCGGAGGGGCGGGACGTGTACCGCAACTTCGTGTTGCCCCTGGATCTCCCGCAGGCCCGCCACGTCCGGGCGTGGGAGCTGCGTCCCCATTCCCGGGCAGCCCATCATGCGTTCCTGAGGGTCGACACCACCGGGGAGGGGCGCCGTCTGGACGGCAAGGATCCGGAGCCGGGGTTTCCGGGGATGGATGTGCCGTCGGTGATCCAGGCGCCCGGGGGTCATTTCGCCAGCTGGCAACCCGGTGCCGCGCCCCACCAGTATCCGTCCGGCCTTGCCTGGACCCTCCGGCCCGGCACCGACCTCGTCCTCCAGGCCCACCTGCAGCCCACCGGGGTTCCCGAACCCTTCCAGCCGGAGCTGGGACTCTACTTCACCGACCAGCCCCCCACCCAACAGCCGATGAAGCTCGGTCTCGGCAGCGTCGAGATCGACGTGCCGCCCGGCCAGAGCAACGTCGTGGTCCGTGACGAGTTCACGCTGCCGGCGGAGGTCGACGTCCTCGGGGTGCTGCCGCACACGCATTATCTCGGGCGACGCATCGAGGGCACGGCGATCCGGCCGGATGGACGCGAAGAGCCGCTGTTGGTGATTCCCGACTGGGACTTCAACTGGCAGGGGGCCTACCGGTTCCGGGAACCGGTCCGACTTCCCGAGGGCACGCGGCTCCGGTTCGCCCTGACCTTCGACAACACCACCAACAACGTGCGGAACCCGTTCTCGCCGCCACGTCGGGCCCGGTATGGTCCGAACACGACGGACGAGATGGCGGAGCTGTGGGTGCAGCTGCTGCCGCGGACCCCCGAGGGTCGGGCGCGTCTGGACAGGGCGCTGCTCGAGCGGATCGCCCGGGACACGGTGGCGTACAGCCGGCAGCGGTTGCGTCTCGATCCCAATGACGGGACGGCCTGGATCAATCTGGGGAAGGCGCTCCTGTCCCAGCGCCGACTGGCCGAGGCCGAGACCCACTTCCGGAAGGCCGTGGAGGTGGCGCTGGATCTCGACGAGGGGCACTACTATCTGGGGCTCCTGCACCGGATCCAGAACCGTCCTGCCGAGGCGCGGACGGAGTTCCAGAGGGCCATCCAGCTCAATCCGAACCACGCCCGGGCCCGGGGCAATCTGGGGTTTGTCGAGGCTGAGTCCGGACGTCTCCCCGAGGCCTCGGTGCATCTCGCGGAGGCGCTGCGGCTGGATCCGAAGGACGTCCTTGCGCTGACGCTGCTCGGGAAGATCCGATTGCAGCAGGGGGACCGCGCCGCGGCCCGCGACCTGTTCCGGCGGGCGCTGGTCTTGGATCCGAAGAACCCGGACGCCCTTGAGGGGATGTTGGCCCGCTGAGCGCAGGGCGCGACAGGCGGACCTGCCGGTCCGGTCCGGGGGAGGGAGGTGCGTGGAGCCGTCGCACCAGGGAGCCGGAAGAACCCGTGACGAGGCCGGGGACGTGCATCGGACGTGCATTGGAGACCTTGTCAGGTTCCGTGATCTCCGATAGAACCGACCCCGTGAAAGGTCTTGCTGCTCTCGCATTCTTCCTCATGTTCACCGTGCTGATCGCCACCGGAATGGTGATGGGCGTTCACGGTATCTCGAAGGGGTGGTGGCTCATGGTCGCCTCGCTGGTCGCGTACCTCGGATTCTTCATCAAGAAGGGCTGCCTCACCCAGGCCCACTGAGTTCCGATACCCGGAACCCTCCCCATTGGCTTCCCGGTTCGCGACACGCTCGGGTGTTCCGGTGCCCTTGGGTGATCCGATCCGCAACCGAACATGAGCTCCCGCAAGACCAAGGAGGCTGCCTCCCTGAGACTGGGCCTTCCGAAGGGATCCCTCCAGGAGGCCACCCTCGAAAAGATGGCCAAGGCCGGTTGGAACGTCACCGTCTCCAGCCGCAGCTATGAGCCGTACGTCGATGATCCGGAACTGACCATCCGCCTCATCCGCGCCCAGGAGATCAGCCGTTATGTGGAGCTCGGCTATCTCGATGCCGGGATCACCGGACACGACTGGATCATCGAGAACCACAGCTCCGTCCACGAGGTCGGGGAATTCATCTTCAGCAAGGTCTCACGCCAGCCGACCCGCTGGGTGCTGGCTGTTCCGGAGGAATCGTCGATCCGCTCCGTCCAGGATCTCGAGGGCAAACGCGTGGCCACTGAGGTGGTGAGGTTGACCAAGCGCTGGCTGCGCAAGCATGGGGTCAAGGCCGAGGTTGAGTTCTCCTGGGGTGCCACCGAGGTCAAGGCCCGTGAGCTGGTGGATGCCATCGTCGAGGTCACCGAAACCGGCTCCTCGCTGCGTGCCAACAAGCTGAGGATCGTCGACACCCTCCTCGTCTCGACTCCTCGTCTGGTCGCCAACCACGATGCCTGGAAGGATCCGTGGAAGCGCCACAAGATCGAGACCCTTGCGCTCCTGCTCCGCGGAGCCATCGAGGCCGAGGCAAAGGTCGGTCTCAAGATGAATGTCCGCGAGGGCAATCTTTCAAACTTATTGCAATCGCTCCCCGCGTTGCGTAATCCCACCGTGTCCGGGCTGAGTCAGTCGGGTTGGGTTGCGGTCGAGACCATCATTGATGAGTCCGTCGTCCGCGAGCTGATCCCACAACTCAAGGCCGCTGGAGCGGAGGGCATCATCGAATATCCTCTCAACAAGGTGGTTTACTGACCGCCGGACACACACAAGCCGTATGGGTTCACTGAAGAAACGCCGGAAATCGAAGATCAACAAACACAAGCGTCGGAAGAAGCTCCGCCAGAACCGCCACAAGAAGCGAACCTGGCAGAAGTGACCGGCGCTCCGGTTGATGACGCCTTTCATCGCGCGGTCCTGGCTTCCCCGGGGCCGCGTTCTTGTTTCCAGATGTCCTCCGCGCTCCAAACTGCCTTGTTGCTGCTGATCCTCGTCGGACTCGTTTCAACGGGGTGCCGGTCGGTCCCCGGATCCTCGGCCTCCCGGAGCTCCCGCGCCGCCATCGAGACCGAGGCGGAGATGGATCGGAGGGTCCGTGCGATGGCAGCCTTCTCGTCCGGCGTCCTTCTGGCCGAGCGCGATGACCCCGAGGCCGCCTACCAGCGGTTTGCCCAGGCCGCCGAGAACGATCCCGGCAACGAGGCCCTCGCCACCGACCTCGCGCGGCACTACTTCCAGAAGGACCAGGCCGACAAGGCGATCGCGGTGCTCGAGCGCACCGCCGCCCAGCCCGGTGTCTCCGGGGTGACCCTCGCCCTCCTGGCCGACGCCTACGCCCGGACGGGGCGGGAGCCTCAGGCGTTGCAGTGCTTCGAGGCGTCCATCCGTGCCACGCCGACCCTGCTTGCCGCCTATCAGCAGTTGGCGGCCCTCCATCTAGCCGCCAAGCGTCCCAAGGACGCCTTGGCCACCCTGGAGCGCGCACTCCAGATCAAGTCCACCGAGTCGGGTGTCTGGCTCAATGTGGCCGATCTCTATTCGTGGTACCTCCGCTCGGAGGAGTCGGGAAAGGATCAGGCCCGAAAGGATCTTCGCGAGGCCCTGAACCGTGCCGAGGCGAACGGTGCCAAGGAACCCCCGGAACTCGTCCGCCTCGCCAAGGGCTATCTCGACCTCGGTGACCCGTCGCGCGCCCAGGCCTATCTGACGAAGGTCAACGAGCTGGTTCCCAAGAATCCGGCGATCGCCGCGACGCTTGCCGAAATGCTCATCCGGGAAGGACGACTCCGGGAGGCCAAGGATCATCTCGAGCTCCTCAGCCGCGCCAATCCCGCCTCGCCGATGCCCTGGTATTTTCTGGGTGTCGTGGCCCTGCAGCAGACCAACCACGCCGAGGCGGCCCGCCTCTTCGAGCGGGTGATCCAGATCAATCCCGAATTCGAGCCGGCCCATGCGGACCTCGCTGCGGCCCTGCTCAACCAGGATGATCCCAAGGCCGCCTTGGAAGCGCTCAGGCGTGGACTCGAGAAGTTCCCGGCCTCCTTCCGTCTGGTCTACCTGATGGCACTCGCCGAGGCGCGCCGCAAGGACTACGACCGCTCGCTGGCCGCCTTCCGAAAGGCCGAGGCCCTCGCCGGTGAGGATGCCGAGAAATTCATCGACCACCGGTTCTACTTCCAGATCGCCGTCATGCTCACCGAGGCCAAGCGCGAGGCCGAGGCCGAGGAGTACCTGAACAAATCCCTCGCGCTGGACCCCGACTACGACGAGGCCCTCAACCATCTCGGCTACACCTGGGCGGAGAAGGGGAAGAACCTCGACAAGGCCCTCGACATGATCGAGCGGGCGCTCAAGGCGGAGCCCGAGAACCCGGCCTATCTCGACAGTCTCGGCTGGGTGTTGTTCCGCCTCGGGCGTCCCGCCGAGGCGTTGCCCCCGGTAGAGAAGGCGATCCGCCTGCTGCCCAAGCCCGATGCCACCGTTCTCGATCATCTCGGCGACGTCCTCCAGGCGCTGGGTCGCAAGGATGACGCCCGGAAGGCCTGGACCCAATCGATCGCAGCCGAGCCCTCCGAGGAGGTTCGGAAGAAGTTGGAATCCGCCCGGTGAGGCCCCTCATCGGGACTTCAGCGGTCCCGTAGGAAACCCGAGATCAGGCGGCGCTTGAGCTCGATCCGCTCCCGGGCCATCGACAGCACCTCCTCGTGGTTGACGGTCCGTCCGCGCTTCCCAAGACCCGCGGCAAGGTTGGTCAGACAGCTCAGCCCGGCCACCCGCACCCCACAGTGGCGCGCCACGATCACCTCCGGGACCGTGCTCATGCCGACAGCATCCGCGCCGAGACGACGGAAGGCGCGGATCTCCGCCGGCGTTTCATAGCTGGGACCCGGCACCGCGAGGTAGACCCCTGAGTGGACCCGGACCCCGAGGCCTCGGGCGGCCTTGAGGAGACGCTTTCGAAGCACGGGGTCGTAGGCCTCCGAGAGGTCGACAAAGGGGATGGACCCGGACCCGATCCTCCCGTGCAGGGGATTGGCATCGAGCCCGTTGATGTGGTCGGAAAGCGCCATGAACTCCCCGGCCTGGAACCCCGAGCGGATGGCCCCCGCCGCATTGGTGACCAGGAGTTCCTGGATCCCGAGCGCGGCGAGAACCCGGATCGGGAAGGTCGCCTGGTCCAGACCAAACCCCTCATAGTAGTGCGCACGGCCCCGCAGCACCGCGACCCGAACCTCTTCCCAGTGGCCCAGGACCAGACGGGCCTCGTGTCCGGGGACACGTCCCACCGGGAATCCGGGAAGGTCTTCGTAGTCGGACTCGTGTTCGACGTCGACGCCGTCGGCCGCCTTGGCAAACCCGCTTCCCAGCACGATGCCCACCTCCGGAATGAGGCGGGTCCTGCGCTGGATCCGGCGAGCCGTCGTCCCGGGATCTGGGAGTCGGATGGAGGGCACGTCCGGGATCATGGGGCTCGGCCATTGGACTGGCGAGCCTGTGCTGACGGTTCCACGCGCTCCAGGGAATGGATTCGCCGGCGGGAGGTTTCGGCGCTGGTTTTACCGCGGTTGGCGGCATTTTCTAAAAAAGGGGAGGCCCGAAGGCCTCCCTTGATCTCGCTGCTGGCTGGAACGAGGCGCAGGATCAATACTCGCGATCTTTGAGCAGTCCGGGGCGCGGGACCGGGTACTTGCCGCCCTCGCTGATCAGCGGCGGTGCCGACTTCATGTCGAAGGCGTTGACGCCCGGCGCGAACTCCTGAGGGTTCTTGATGTAGTCGTCGTAGGTGATGACCTGGCCCGTGTGGGCGGCGAACCGGCCCATCGCGGTCACGAGGCTCGCCTTGGCGCCGCGCTCGGCCTCGTTGTAGGGCAGGTCCTTCTTGATCGCGTCGATCAGGTCCTCCCACTCGAGCAGGTAGGGATCCTGGTCCGGACCCTCCTTGCCGGTGCGCCAGACGATCTCGGAGTTCGTCATCTTCTGGGCCTTGTAGATGCGCGCCTTGGAGGGCCAGTGACCCTCGGACGAGATCACGGCGAGACCGTTCTGACCGTGGGCATAGCTGGCGAACTCGTCATGGCAGCCGGCCATCGTGCGGCCGAAGTGGAAGTATTTGGTGCCGTCGCGGAATGTGTACTCGACCGAGTAGTTGTCGAAGTTCTGGTCGACGTTCTCGCCGCGGTAGTTGCGACCGCCGCTGGCCTGGGCCTGGACCGGCCAGTCGTTCTTCATCCAGCAGCATTCGTCGATGTTGTGGATGTAGAAGTCGCTGAAGCAGCCGCCCGAGGCCCACAGGAAGCTGTGGAACCGGCGGATCTGCCAGAGGAGCTCGCTGTCCTCGCTGTCCGGCATGGGCTGTGAGAAGGCGGAGCCGACGGGCCCGTGCATGCGGTAGGAGCGCATGGTGATGATCTGACCGATGGCTCCGTCCTGGATCTTCTTGTGCAGCTCCTGACGGGAGCGGCAGTGGCGGCACATCAGGCCAACGCCGACCTTGATGTTCGCCTTGGTCGCGAGGTCCGACAGCTCGATCATGCGCTTCGCAGTCGGGGCGTCGACGGCAACGGGCTTCTCCATGAAGACATTGATGCCCTTGTCGATGGCCTGCTTGAAGAACGGCCAGCGGAAGGCCGGCGGCGTAGCGAAGATCACGATGTCGCCCTTGTTCAGGACCGACATGGCCTTCTGGGCGCCGTCGAACCCGATGAATAGGCGATCCTCGGGGACGTCGACCTTGTCTCCGAACTGGTTTTTGAGGCCTTCGTAGCTCGTCTTAAGCTTGTCGGGGAAGACGTCGGCCATCGCGACGAGCTTGACCGGGCCATTCCGGGCGCTGAGGGCGTTGCCGGCGGCGCCGGTGCCGCGGCCACCGGAGCCGATCAGGGCGATCCGGATGGTGTCACCCGAGGCGGCATGGACGTGGGGAAGCGCGACGCCGGAGAGCGCCCCGGCGGCGGCGAGGGTCCCGGTGCTCTTCAGGAAGCCACGACGGGACGTGGAAGTGGGAGAGGATTCAGTGGGCACCAGATGATGTTCGCGCCGCATGTTGTCATGTGTCAACTGCACTCTCTCTGGTGCACTCTTTCTCTGGCCGACTCCTCGAGGAGGCGAGAGGTGCCACGGTCGCACGGCCCCCGAGGGCGGTAGCCACCCGGTGGCCGGGTTGGCAGCCGTGCCTCCTGCCGCCTAGGCGCCGAGATAGGCGTCGCGGACCTTTTCGTTATTGCGGAGGGCCTCGGCCCGGTCGGCGAGGAGAATGCGTCCTGTCTCCAACACGTAGCCGTCGTGGGAGATCTCAAGGGCCCGGTGGGCGCTCTGCTCCACGAGAAGGATGGTGAGCTTCCGGACCCGATTCAGCTCCACGATCTTCTCGAAGATCGTCCGCACGAGCAGCGGCGCGATGCCCAGGGAGGGTTCATCGAGCAGCAGGCATCGCGGCTGACCCATCAGGGCCCGACTGATGGCCAGCATCTGCTGCTCCCCACCGCTCAGCGTGCCGGCCAGCTGGGACTCCCGTTCCTCGAGGCGGGGGAACAGCCCGAACACGAACTCCTCCTCCCGAGCGATGACAGCACGGTCCCGCTGCAGAAAGGCCCCCATGCGGAGGTTCTCCCGGACGGTCAGGTTGGCGAACACCATCCGGCCCTCGGGACAGTGGGCAAGACCCCGGCCCAGAAGCCTGTGCGGAGGAATGCCGGTGATGTCCTTTCCCTCGTAGAAAATCTGTCCCCGGCTGGGTCGGACCATCCCGGAAATCGCCCGGAGCGTGGTGGTCTTTCCGGCGCCATTGCCGCCGATGAGGGTGGCGATCGTCCCCTCGGCCACCTTCAGGGAGACCTCCCGTAGTGCCGCGATCGCGCCGTAGTGCACATCGATGTTCCGGACTTCGAGCATGGAAGGGGTTTCCTAGGCGGCGGTTCGTTCCTCGCCGAGGTAGGCGGCGATGACGGCAGGGTTCGACCGGATCTGCTCGGGGGTTCCCTCGGCGATCTTCCGTCCATATTCCAGCACATGGATGCGCTGGCAGATCCCCATCACGACCTTCATGTCGTGCTCCACCAGCAGGATCGACAGCCGGAACTTCTCCCGGACGAACTGGATCAGACGCATGAGGTCGACCTTCTCGGACGGGTTCATCCCTGCCGCGGGTTCGTCGAGCAGGAGTAGCCGCGGACGGGTCGCCAGAGCCCGGACGATCTCCAGCCGGCGCTGGTCGCCGTAGGAGAGGCTCCTCGAAGGGGCCCCTTCGAAGCGCTCGAGGTTGAAGATCGCGAGCAGCTCCCGAGTCTGGTCGCGGATCCGGTTCTCCTCCCCCCGGAACTTCGGCCCACGGGTCAGGGAATGGAGGGCGTCATGGTCGAGGTGGAGGTGGAACGCGACCCGGACGTTGTCGAACACCGAGAGGCTGGGGAAGAGGCGGATGTTCTGGAAGGTCCGGGCAATGCCCATCTCGGTCAGACGGTAAGGCCTGAGTCCACCGGTCGGCTGCCTTCCGAAGCGGATCGAGCCCCCGGTGGGCTGGTACACACCGGTGATGAGGTTGAACATCGTGGTCTTGCCTGCGCCGTTGGGGCCGATCAGGCCGACCAGTTCCTGATCGCCGACCGTCGCCGAGACCTCGCTGACCGCCGTGAGGCCACCAAACCGGATCGTGACCTGGTCGAGTTCCAGCAGCGGGCTTTGGGAGGCGGTGGTGGACATCCGGAGTACAGGGCTCAGTTCGCCGGGGCGGTACGACGCCGCAACGGCAAGGTGAACAGGCCCTGTGGGCGGGTCAGCATAAGCCCGATCAGGAGCAGCGCGTACAGGATCATGCGCCAGTCTCCAAGCTTCCGGAGGGGTTCCTGCACGACCGTGAGCAGGATGGCTGCAGCGATGACACCGATGTGCCGTCCCATGCCGCCGAGGATCACCATGACCACGATCTCGATGCTGCGGTTGAAGTCGAATCCGGTCGGGCTCAACGAACCCTTCAGATGGGCATACAGCCCACCGGCAACACCCGCGAAGAAAGCGCCCACGACGAAGGCTTGGATCTTGTAGCGGGTCGTGTTGATGCCCATGGCCTCGGTGGCCACCTCGTCGTCGGCCACCGCGATGAAGCCCCGTCCGAAGGTCGAGTCCACGAGGGCCCAGACCCCGTAGATGGTGATGCAGGCCGTGGCGAGGTTGAAGAAGAGGACGGGCTCGGCCCATCCGCGGTTGATGGGCGTGGGAATGCCGTTCAACCCGAGCGCCCCGCCGAGCAGGGGCACGTTCTGGAGGATCACCTTGATGATCTCGCCGAAGCCGAGCGTGACGATGGCCAGGTAGTCGCCCCGCAGGCGCAGCGAAGGAGCGCCGACGAGCAGGCCGGAGACGGCGGCGGCCAGCCCGCCTGCGAGGAGCGCGACCGGAAGCATCAGGAAGGGCTGGTTTCCCAGCAGGGATCCGAAGGACTTGCCGTAGGCCACGGTCAGCAGGGCCGAGGCATAGGCGCCGACAGCCATGAATCCGGCGTGCCCCAGGGAGAACTGACCGGTGAAGCCGTTGATGAGGTTGAGGCTGACGGCAAGGGTGATGTTGATCGTGGCCCCGAGCAGGACGTCGAGGACGTACGAGTCGATCCGTCCCGCAATGGGGGCCACTGCGGCCGCGACCAGGATCGAGCCGAGGAGCCAGCGTTGGGAGACCGGGATCATGAAATCGCTTGGTGAGGGCGACGGCGTGGACTGACCGAGTCCCGCTCCGCCTGCCCACCGACGCAGGCGAGGTTAGGGCGAGCGCCTCCGCCATGGCAACGGATTCACTCCGAGTCCTGTCCGCAGCGGTCACGCCCTTGGATGGACAAGCCGGGTGTGATTCATAGACTGGGCGGAGTGAATCGGACGGAACACAAATCGGCCGGCTTGGAATCGGGGTGGGGATTCCGACCCCACCTCCGTGTCCGTTCCACGGACCCGTCCGCTCGGGCCTCCTTGTCCGCCTGTCGTCGAGCATGAGTCTGTTGGTCCTTGGTCTGAGCCACCACCAGGCTCCTGTTGCAGTTCGGGAACGGTTCGCGGTGCCCGAGTCCGACATCCCGTCCTTGACCCGTCACCTGCAGGCGCAAGGCGTGGTCGACGAGGTCGTGGTGGTGTCGACCTGCAACCGGGTCGAGCTCTACGTGGCATCCCCGCTTCCTGTGGATTCCGCGGCGGCCGGGTTGCGGAATTCGCTGGAGCATCGGGGCGCCCCGGACTCGTCCGAGGGAGCCGCCGGGTGGTATCGACATGAGGGCAGGGCGGTCGCCTCCCATCTGTTCGGGGTGGCGAGCGGCCTCGACTCCATGGTGTTGGGTGAGACCGAGATCCTGGGGCAGCTCAAGCGTTCCTACGATGTCGCCAGTCGCCATGGCGGCACGGCGCGGGTGCTCAACACCCTGTTCCAATCGGCCTTCCATGCCGCCAAGGAAATCCGGTCCACGACCGGCATCCAGCGTGGCAACACCAGCGTGGCCTCCGTGGCCGTCGAGCTGGCGCAGTCGATGTGTCGTGGTCTTGAAGGGCGTGAGGTAATGGTCATTGGGGCGGGGGAAACCTCCGAGAAGACCGCGCGCGCGTTGCTCGGCCGCGGTGCCCGGTCGGTGATCGTCAGCAACCGGTGCCAAGACCGCGCCCTGGCCCTGGCGGGTGAGCTGGGGGGGCGGGCCATCCGGTTTGACGCGTGGGAGGAGGAGTTTGCCCGGCTCGACATCCTGATCAGCAGCACCCGGGCGCCCCACCACATCCTCGACCGCCCTCGACTCGAGCGGTTGCTGGCCCATCGCGCCCGGCGTCCCCTCCTGCTCATCGACCTCGCCGTTCCGCGGGACATCGACCCCGCCGTTCGGGATCTCGAGGGCGTGTTCCTGGTGGACGTCGACGACCTGCAAGGAATCGCCCAGGGCCATCTGCAGGCCCGGGAGCAGGAGCGGAACCGCTGCCGAAGGATGGTCGAGGAACGGTCCATGGCCTGGTTTGAGGGAATGCAGCGTCGTCTTGCCCGGATGGGGGGCATGGATCCTGTCCGACACGATGCCGCTCGGAGCTGACATTCCGGTCCGTCTGGCCACGCGCGGTTCTGCATTGGCCCTGGCACAGGCCCGGGAGGTCGAACGGCTCCTCCAACAGGCCCATCCCGGACTCCGGGTCGATCGTGTCGTGGTCGAGACCTTCGGGGACCAGCGCCCCGGGGCTCCGATCTGGGGTCCGGGGTCTTCCCAACCGCTGGGTGTGTTCACCAAGGAACTGGAGGAGGCACTGTTGGCGGATCAGGCCGACATCGCGGTGCACAGCCTCAAGGACCTCCCCACGACGCTGCCCGAGGGACTCGCGCTTGCCGGGGTGCTGCCGCGTCAGGATGTCCGGGAGGTCCTGTTGTACCGGAGCCTCGAGGGTGCGGAGGCTCCCGCTCCAGGAACCCAGGACTGGTCGCCGGGTGGACGACAGCCATGGTTTGGCGGCCCCCATCAGACCCTTTTGGACCTGCCCCCGCGCTCGATCGTGGCCACTTCGAGCAGCCGACGCCGGGCCTCGGTCGAGTCCCGACGATCGGACCTCCAATGCGCGCCGATCCGGGGCAACGTGGGGACCCGTCTGCGCAAGATCTGGGCGATGCTGGAGTTCGACGCGACGCTCCTGGCCGCGGCCGGATTGTTCCGGCTGGGCTGGGATCTGAGCCCAACGGGTCGGCTGCGGATCGATCCACGCCTGCCGGCGCCGGTGCGCGCTGCGCTGGAGCCGCCCCCGGAAGGAATCCAGGGGACCCTCCTCGATCCCTTGGAGATGCTGCCCGCACCGGGGCAGGGAGCGATTGGGCTGGAGATCCGTTCGGGCGACGATCGGTGCCGGTCCCTGTGCCGTGGCATTCACCACCGGAACACCGGCGTTGCCGTCGAGGCCGAGCGGTCCTTCCTGGCGGTATTGGGGGGAGGGTGTCAGCTGCCGGTCGGAGCCTGGGGTCGGGTCCAGGGGCATCAGGTGGTCCTGACCGTGGAATGGTACCGGGATGGGCGGAGGTGGACGGCCGAGGATCGGCTGCCGGTCCACCAGGCTCCCCAACTAGGTGTCCGGCTGGGTGCCCGAGTGAAGGCGGAGCGGGTTGGTGGCTGACGGGCCCGCATCGCCCGTGGTTTCTGTCGCTACGCGAACAGGCTCTGGATCGGCTGCCCGACGCCGTCGCGGGTGACGTAGAACGGACGTTTCTCGATCTCGTAGGCCAGCCTGGGTGGGATGCCCATCGCCCGGTAGATCGAGGCGTGCAGGTCCTCGATAACAACCCGGTCCTTCAGTGTCTTGCAGGGGCGCTCATCGGCGGTGACGCCATGAAGGTGTCCCTTCCGCATGCCACCGCCGAAGAGCAGGACGCATCCGGCGTCGGTGAAATGCCGGTGCATGCCGTAGTGGGCCGGTGACTCGATCCTGTCCGGTACCGGCACCTGGTTGGTGATGGGCCGGTCGGGCTTGCCCTCCTGCATCATGTCCCGGCTGAACTCGCTGGCGAGGACGATCAGGGTGCGGTCCAGGAGTCCGCGTTCCTCCAGGTCCAGGACAAGCTGGGAAATCGCGCCGTCGATGGCACGCTTCATCTGGACGAGCTTCTCGTGGCCATTCTCGTGGGTGTCCCAGTTGAGGAACGGGATGTACTCGGTGGTGACCTCGATGTAGCGGGCTCCGACCTCCGCGAGGCGTCGGGCCAGCAGGCAGCCGAGTCCGAAGCGTTGGATATTGGACTTCTCGTAGTTGCCGTCCCGCGTGAAGTCCCCGCCGAGGCGTCGGGAGAAGTCCCAGCCGCCGGGGGCGTACTTCGCAACGACCTCAGGCTTCTCGAGCGAGAGATCGAAGGCCTTGGCCGCGTGGGAGCCGAGCAGCCGGTGGGCGTTGTCGAGGGATCGGAGCAGGGACTCCTTCTGGTAGGTGCTGCCCAGCTGTCCGACCGGCGAGGCCTCCACGAGCTTGCGATAGAACCGGTCGCGGTTCTCGAACCGGGATGGACTCATGCCTCCGGGAGGAGTGACGACGTCCTTGGCGGCATCCGGGAAGGGCACGTTGAAGGGGCCAAATTCGCTGCCGAGGAACCCTGCCGAGGTGAAGGCCTTCAGTTCCTCGCCCTCGCCGACGTCAAGTCGTTGTCCGATGTTGATGAACGCGGGAACGGCAGGGTCCTTGGGTCCGAGCGTGCGGGCGATGACGGACCCGATGTGCGGGCATGCCACCGTCTGGGGCGGGGCATATCCGGTGTGCCAGTGGAACTGGTGCCGGGAGTGCAGGATGAAGCCCAGATCTCCGGCGGTGTAGCTCCGGATGAGGGTTCCCCGATCCATGACCTTCGCCGTCCTCTCCAGTCCCTCGCTGAACCGGATGCCGTCCACCGCGGTGGGGATCGACGGGAAGGTCGACAGCACGCGGTTGGGATCGAGGCCCTTCTCGAAGGGGGTGTAGCGTTTCGGATCGAAGGTCTCGGTCGCGGCCATGCCGCCGCCCATCCAGAGGACGATGACGGTGTCGGCAGTGGCAGGCAGCCGCCCGGGAGCGGATTCCCCCAGCACGGCCCGCGGGTATCCCGCAGCGAGGGCTCCGAGGGTCGAGGCGCCCAGGGTCTGGACGAACTGGCGTCGGGTGAAGTCGGTGGTTCGCATGGCGGATGGGCGTTCTCCGGGAATCAATACATGAATTGGAACTCCGGCAACAGGGTGACGCTCCACAGGAGGTCCTCGACGCCCTCGCGACTGGGCTTCCTGCCCACGAGCGAGACGGCGAGCTCGAGCTCCTTCCTCGATGGGGGACGGGACAGCGCCTGAATGAACACCCACCGGGCCAGCTCCGTGCCGTTGGGATGCTTCAGGACCAGCTGATCCGACCCCTTCTGGAGCAGCTGCGACAGGGTGTTGCCGTTGGTGAGTTCGAGGGCCTGGATGGTCGTCGGGGTCGAGGCGCGGACGGTGGTGACCTGTTCCCGGTTGGGTCGTCCCAGCGCAAGGCTGAGTGGGTCGGCTGCCGTGAGCGAGGCGCGGACCTGTTCGGGTCTGTGGGTCCGGGCGACCGCCTGGGCCACCCTGGGGCCGATGGACCAGGGTGCGAGGTCGGTTCCGCCCAGCACCTGTGCCTTGGACCAGGTCCTGGCCGGGAGAGATTCCGTCCAAGGAGCCACTGGGCCGATGGACACGGTCCAGGAGGCGTCGGAGGCGAAATCAAGGATGGCACCGGGTTTGGATCTGGAGCCACGGACCTTGCCATAGGCCAGGAGTCCCGCCGGATTTGATCCATCGCCGACGTTGACAGCCTCGATGCCGATGACGTTGGTGCCGGTCTTCAGGAGCGGACGCAGGTCGAGGACACTGGGTTGGCTCCAATCTCCCGATTCCGTGCCCTTGGCCTGGGTTCCATTCACGAACACCCTGGCGGAGTTGTCGGCAAAGACCCAGAGTGTGGCTTCCTTGGGCGGGGCATCGAGCACGAGGGTCCTGCGGAACCAGTTGGTTCCCGGCGGGACCCCGGTGGCTCCATGGGGATGCCCCCAGATCCAGAGGGGATCCACCTCGAGTGCCCTGGCGCCATCCGACGTCGCCAACAGGGCCTCGAGGCCCCCCTCGGGCCGGTCCTGCCAGACCCCGGTGATCGATCCGATGGCGTCCCGGAACTGTTCGGCGCTGAGCCGTCGGATGCCGGGTCCCTGGAAGACGAAACCCTCCTCGGGCTTCTCCGGAAGACTGACCGCCGGCAGCTGGTAGGCCTTCGAGGTCAGGATCAGTTCCAGGGTCCGCTTGATGTTCCAGCCATGGGCGACGAGATCCTCGGCCAGGGCGTCGAGCAGGTCCGGATCCCAGGCCGGGTTCTGCATGACGTCGAGGGGTTCCACGAGTCCGCGACCCATGAGACGGGCCCAGAGTCGGTTGACGATCGTTCGGGAAAGCCGGCCGTTCTGTGGACTGGTGATGATCTCGGCCAGGCGCTTGAGCCGCTCGGGTCGAGGGGCGCTGGCGTCGATCTCACCCAGTTCGGGAAAGAGGAACTTCAAGGGGGCGTACTTCCCGGTGGGTTTGTCGCACTGGACCATCTGGAGGCGGTCGTTGGCGTAGATCCCGGCCAGTCCGTAGGCATCGCTGAGCTGCCAGTCGTCGATGAACGAGTCGTGGCACGACGCGCACTTGAGGTTCACACCCATCAGCACCTGGCCGATGTTCTGGGCCGCCTGCATGGCCGGGGTCATCGAGGCATTGACCTCACCGCGCCAGACGATGCCCTTGGTGAAGCCCTCGCTGGCGTCGCTCGGATCCACGAGCTCCCGGACGAACCGGTCGTAGGGCTTGTTGTCGCGCAGCGCGGCGTAGAGCCAGGTGCTGATCGGCTTGCGCCCACCGTCGATGTATCCCGTGCCCCGGTAGTCGTTCCGAAGGAGGTCGTTCCAGAACGTCAGCCAGTGCTGGGCATACTGGGCGTCGTTGGCGAGGAGGCGACGCACGAGGCGTGTCCGCTTGTCCCTCGAACGGTCCCTCACGAAGGCATCGAGCTCGGCCGGGGTCGGCAGAAGGCCGAGGGTGTCGAGATGGACCCGGCGTGCGAACTGGCGGTCATCGACGGGGGCGGGTGCCTTCTGTCGGGTCGAATCGAAGTAGCGATCGACGAGCGGGTCGATGGGATTGGCCTGCCCGGGGCCCGGGATCTCCGGTCGGCGGGGCGCAAGGTTGCGGGCCGGCGGCTT
The DNA here is from genome assembly GCA_016871805.1 of Verrucomicrobiota bacterium. Taxonomy (GTDB): domain Bacteria; phylum Verrucomicrobiota; class Verrucomicrobiia; order Limisphaerales; family UBA9464; genus UBA9464. The sequence goes on from VHCG01000002.1 coordinate 67,425, forward strand.
GGCGAACGAGACGGTGTCGGGCCACGGGAGATCCTGGTCGATCCAGGCCCGCAGCAGGCCAACGGCCTCGGGGGTCAGTCGGGTGCCCTTCTGGGGCATGACGTCCTCGGGATCGGTCCCGGCGACGAGGTGGACGAGGCGGCTCTGTGCGCTGTTGCCGGGGACGATGGAGGGCCCGGAGTCCCCAGGCCGCAGGGCGTCCGCCCGGGTGTCGATCCGCCATCCACCCTTCGCCTTGCCCCGGGCGTGGCATTTGATGCAGCTGGACTCGAGGATCGGCTGGATGTCGCGGCTGAAGTCGATCCTGTGTTCCGACGTCGGAGGGAGCTTTGCGATGGAATCCGTGGAGGGCGGTGTGGCAGCGACCAGCCAGGGGAAAAGGGCCCAGCCCAGGCAGGAAAGCAGGAGACCGGATCTCTTAGGGACCATGTCCTGAGCATACGGATGGACCCGGACCCGGGGCCAGTGATTCCGCAAGATCCCTGCGTCGGACCGCGGAAACCGAAACCCGAAAGAGGTTCCACTCGATCCTCCGCGGTATCCGGGGACGATCCTTGCGGTGCGTCAATGGGGATGCCGGGTGCGGGTCTGCGGTTGACGCCACTGATTCGTGGGGCACGGGTTGATTCAAATGGATGAGCAACGATTGGACGGATCCCGGGTTTGGTTCATCACCGGAGCCTCGGGCGGGTTGGGACGAAGCCTTGTCGAGAGGGTTCTGAAGGAAGGGGAGCGGGTTGTTGCCACCACGCGTCGTCCCGCGGATATCGCGGATCTCGGGGCGCGTTTTCATGGGCGCCTCCGGGTTGTCGAGCTCGACATCACCCAGCCTGATCGGATCCGCGCGGTTCTCGACGAGTCCGTTGCGGAGTGGGGAAGACTGGATGTCGTGGTCAGCAACGCTGGCTGCGCGCTGCTCGGCGGGCTGGAGGAGTGCTCACGGGAGCAGATCCAAAGGAACATCGCGGTCAATCTGATGGGCCCCATCGATCTGATCCTGGCCGCGTTACCGACTTTCAGGGCCCAACGGTCGGGGCATCTGATCCTCGTGGGTGCCGCCGCGACCATCTCCAACTATCCCGGGTTCTCCGTGTATGGAGGCTCCAAAGCGGCGATCGAATTCGTGGCGGAGTCCATCAGGGCCGAGGTTTCGGCCTTCGGCGTGCGGGTGTCCGTGGTCCAGCCGGGTCCCATCCGCACCCCCTTCATCAAAACATCCATTGAAGCCGCGGCGTCGACGATTCCGGACTACGAGTCGACGTCCGGTCGCTTCCGGACCCTTCTCGGTCGGATGGACGGGCGTCAGCCGGGTGATCCGGCCCGGGTGGCGGACGCAATCCTCGCGTTGTCACGGGCGGACAATCCGCCGTTCCGACTCGTGCTCGGTCGATATGCCCTCGAGAAGGCCCGGAAGGCTCTTGTCGCGCGGGCGGGTGAGCTCGATGCGTGGGAGGCCACTTCCCTGTCGGTGGATTTTGTCCGCCAGGCTGGCTGAGCGGATTCAGACGGTCCCTCGATCGTGGGAGGTCGAGCGTGGGGCGGCATCGGACTGCCGGCGCCATGGATGCCTCGGCTGGCGGAGTGCAAGGCTCCGCCGGAACTCCTGGAACGGTGATTTCTGGGAGGCGGTCGCCAACCGTATTTCCCGTTGTGGGAAGAACGGGGTCCTGGTCCGGTCGGCGCCCCGAAGCGAGTAGTCCCACGACTCGCATTCGTCCTTGGGTGAAGGATTCCTTCGGGAGCTGGCGATCCCCAGGAAGCCGGAAGGGATGTGGATGACGAGCTTTGCGTGGTAGGGACCCATCGGGGACCTTTGCACCCACGGAGACTAGCCATGGGCCCCAGACCCTTCAATTCCGCCGTGATGGGTCCGCCGGGCGGCAGGAGCGCCGCCCTGGACGGGCCTCAGAGTGTGGGCAGGTAGGGACGGATCAGGTCGAGCTCCACGGACCGGACTGATTTCCTGTCGATGCGGGAGGCCAGGGTCCGGGCGGCCTCTCGGTGGTGATTGGCCCCGAGCGCGGCGACGTAGACCACCTGCCAGCGGGGTTGGAGATCCTCCCACCTAGAGAACGAGGATTCGATCTCGGCGAGGGCCTCCGAGTGCCTGTCCTCCTTGAGAAGCGCGAGGGCGGTCAGGAAGCGTGCATTGGAATCGCTGGGTTGGATGCTGGCGATCCTGTTTGCGATGGATTTGGCGTCGGCCGAGCGGTTGTCGACAAACAGCTCCGCCCAGGCGCGTTCCGCCGCGACCGAATCGTCCCCGGGCAGTTGTCGGTTGAGTTCACGCAGCACATCGCGCAGCAGGAAGGCATCATCGAGTCCCCGCAGGACCCTGAGGCTCTCCACGGCAGCCCAGATTCCGTGTCCGGGAATCTTGAAGAGGCGTTGGTAGGCCTTCACGGCAACAACCGGGAAACCGGTCGCCTCGGCGGTCCGAGCAATCAAGACCACCCGGTCCACCGTCACATTCGATTGCTGGAGCGCATTCTGGAACTCCACCTCGGCGGTCTTGCGGTCGTCTCGCGACAGCGATCGTTGGCCCCTCAGCAGATGAGCGACGGAGGCCTCAAGGGCCGAGTTCTTGTTGTCGAGGATCTTCATCAGATCCTCCCACTGCCCCGACTGGGCAAGTGCGAAGGCCCGCACGGAGGAGAGGGAGGAGTTGGTTGCGGCCATCTCCTCGGGGATCACTCGAAGCGCTGCGCGTGCCTGGGAATGCTGGAGACACCACTGCCCCAGCAGGGAAAGCATCTCGGGAGTCGAATTCGTGGCGGAGATCTGAGCCGTCGTCCGGGCCACGGTCTCGGCGGTGACCGCCGGGTTCAGCTTGATCCTAAGGTTCTCGGCCTGGATCAGGTCCGTGGCCTGGGGATTGGTTCTCGAGCGGAAATCCCGGATCAGAAGATGGGTCTCGCCCTCGGACAGCTCTGCGCTCTCGGCGAGGGCGTCGACCGCCTGGTGGCAGTATTCCTCTCCGGCGAGGGCGATTCCCCAGAGAAGGCGCTCCCCGGATCTGCGGATCGTCGGCTCGGTGCTTCGAACGAGGAGGGAGCCGAGGAGAAGCTGGCTCCTGCGGTTGCTGGGTTCGAGGGAGACCGCGTATTCGGCGGTCTGGGCGGAACGCTTGTAGTCGCCGGCGATCTGCTGCTGGAGGGCCAGCAGCTGCACCAGCTCGACGTCCTTGGAGTTTCCCTTGAGCAGGGTCTCCAGCTCACGGCCGGCCAGGTCGGATCGGCGGAGGGCGAGCGCGAGTTCAATGTAGGCCTTGCGGTCGGACATGGAGGAGGCTCCCGAACCCATCAGCCTCTCGAAAAGGCCAAGACCCGCGGGATTGCCGAAGTCCTTGTACAGGCGGGCGGCGGTCCTCAGCACCTCGGGATCCTCGGGAGCAAAACGGAGTGCGGCATCGATCTTCGAGAACGCGCCTCGGACGTCTCCCGACGGAATCAATGCCCGGGCCTCCTCGGCGTATGAGATGCCACGAAGCACCCTGGCCCTGGGGAGTCCGAATTTCCACGCCCCCAGGCCTAGGGCGATCAGGAGTGATGTCCCCCAGAACAGGAGACGGCCCCAGGAGCCCTGCGACGGCTGTGTGGGCTTGGTTGTTGTGATTCCGGGACGGTTTTCAGGGGGGAGCATGATGCGAGCAGTTTCGAGACAGTTCGGCCAAGGAAGCGCGTGGCGTTGGCGTGCCAGGATCGTTCAGGGGTTCACATCGAGGTGTTTTGGAAGCGCCCGTTCAAAGAGTTCGAGCCCCGGAGCCTCCCCCTCGAAGGTTGTGAATGCCGAGACGACCTCGACACCCATCAGATGGCGTCCGCTGGGGAACAGGCCGAACACCTCGGGGGAGTTCCGTAGGATCCGGCTGTAGTCCATCTCGACCGGCCTGCCGTTCCTCCAGATGCCCCAAAGCTGCAGGGCCCTGGTCTTTGAATCCTCGCGATCGAAGGTGAACACATAGAAGTCCATGAGATGTCCATTGAATCGGATCTGGGTCTTTCGCACGTCGCCCCGGGGGATCCAGCCCGCCCCCGGCATGCAGGTGTCAGGCCTGTGGCCCAAGGCATCTTGGACCCGCGGGCCTGGCTTCCAGAACAGCTGATACACGCTGATCCGTCGCTCATCCGGTCCCCTGGGGACGATGTCGAACTGGACACCGGAATCCGCGGCGAGAAGCCGCCAGACACCTTCGTCGAACTCCCGTTTCACTGCCGATTCCGGATCCATCAACTTCGGGGTGAAGATGCCGACCACCTGGGGTTTGTATTTTACCCGGAGGGCGAAATACCAGGTATGGACGGTAGCCACCATGAGCAGCCCCACTGTTAGAAAGGGACGGAAGTCGGGGAGCGCCCCCCATCTCAGGGATTCAAGCCGCCTCGCCCATGGGACCGTCGACACCGGGGCGATCATCTCCGCATCGGGTCGGGTCAGGAAACGGCCGATGGCGTAGATGAGGGCGAGAAGCGAATACATCGCGACATTGCCGACGGGATCGTGGGCCTCGTGCATCGCCTTGTCGCCGTGCCTTTCCATGATCCAGCACAGCGTTAAGGTCCTCCCGAGGTTGGTGGCGAGGGCCAACAGCACCGACGCGCCGAGGAGTCCTGCCCGACGACCGACGCTGAGGAGCTGGAGTTCACCGATCGCGAGGCTGACCATGATGGCCGTCTGTAGGGATCGGATCCCACTGCAGGCCTCCACGATGCCCACGACGCCGTTGGCCATGTGGAGCTGGGCTCCATGCAGGGTGACCGGGATGCCGATCCAGAGCAGGATCTCGGCGACGACTTGGGCGATCTCGGTCATCAGCCCCTGCTTGACAGGTATCGCCAGGATCGCGGGCCAAGGAACTGCCGTGAGATAGAACAGGACCGGAAACAGGAGGGTTCCAAGGAGGATCCGCCCACCGAGCCACCACCCTGCGGCGAGGGTGAGACCCACGGCCCATAGGTTGACGCTCCACACGAAAAATCCGGACTGCACATACTCGATCCTGTAGACCTCCATGGGGAGGATGGCCAGCGCAGGAAGGGCCAGCAGCCAGGGTTGGACGGATATCCGGGGAGCGGAACGAGCGTTCATGTGTGCCCACGCGGCCGGAGAGAGATCGCTGAGGCGCCTCCATAGAAAGAAAGCCACGAGCGGGGGAACGGACCACCCGTAGGCATAGTCCGGATCCCGCTCCCAGAACCGCCGGCATGCCAGCATCGCCCAGATCCAGGAGGCCGCCACAACCCCGAAGAACGTCCAGCGGACTGCTGAACCTTCCATCTGCCTCTGCTTCTCACTGTCGCGACCCTGGCCGATGTCTCCCGGGTTCTCATCCATGCGAAAACCACCGTCAGAGACGCGCTGCACTGCGTCAAATCCGATGCCCTTCGATGGGCAGGGATGTGCGGCGGCGCAGGACTCGCAAGTGCAGGATGCGGGCATGGGGCAGGGCGGTCATCGACCGGTCACTCCGGTCGGGTGGATCCTCGTGGGAGGAATTTCCATTCCCGGAAGCGAATCCAATGCCATCCACCCACACGAGGCCCCGACGGCATCCCGGCGATCCTTGGAGCCATATGGGATGCAGTCCCGGAATTTCCCAAAACCCATGCCGGATCCGGATTGTGGCATCGACCGTACCGCTGCTTCACCGGAACGTCCCCAGGGGCAACTCGTCGCTTGTTCGTCCCGGGTGTCGCCGGCACTCTGTCCGAGGTCATGGATTCAAAGAAGCTTGCCCAGCTGTGCCGGGAACTCGCCGAGAACAAGAAAGCCGAGGATGTCGTGGTCCTGGACATGAGGAAGGTATCCGACGTCACCGACTTCTATGTCATTGCCTCGGCCACCAGCGAACCCCAGCTCCGTGCGGTCGAGACGGAGATCCTCGACACCCTCGACCGTGACCATGGAATACGTCCCCACTCGACCGATGGCACCGGCCAGACCCACTGGATCGTGGCGGATTTCTTCGATGTGATCGTCCACGTGATGCGTCCCGAGACGCGGTCCCAGTATGATCTCGAGGGCCTCTGGAGCGATGCCCCCCGGGTTCCTCGGGCGCGGAAGACCCGTAAGACCGATGGTGCCGAGGCCATAGCCTAGCCGACGACACCCTCCCTCTGCGGGTGTTCAGGCGTTGCCGATCGTCCGGCGCTGTGCGGGACGGGCAAGCTGGAGGAGGTAGAGGGTCACGCCGAGCATCACGGCGAGGTTGGCGATCTGCGAGAATCCGTGGAGGCGACGGAAGGCCGCCTGGGCTTCGTTCTTCTGTGCCGGGGTTGTGTTCGGGGCGTATTGGATGGCGTGCCATCGCTCCAGTCTCGGAGGCAGAGTCTGGCCCACCACCAGCACCACGGAGACGATGGCGACGAGCAGGAGCGCCACCCGCGGGCGCTGTCGGGTTCCGCCGAAGGCCCATCCGACCAGGGATAGCAGGAGCGCAGCCGAGCCGCAGGTCAGCTGGAGCCAGAAAAACTGCCCAAGGATCACCTGGGCCACCCGGCCGGCATGATATTTTGGGATCACCCGCAGGACCTCAGGAGAAAACAGGGCCGGACCCACGAAGAAGGTCAGGAAGATCGACGCACCCAGCCACGCCGCCACCACCGCCAGTTGAAGAGTCCGCAGGCCCTGAGGCATCGAGGGGTTGTATCAGCAACCTCCGGTGGGAGCCAAGCCCCTCGGATGAGGGGAAAGTGCCACGCCCATCCGAACCCGGACCCCGTTCAACCCTTCCACCCACCAAGACGACGCAAGGGTCCGGGAGTCCACAGCCATTCCAGCGTGGCACAGGGACCGGAGGTCACCCGTCCGATCGACAGGCGGCATACGGACCCCTTCTTGAAGGTTATGGACAGGTCCGGAGCGCCGGAGAGGAGCCGTGATGCCAGCCAGCCCAGCTCGGGTTCGTGTCCCACGACGAGCACCGAGCGGTCACCGTGCGTCTTCCTCCGGGACAGCCGTTGGATCACCCGGAACGCATCCCCGCCGATCCGAAGGTCGTCTTGGAACTCCAACGGCGGACGGGGCCTCCAGCGGGCCGACACGAGCTCTGCCGTCTGGCGTGTCCGGATTGCCGGGGAGGCGAGGATGAGGTCAAAGACGAGACCCAGGCGCCCAAGTGCGGTCCCGATCTGCCGGGCCTTCAGCCGGCCGTCCTCCGTCAGCCGCCGGTCGGAGTCCTCCATGCTCCCCGTGGGTGGCAGATCCTCGGCGTTCGAATGTCGGAGCAGGTGGAGATGCAGCATGGAGGGACCCTACCGCAGGTAGATCGGATTGGAATAGATCCAGGGACGGAGCTCCCCACCGATCTGCAGCCAGGCCTCCACCCGATAGGCTCCGGGTCCGGGTGCCTTCGCCCCGAAGCGGGTGCCATGACCCGAGACGATCTCCTCGCCGTGGCGCAGGATCCGGATCTGGGCTGGAACCGGCAGCCTGGTCCGCAGCTCGAGTCCGGGATGCCATGCCACCTCGTCCCCCATCCATCCCCCATCCGTCTCGAACTGGAAGCCTGTCGGATCGCACATCCAATCATGGCTCACATAGGCCCGACCCTCCCGAAGCGATCGGCGCAGGGCCGCCTCCTCCAGCGACGGGGCCACGACGTGGGTTGAGACGTTCCGGAAGGAACGGAAGTACGGGTCGAAGTCCAGCCGTACCAGGATGTCTCCAGGGTTTCGTCCGCGGGTGAGGCGTCGGATCGACGGGCGCAGCGTGGCACTGATCGACTGCATGCTCTCGTCCTTGTCGACCACTGTCCCGACCCTGACCGTGTCGACATCCACCATCTTCACGATCAGCACCTGATTGTGGTGGCAGTCGTTGGCCGCGACGCCGGTGAGACGACGGGTCCTCGTGCCCTCATCCCACTTCTCCAGATAGGCGGTCGGGTACTGCACCTGGGATGCGAGGAGCTCGTCAGGAAATTCCTTCAGGAGCGCCGCCAGTTCCGCCGCCTGATCCGGATCGGTCATCCTCAAGCCCAGGGTCAGCATCCCGCGGAAGTCCTGCTTGGCATCGTAATGGCGATTGTAGATCTCGAGACCCGTGAGGCCATCCAGCCGGTGATCCGGACGCTCCTCGATGTGCGAGAGGAAGACCATCCCGTCGTCCTGGGTCACGGCCTCGACGAAACGGTCGGTTGGCAGCTGCATCGCCCCGAGGATCGATCGCGGCGGGTGGACGAGGAATCCGCGGACCTCCGACCCGGGGATGAACAGCACCCCGTTGGTCCTGAACCGCCACGAGTCCATGAAGTCGCGCGGCGGACGGAAATGGTCCGTGAGAAGAATCCCGTGGACGCCGGCCCGGACGGCGTCGCCACACATCTCCCGACGGGTCCCGCCGGTGTGGGTGGAATCCTCGGCGTGGGCATGGAGGATGCAGCGGAAGTCGTGGAACCCGGACCGCTCCGGGATCGGCCGGCGGATCCTCTGGAACCGGGAGGCGGAGCGATGGGCCGCCTCGAGATGGGGCCGGGTCATCCGCTCCGACGGCGAGAGCCGGGTCTTGAATTCCTCGTCCTGACCGAGGGCGGGGAGGAGCAGGACGAGGCCGAGAAGGATTCGGAGCACCTCCATCCCGCTGCGGATGCAGGGGGTCGAGGCGGGGAATCCATCGCCAGGCGCACCCAGGTCTCCTCGGACCTTCCTCGGACGGCGGAGGTTCCTGGACACGATGGCAAGGGGAGGATGTGGTTGGGTGTACCGGCACGTGCCGGTCGCACGCAGCCTCAGTGGGCTGCCCCTCGTTCCTCCTCCGGGAGGGGCTGGTCCTTGGTCTCGGGTGCGAAGGGCAGGGCGATGAGGCCGATGAAATACACGGCGCACATCGTGATGCCGGCGTACCGCAGGGGTTCTGCGGTGTCCTCGTAGACAACGCCGGTCAGGATCCCCAACGCGGCCGGCCCCGCCGCCGCGATGAACCGGCCGACGTTGTAGCAGAAGCTCGTGCCCGTGCTGCGGAGCCGCGTCGGGAAGAGCTCGGGGAAATAGATCGCGTACCCACCGAAGAGCGACAACGTCGCGAACCCCATCAGGGGGACGAAGATGAAGATGTCCTTGAAATCCCGCAGGAACCAGAAGGTCGCCGCGGTCGCCAGCATCGCCGACACCAGGCTGATCGCGAACGCCGGCTTGCGGCCGATGCGCTGCGAGAGGAGCCCGTAGCCGTAGATGCCGAAGAAGGCTCCGAAGTTCTGGACCATCGAGTTGATGCCGGTCCAGCGCGTGAGCTGCGACGGGATGAACTGCGGATCGATTCCCTTGGCGGCGAGCTGTTCCTTCACTTCGCCCTCGCGGATCAGGCGGGCGACCGCGTCGGGCGAGATCCCAAGGGTCTCCGCCAGCAGCTTCTTCTCGAGCACGCCCCGGACAAGGTCGGCGCTGAAGAAGGCGATGCCCCACACCCCGATCACTCCACTCAGGGCGAGGAGTAGTCCCGTCACGGCACGTCCGCGGTATCGGGTGTCACCCCCGCCGCCGAAGATGCACCACAGCCCGAATCCGAAGGAGACGAGTCCGACGCCCACGACCGACAGCTTGAGCTGGGAGAAGCCCGGGAGGACAACGGCATCGGACCATGCCTTGGGACCGAGGAAAGCGAGCAGGATGGCGCCGGTCAGGGTGATCCCGGCGAGGGTCGCCGGCAGCTTCCAGTTCGGGTTGCCGAACAGCTCGCCGTAGTCGCCCATCCGCTTCCGCAGCTCGGGCTGGTTGCGCGTCGCGAGCCAGGCATCCGGCTCCTTGAGTCCGCGTCGGACGAAGATGACGATCAGGGCGGGCAGGGCACCGGCGACGAACTTCCACCGCCACGGAGCCCAGCCGGCGAGGTTCTGTCCCTGCTCGAGGACGCTCAGCGAGATGCCGATGAAGGCGGCCGTCATGTTGCCGACGGTCGACAGCGCCTGGAGGAGACCCAGCGCATAGGGACGGGCCCGGGAGGGCATGACCTCGGCGACGAGGGAGACTCCGACGGCGAATTCCCCGCCAACGCCCAGTCCGGTCAGGAACCGGTACAGGGCGAAATCGGCAAAATGGGTCGCAAATGCGCTCAGGCCGGTGAATCCCGAGTAGAGCACGATGGTGAGCAGCATCGTCTTGGCACGTCCCCATCGATCCCCCAGCACTCCGAACACAAGTCCGCCCGATGCCCAGCCCAGCATGAAGATGGCGGTGGCATAGCCCCCGTACTCGCCGATCTCGGCAGGGGTGGCCGGACGCTGGAATCCAACGGCCAGCAGCTCCTTCATGGCGGGAGCCCGGGCGAGGACGAACAGCTGCTGATCCATGCAGTCGAGCAGCCAGCCCAGCGCGGCGACAACCAGGACGAACCACTGGTAGCGGTTCAGGAGACGCCACCACGGCGCGTTGGGATCCGACGATGGATTCATGGGAGACACCGCTGGAGATCGTGCCCCCACCCCCGGTGGCAGGGAAGGCAAATGCTCCGTGGGACCGGTCCTGCGGTCCTGTGTCCCGGGCAATGGACGGAACCGGGGAGGGAGAAAGGCGAGATTCTTCTTCGTCCTCGGTGAGCCCATCTGCATGGCCCACCGAACCGATGTCTCCGGAATCGGACGGGTCGCCCCCCACGGCGTCCATCCGCCCATCAATCCCTGACAACGGGGAAGAACCTCAAAGAGGCAATCCGGGTTTTCCGGTTTCCACGCTGGCGGATAACAAGGGCTGGCAAACCTCGCCGCGCCCGCCACCGATGAACTCGAGCTGGGCTTCGATGAGCGCCGCCTGCCGCAACTGATACGGCGCGCCCGATCATGAACCTCGAAGTCCATGGCGACTGGCGGGGCCAGACCCATCTGGTGGGGCGGCTCCATGCGGCTGAACGGAGCTCGTGTTGGCCCATGAACCAGTGGACCTAGGGACCCCGGGTTGTCGACACGCGGCGGTCTGAATGGACTCCATTCGGTTCGGTGGATCGAGCCTTCTAGCCCTTTAGCGAGCCACTGCGATGAAGGACCCGGATGGCTGGCCCAGAGCTACTTCACTCTTCTGGGCAGCTCGCGTTCGCCACAGGTAATATCCACCAGTTCGATGGTCATCGGGTCAGGCTGCCGATAAAAAATGGTTCTTCGTCGCTTTCGGTGGATGGCTGAGCGGACCTCGTTGTGGGTCCTCGACAGAGGGTTTCTCGACGGGGCTGTCATCATTCCAGGATGCAGGAGGATCCGGGGCGTGAATGTCCTGCGGTGTCGCTGCGCTCAACCGTCGGCTACACGCTATGATCCCGCCGGGCTGGAGAGGGAAGGGCAGGGACATCCGGGTCTAGTTCATCGGTAGGCCCTTTACGGGGTGGAGTCTGGGGTTGGGTGGGCGCTGTCGCACCCCGTGCTGCAGAGCACTGCGGCACCCACCGGAGCAGCCCTGAGGCTGCCTTGAACTCTCAGCTCTCAGCTCCCATCTCTCAACCTTCCCCCCTCATCCCTTGACCTGCTTGACCTTCTCCCAGCGGTGTCCCTTGGCGGACTTGAGCACGGCGTCGACGACGTAGTCGGTCGCGAGACCGTCGCGGAAGCTCGGGCGGGCGGGCTTGCCGCTCTCGAGGCCCTGGAGGAACTCGACCACCTGGTGCACGAAGCTGTGCTCGTAGCCCAGCTGGAGGCCCGGCACCCACCACTTGCCGCAGTACGGATGGTCGCCGTCGCTGACGTGGATTGAACGCCATCCACGCAGCTTGCCCTCGTCCTTGTGGTCGAACCACTGGAGGCGGTGCAGGTCGTGGAGGTCCCACTTGATGGAGGCGTTCTCGCCGTTGATCTCGAAGGTGTAGAGCGCCTTGTGGCCGCGGGCGTAGCGGGTGGACTCGAACAGACCCAGGGAGCCGTTGTTGAAGTGGCACAGGAATGCGCAGGCGTCGTCGATGCCGACCTTCTCGACCTTGCCCGTCAGCTGATGCGTGCGCTGCTTGATGAACGTCTCGGTCATGGCGTTGACGTCCTTGATGCCGCCGTTGAGCCAGAGGGCGGTGTCGATGCAGTGGGCGAGGAGATCCCCGGTGACCCCGGAGCCCGCGGCCTTGACGTCGAGGCGCCAGAGCGCGGCGCCGCCCTGGGGGAGGTCGGCGCTGATGGTCCAGTCCTGGAGGAAGTTGGCGCGGTAGTGGAAGATCTTTCCGAGGCGTCCCTCGTCGATGAGCTGCTTGGCGAGCACGACCGCCGGGCAGCGGCGGTAGTTGTACCAGACCATGTTGGGCACCTTGGCCTTCTCGACGGCGGCGACCATTTTCTCGGCCTCCTTCGAGTTCATGGCGAGGGGCTTCTCGCACAGGATCATCTTGCCGGCCTTGGCGGCGGCGATGGCGATCTCGGCATGGAGGTTGTTCGGGACCGCGATGTCGATGACGTCGATGTCGTCACGGGCGATGAGCTTGCGCCAGTCGGTCTCGATCGAGGCGTAGCCCCAGCGCGAGGCGAACTGGCGGACCTTCTCCTCGTCGCGGGCGCAGACGGCCTGGCGGACGAGCTGGTACTCGGAGTCGAAGAAGTTGCCGACCTTGGCGTAGGCGTTGGAGTGGGCTCGGCCCATGAAGCCGTAGCCGATCAGACCGATGCGCAGGGATTTCTTTGCCATGGGATGAAGTCGAGGAGTGATGTGTGGTTGAGTCCAAGGAGACTAGGGAATCCCGCTCCCATGAGACAAGCGGGGGTTTGAAGCGCAGAGACGTCGGATGCGGTCCGAGCAGGTTTCGCGCGGGAGGATTTGTCGATCGGACCGCGGGTCTGCACCATCAGGTTCCCGAATCCGAATGGATCTCCCATTGCCGACCGATTCAACCCGTACGACCTCAGCCGCCCTGTTCAGGGAGGCACTTGATCATTTTCCAGGCGGAGTGAATTCGCCAGTGCGGGCATTCCGGGCGGTGGGCGGGACACCCTTCTTCGTGGACTCCGCCTCGGGGGCGCGGCTCCGGACGGTGGATGGCGCGGAGCTGATCGACTACGTGGGGACCTGGGGGCCGGCCATTCTTGGACATGCCCATCCCGCCATCATCGGTGCGGTGCAGGCCGCGGCGGGGCGCGGGACGAGCTTCGGCGTTTCCAACCCGCTGGAGATCGAGCTGGCGCGTCGGGTGAAGGCGTGGGTCCCCTCGATCCAGAAACTGCGGTTCTGCAATTCCGGCACCGAAGCCTGCATGTCGGCCCTCCGTCTCGCCCGCGGGTTCACGGGGCGGGATGGCGTTGTGAAATTCGACGGTTGCTACCACGGGCATGGGGACTCGTTGCTGGTCAAGGCCGGGTCGGGACCGCTCACGCTGGGACAACCCGACAGCGCCGGGGTGCCGGCGGACCTAGCGCGCCACACGAGGGTGCTGCCCTTCAACGATTTCGAGGCCCTCGAGCATGCGTTCTCGGCCTGGGGATCCGAGCTGGCCTGCGTCATCCTGGAACTGGTTCCTGCCAATGCCGGACTCTATCTCCCACGCCCCGGATTCCTCGAACGCCTCCGGACCCTGTGCACGCATCATGGTGTGGTGCTGATCGCCGATGAGGTCATGACCGGGTTCCGGCTTGCCCGAGGCGGGGCGCAGGAGGTGTTGGGTCTGACGCCGGATCTCAGCTGCTTCGGCAAGATCATCGGTGGCGGCCTTCCTGTCGGGGCATTCGGCGGACGCGGGGATATCATGGACCGGCTGGCCCCACTCGGGCCGGTCTATCAGGCGGGAACGTTGAGCGGGAACCCCTTGGCCATGGCGGCGGGCATTGCAGCCCTCGATGAGCTCGCCCGTGTCGATGCGTATCCCCGACTGGAAGCCTTGGGGCGGCTTCTCGAGGAAGGAATGGGTGAGGCCGCGCGATCGGCCGGGGTCGCTGTCCAGTTCCGTCGGATTGGCTCCATGTTCTGCGCCTACTTCACGGACCGGCCGGTCTGGAATCTCTCAGACGCCCTGACGAGCGACCGGTCCCGGTTCGCCCGGTTCTTCCATGGGATGCTGGAGCGCGGCGTCTATCTTGCCCCGAGCCAGTTCGAGGCGGGCTTCCTGTCGACCGCCCACACAGAGGAGGACCTTCGGGCGACGGTTGCCGCGGCTGCCAAGGTGTTCAGGGTGCTCTGAACCCCCGGAGGATCCGCCTCGGGAGGCGAGGCCTCATCAGGGGTGGCAGCACTTCTTGGACTTCCTGCCGCTGCCGCAGGGGCAGGGGTCGTTGCGGCCGATCTTCAGTGACCCCTGGAATGTTGTTGGAGAGTCCTGCCCGAGATCATTCGCCACAAATGGCGGCACCTCGGGAGTCCACGGCCCGGATTGCATCTCAGGGTCGTCGTCCAAATTCAGCAGGGCGTCCTCGTCTTCGCCTTCGTCGTCCCAGACCGTGTAGGGATTATCGAGAGGTCCGAATGGGGTTGTCAGAACCCGGATCGCGTCGTCAATCAGACCGCAATCAAGTCGATCATGGATTTCGGGGTCCCCCTCCGGTGAGGTCGCCTCCGTGACACACGCCGGGAATTCAAAGCCGAACGGATCCCCAGGACTCTCGTCATAGGCCTGCTTCAGTTCAGGGAGAAGCCGTGCCAGCCGAAGCCTGCCGACCACGAGTCCCATGGCCCCCCAGACCTGGTTCGGATCCCGCTCGAGGCGGTTTCTGAGCAGATCCTCCAGACAGGATTTCACCGTGGCCCGGTCCTGCGGCTGGTTGATTGCGATCATGGCGAGGGACTCGATGGCTGCCGCCCTCACCCATTCGCTTGCCGGTTGGCATTCGATCAGATCCTGGATGGGTTTCGGATTCCCACCGTAGAGGGAGGCCAACACCCGACCGAAATCCTCGCCGAGGAAGCGACCGAAGTAGCCCTCAACTTTCCTCTCGTCCTACCTCAGCACACGGCAGAGCGGTTCCAAGGCTCGGGACTCACGGAATTGGGCGAGCAGGTAGGTCGCGATGAGGAGCGATTTGTCGTTTCCAAGATGGGACAGGCCCTCTGGATCCGCGGCTGTGGCCTCCATCATCTCCAACAGAAAGGGTGCGACGGATTCCTGCTGCTCGATCGCCGCCCGAGCGGCGGTTTCCGGGAATTCTGCTGAGTCTGCCTTAAGCCCTGTAAGGATCTCTATTGGCGTCATGTTTCGATCGGTTTTGATGGGAGCCGCCTTCTTGCAATCCGATCCTGGCGATTCGGTTTCCGATATTACCGCCCGGTTGCCTTGGCAATCGCCGCCTCCGCGAGCGGAGCTATGACCCGGTATCCGGCGTCGTTCGGGTGCAGACCGTCGTCGGCCAGTTCCTTCCGGAGCAGTCCGTTGGCGTCGACCATCGCTCCGAAGTAGTCCAGGTACGCGACCTTCTCCCGGGCGCAGAGTTTCTGGATCCGTTCGTTGAGGGTTCGGATCCGTGCGGGGGGACGTTGGTCGAACAGTTCCTGGGCGCGCGGGTTGTGGTTGTGGACCGGAATTACGGAGCCCACGACGACCTGGATGCCGTGAGACCGGGCGAGGTCGATGAAGCTCGCGAGATTGGCTTCGATGTCCTCGTCGCGGATGGGACCCGAGTTCCCGGCGATGTCGTTGCTGCCCGCGAGGATCACCACCGCCGTGGGTCTCAGGTCGATGACGTCCTGTCGAAACCGGACCAGCATCTGGGAGGTGGTCTGACCTCCGATCCCGCGGTTCACATAGGGTTTCCCCGGGAAGTAGTTGCCGAGGTTCCAGCCGTCCGTGATGGAGTCGCCAAAGAAGACGACACGATGCGCCTCCACCTGGGACTTCACCTTGGCGTTGTCCGCGCGGTAGCGGCCCAGTTCGCCGTAGTCATCGGTGAACACCGCGATGCGGGACCGCCGGTAGCCGTCGAGTCCCGGGAACCCCGTGGTGGGGATCATGGGTGTCGGTGTCTCGGCGGCCTGGGTGCCCGCCAAGAGGATGCCGCCGGCGAATGCGGAGAATGCGGCGAGGCAGCGTGGCTTCATGGGATCCGACGGAAGCGGAGTGTGTGGGGAGGAGCCGTTATTTGGGATCCTGGTTCCGGGCCAGCTGGTCCGCGGTCACGGTCGACGGGATGCCGTTCTTCGGGATCGCGTCGCCGGAGATCCAAACCAGCGCATTGAGCACGGCCTTGCGAAAGCTCTCGTTGCCCCAGTTTTTGTGGAAGTGGGCGCCGGTGAAGCCGAAGCCGCGTCCGCCACCGGGACGATTGTAGGTCCACATCAGCACCTGGGGTTCGCCGCGCTTGACGGATTCGCGGACCGCCGTGTTTCCGGAATGGGGGCCGTCTCCGCGCTGCATCGTTTCGGCTGGGGCCATAGCGCTCAGGATGGGCGTCACCCCCTTCATGTCGGGGACAAACCGCATGTGGAAGTACCACTCGTCCTCGATGTGGAATGGCTTCAGGCCGCGTGCGACCGGGTGCTCGGGGAACTCTTTGAAGGTGGCGGTCCAGGTCGGGTTCACGCTCCAGAACGTTTCGAAGTACCCACCGGTCCAGCGGAGCATGGCGGCGCCGGGATCGCCCTTTGGGACCTCGACGCCGTAGTGGGCGGCGCCGATGCCGACTCCCTTGGCGGCGAGGCTGTCGAGGAGCTTCATGCGGTCGGGTTGGATCGCCGGGTGGCCCTCTCCACCGTTGGCGAAGAGCAGGATGGCGTCGGCCTTCTGCAGGATGGAAGGATCCGCGGGCCAGCCGTTGCTGGCCACCAGGGTCTTGTACCCGTTGGCGTTCAGGGCGTCGGCGAGGAGAAGGGCACCGGCGCGAAACTCGTGTTCGCCCTTGCCGTGGCTGGCGGAGCCGGCGACGAGAACGATCGTCTTCTCGGCCTGCGCAGGGAGCAGGGCGACCAGCAGGAAGATCAGTGCGGAGAGGTGTTTCATGGAATGGGGGGAGTGTGGCCGGGACGGGGCGTTACGCCCACCGCTTTTACAAGCGGGGGCCGTCTGCCGCTGCCGCGCTCAACGTCCGTAGTGGGGCGGACGCTCGATCGGCATGGGGTTGCTGGCCGCGTCGCGGGCCTCGAGGCTTTCGGCCAGCTGGTCGACGCGCTTCTGGAGCCGGATCAGATGCCGGCCCTGCTCCACGAGGGCGTCGTTGAGCTGTTCCATCAACCGGTCGAGGTGGGCGAGGCTCGCCTCGATCCGATCGATCCGTCCTGAAAGGTCCTGGGGGTTCATAGTTCGTCCTGTCGTTCCTCGAAGAAAAGCTGGTGGGCCCGGTCGTAGTCGGTCTCCGCGACCAGGACCCGCATCTCCCGGCCGAGGTCGAGGTCATCCGCCGAGGGGTCGACCGGTTCCATGCGGGCGTCGATGCCGTGCTTCTCGAGCCAGGTGACGAGCAGGTCGGTCTTGATGAACGGGCCGATGAAGAAGTGGCGCATGGTCGGTCAACCAAAGGGGTTGCTGCGTCCGGAACCGGTCCGGCGGGTGTCGGCCCCGGGGTTTCCGTCGAAGGGGTTCGGCTTGGTGGTTGCGGGTTCCTTCGGGATCGCCGGGAGGCAGGCCACGCCCCGGAGCATGGCGATCCAGGCGATCAGGAGGGCAACGGGGAGGAAGGCCGCGAGGGTGGGCAGGCGGATCCAGTGGCTTGCATACAGGAGCAGGGCGCCGTCCAGCACAAGGCTGGCCGGAAAGAGGCTCGCGAGGGCGAGCCGCCAGGCTCCCGGGAGTCCGAGATCTCGTCGTGAGATCCACCCCATGAAGGCGAGGCCCGGGGCATGGAGGGTGGCCAGGGTCCAGCCGGCCAGCAGGGCGACGACAAGAGCCGCTCCACCACCGAGCGCGAGAAACGGGGGGCGCCATGCCCCCCAGGCGGCCGAGGCCCGGGTGCGGTCCATGGGCAGCTCGAGTCCGACCGGATAGGGAAGTGCGACATGCCCCAGGATCCCCCGGAGGTGGACCGAGTCCGGATGCAGCTCGACCTGCAGGTCGGCGCTCTGGCCGAGTCCGGGTCCGTCCCCGGCGTCGATGGCGATGGCGAGCTTGGGGCGTTCCGACAGGAGGCGTTCCGGTTCGCCCGACCACTGGAGCCGTCCTGCGCGGATCTCTGCGCCCGACTCGGGCAGTTGTTCAATCGCGTCCAGGACCACCGGCGCCCAGGCGAGGTGGAGGCTCCAGACCATGGCGGCGGAGGCGAGGAGGGCGGTGGCGAGGTGGAACAGCAGGAGACGGGTGGCATGGGTGCGCGCAAAGGCCGCCAACCCGGGCCCCGTGAAGGGCTGCCAGGCCCCGAGCCGGGTCACCCAGGAGGTGGACCCCTGAGCGGTCCCTTGCTCGCCGTCCATCGTTCCAGCCTACGGCCGCGGCGGGGGTTGCGTCCACCCCCGCTGACAGGTTGTCGGCGCCCCCATCCAAGCAGAGGGCCCGTCCGATGCAGGATCGGACGGGCCCTTTGGGTTCCAGGGGTTCAGGTCGATGTCACTGCGCCGGCGGGGCCTGCTGTCCGGGTTGCTGGACGACGATCACGGGAACCGGGAATCGGACCTTCATGACGTCGTCGACGAGGATCTCGACGTGGTAGACGCCGGCCACCGGGAACTCGATCCCGGGGAACACGCTCACTAAGGTGGCGGTCTGGGTCGGGTCGGGCAGCGCGAACTTTGCATTGCTCTTCCGGAGCACCTGCTGGCCATCGGGGGCCACGATCCGGACCTGCTCGGTGAATTGGCCGATGCCAGAGCACCAGCGGTTGACCACGCAGACCTTGGGGGCGGCGATCGGGACCTGCGGGACCCGGATGACGCCGAGCACGCCCACGAGAATGAGGTTACCGGAGGCTTCCTGGCGGACGTCTTCGACCAGGAGGGAGGATTGGAGATCGGGGAGGATGCGGTTCGGAGTCATGTCAAGGGCGGAGACGTTTCCAGCCGGGTGCCGTCGGGTCAAAGTTTTTCCCGGATGGCGCGGGACACCCGCGGACTGTCCCATATGCGGCGCCAGCGATCAGACCCCGGCGGCGCCACTCCATAGGGACATTCTTATCGAGTTCACACGGGGACATTTTCAAGGAGTCGGGACACGCCTGTTCCGGTTCCTTGCCAAGGCGACGGCTGGACACCAGCCTCGGTGGACGCGCGATGTACCAGATCCTGACCAATCCGTGGGTGGTCTTCTCGGAACCCGTCTTCTGGATCTTCCTTCCGTTCCAGCTGTGGATGTTCACCGACGCCGTGCGTCGCCGGGAGTGGATCTGGGCGATCTTCATCTTCTTCTTCTCGGTCCTGAGCGCCCTCTTCTACTGGCTCATGGTCTACCGACAGGAGGGTCCCGCCTCGGGTGGGGGCGGAGGTGGGGGTGCGGGCTGGGAGTGGCCGGGATCCAAAACCCGGCGTCGCATCAAGGAGCTCAAGGGCCGGATCTACAACCTCGACCACGCCCGGGACCACCTCGACCTCGCCGACATCTACCTCGAGCAGGGAAAGCTGACGCTGGCCGAGGAGAGCTACCGGGCCGCGCTGCAGCGGGATGCCGAGGATCTGGAGGCCCAGGCGCATCTGGGACTGTGTCTGCTCCGACAGCAGCGTCCTGCCGAGGCGCGTCCGCTCCTTGAGTCGGTGCTCCGGTCGGATCCGAAGCATGACTACGGCCAGACGCGCATGGCCCTGGCTGAGGCCCTGACCGCCGTGGGAGAGTCGGACGCGGCGATCCGGGAATGGGAGCAGGTCCTGGTGAGCCACAGCTATGCCCGGGCGAAGGTCCAGTTTGCCGAACTGCTGCAGAAGCGTGGCGACCTGTCCCGGGCCCGGCAGGAACTCCAGGAGGTCGTCAACGACGACGCCCACGCACCGCGTTTCGATCGGCAGCGCGAGAAGGTCTGGGTCCGACGCGCCAAATGGCTCCTTTCGAAACGGGAAGGCCATGACCCTGGTGCCTGAACCTGGGGCCTACGAATGGGTCGCGACGGGGCGGGACTTCTTCACCCGGCTCCTGCGATCGATCAACGAAGCCCGGGTCTCCATCCGGTTCGAGGTCTACATCCTGATGCCGGACGCGATCGGGAGGGCGGTTGCCAGCGCCCTCACGTTGGCCGCGCTCCGGGGTGTCGGGGTCCGGGTGCTGCTGGACGGAGTCGGTTCCTCCGCCATTCCCCAGGGGTTCTGGGACGACCTGATCGCGGCTGGGGGCCAGGTCCGATGGTTCAACGCCTCGGGGTTCCATCGTCTGCCGATCCGGAACCACCGGAAGCTGGTGGTCGTGGACGACCAGGTGGCGGGACTGGGCGGATTCAACATCGCCGAGGAGTACTCCGGGGATGGCATGGACCGGGGCTGGGCGGATGTCGGGCTCTCGGTGACGGGGGAACCTGTGCCGGCGCTCGCGGCGGATTTCGACCGGATGTGGAGCCTCGCCGCCTCGGGATCCCGATTGCGGAGTCTGCTGGGCCGGGGTGGACCCGCCCTCCCGAGGGCGATCGCCCCCGATGTCCAGCTGCTGGCCTCGGGTCCGGGTCCGTTCACAAGCTCCTTCCAACGAGTGCTCCGGGAGGACTGGCGACCGGCGGGGGACATCCTGCTGGTCGTGGCCTATTTCCTTCCGGGACGGCGCATCCGTCGATGGCTCCGGGGCGCGGCGGCCCGCGGCGCGCGGGTCCGCATCGTGGTGCCCGGACGGTCCGACGTCGCAATCGCCCGGAGGGCCGCCTGGCATCTGTATTCCCGCTTCCTCCGGAGCCGCATCGAGATCCTCGAATACCAGCCGCAGATCCTCCATGCGAAGCTCTACCTCACGGAGCGCTCGGTCTGCGTGGGCTCGTCGAATCTCGACACCCGCAGCCTCCACATTAACCACGAGGTCATGCTTCGGGTCACGCAGTCCGACGTCGTTCGGCGAGGCTGGAGGGTCGCCGAGGAACTCGTCGCGCGAAGCCAGCGGGTCGATCTCGAGTCGTGGGTACGGACGCGGTCGGCCGGGGATCGGCTGAAGGACCGGCTGTCGTGGTGGATGCTGTCCCGGCTGGATCCGTGGCTCACGCGGTGGATCGCGCGGGATCCGCGCTGAGCCGGGAGACGGGGGGAGGTCGGGCCCGGTCGGGTTTTCCGGATCAGCGCTTCTTGGGCTTTGGACGGACCTCGACGGGCAGTTTGTAGTCGGGCGAGACGGTGATGTTGGTGCCCGGGTTCCAGCCCACGTCCTTGCCGTCGATGAAGAGGGTCCTTGGGATCATCTCCACGAGGTGTCCGAAAACATCGAGGGTGACGTTGCCGGGAAGGAAGGTGGTGTCGAGGAACACCACCGGACCGTAGGGCATGGCGTTGGTGTTGGGCTGGGAGTAGATCCGCAGGAGGGGATGGTTGGTGAACCGGGCCGGGGCGACCTCACCGGGGAACCGCAGTGTCACCGGGGCGTTCGAGAGGATCCGATGGTGTTCGATCCGGACGATCGGGGTGCCATCGGGCAGCTTGTCCTGGGTGATGACCCAGGGGCCGCCCTGACGTCGATAGGCCATGCACCCGCCGTAGACGCTGATGTAGAAGAAGAGGGTGCCGACAAAGAGTCCGATCACCGTCCTCACCGCTCGTGTGCCGTCGTCGTTCACTGGACAGCCAACCTATCGCTCCGTGGGAGGGGAGGGAAGGTCCGAGAACCGTCCGATCACCGGTCCCGGGAGCGGCGGATGTCTCGGTCGCGCGCAATCTCAGGCTTCCCAACGGACGAGGTCTCTGGCACTTCTGTCGATAGTCCCCTAAGGTCTTCCGCCCGGTCCGTGCCACGCGTGGCGTGGTGTGTCGATGGGGTGGTCCATGCCGGGGCCCATCCAACGACTCCCATGTCCCTGACCTCCCTCAAGACCGATGCGACCCCGGTTGAGCTCAACGGGCGCCGGCTGAAATGTCTCATGTGCAGCGCCGAATCGTTCCATCGCCGTCGATCCCATGTGGATACGGCTATGGTCACGACCATGAATCCCGAGTGGGCCGATCGGCAGGTCCAGTGCCTGGTCTGCGACGGCTGCGGATTCATCCACTGGTTCTGGGTGGGCTGACCCTGTCACGGGGCTCGGCGGGCCGGACTCCGAACCGGGCCAGCACATTCCGCATCAGAGTCTGGAACCGTGGGTCGACCGAGAGGGCCCACCCGGATCCGATGCTGCCGGCGTTGAACACCGTTCCTCCCTCCGGACGTTCCCAGTAGATCATCTCGCCGCCCTGGTCCGTCTTGGGACGGATCGGCCGGAAGAAGTAGTCGAACGCCGATCCTCCCTCCGCCCAGGGGATGACGCCGTTCGCGAGCGCCACCATCCCGTCCGGATCCGGGGGCACGGACACGTCGGGCGGATTTGGGAGTTCCTGGAGCCGAGCCAGGGTGGAGAGCCGCAGGTCGAATTCGTGACCGTTGGCGAGGGGCACAGAGCCGTCGGGTCCGTGTCCGAACCGGTCGCCGGGGCGGATGCCGGTCTCCTCGGGGTGGTGGAACAGGGGATGATCCGAGGTGCCCGCGATGTAGGGACCGAAGTTCCGGGGATTGTCCTGGTCGTTCCATCCCAGGGTCTCTAACCCGACATACTGCCAGCCCGGATGGCCACAGTCACGCAGGAGTCCCCCGCGGAGACCGTCCCCGCTGTGCCAGCATTCGCCCCGCTCCCAGGGCTCCATCTGGTTGCCGGGCGCGTCGACCTTCCGGCATTCCATCACCGTGCCGTCGGCATCGAAGCCGACACGCCAGAACAGGGAGTTGCCGGAGAGCACCGCAAGCCGGCCTCCCGATCGCAGGAAGGCCTCGAGTCCGGACAGCATGGGGAGCGACCAGTATTCGCTGTGGCCGTTGAGGACCACCACGCGGTACCGGCGGAGCAGATCCGGATCCCGATGGAGGTCATCATCGGCGGCGACATCGAAGCGGTATCCGTCCCGCTCCAGCCAGGTGTGGAGGAACCGTTCCGCCCGCATCAGATGGGAATAGCGTGTCGTGCCTCCGTAGAGGACGTAGGGGCCCGCGACCGGCCACGGCATCCTCAGGCCGACCTGGTAGGTGCCCTGTCCGGCGGCATGACGCCGGTAGAGGTTGTAGGCCGGTGGTTCCCCGGGGGAGTTCCTTGGGCCATCGGTGCTGATCACCGCGTGCAGGGTCTCCGGGAGGATGCCGAAGGGGGCTCCGTTGTAGGCCCGCCAGGTGTTGGTGGAGCAGAGCACCAGCAGGTCCTGGACGCGTCTCTGACGTGGGGCCCGGACGAGGAAGGTGATGTCGCAGGGACGCCCCCCGCCCTCCGGAATCACCCGCGCAACATGGATCCCCGGTCGGGTCGTCTTGGGAGCGGTCCAGGAGAACCCCGCATTCCAGCGGCAGTCATACAGGTCGTCCGAGGCGAGCCGGATGCCGTGGCCGCGGTTCGGATCCTGCCGGGGGTCGTATCCCCCGAAGCGGGCGACATCGGCGACGAAGGAGGGGCCCCCGATCATCCAGGTGCCACGGTTGATGAGACGGCCGTGTCGCCGGTGGACGGAGCTGTCGGCCACCTGGTCTCCCCTCTCCTCCGAAAAGGTCCAGCACCCGAGGATCGACCGCCCCGTGGCGGGCTTCAGGCCGCGTTGAAGCCAGCGCTCCCGGACCTCCTCCGGGGACAGGGCTGCACTGCGCAGGACGACCATGGCGAGATCCCCATCCAGAAAGCGGACCGCGGCGCCGCGCTCCCCCATGGCCCCGAGTCGAAGCGGATGGGTTCCGGTCCGGAACGGGTTCCTGAAGGTCCACTCCCCCCTGAGGATGCCGTCCACATGGACTTGTTTGGTGGCTCCGTCGAAGGTGGCGACCAGATGGTGCCACTGGCCTCGTTTAAGCACGCCGGCAGGGGTCCTGTGGACCACGTCGTCGTCCGGTGAGACCCCGTCGCCGAGGTAGAAGCCGACATACCCATCCCTGCCGATCCCAAGGGCGAACCCGCTGGAATCCTCCTTGTCCTCCTGGCTCAGGACTCCCTGGAGCCTGTCGAGCGACCAAGGCCGCACCCAGGCCTCGAGGGTCAGCTCCTGGGTGGGCCGAACGAGGGATTCTGGAATGTGGATGTAGGAGCCTGGGTGGATCGGCTGCGGGTGGGCGGGCAGGACCTCCGACTCGGCCAGGACGATGTCCGTGCCTGGATCATCCACTCCGTGGCCCAGTCTGCAGATCCGGATCCGATGGGGTCGGTCGGCGCTGAGGTGGAGGCGGAGCGTCTTTCCGGCGATGATGGAGTGGGAGTCCGCATACCCATGGATTCCGGGCGGGGTCTGCGATTGATGGGGCGGAAGGGTGTCGGGGCCCGGGACGGATCCGGCGAGGGCCTCGGGCAGGCAGGCCACGGCGAGGCTTCCCCCGAGGGAGTTTCCGAGGAATCGGCGTCGGGTGATGCGGGGCATGGCCGGGATCCTTGGCCAGGGACGGAGGCGCCGCCACCCTGATCTCGGGGATGCAGGCCCCTTCGGTTCGTGCGCCACCCGGGTCGGGCGGATCGCGGCCTAACCCTGGATGCGACCGAGGATCCGGCGCGCGGCTTCCGCGGGGTCGGCTGCGGCGTAGATGGGGCGTCCGATGACGAGCCAGGAGGCACCGGCTGCGATGGCTTCCTCGGGGCTCAGGGTGCGTTTCTGATCGTCGGCCCCCTCGGATCCTGTACGGATCCCCGGGGTCACCAGCTGGACCTCCGCGGGGAGGATCCGCCGCAGCATTGGAAGCTCGAGTGGAGAACAGACGAGGCCCCGGAGTCCGGCACCGACGCCCAGTCGGGCCAGTCGTTCCACCTGACGGGCGGGATCGGTCTCGCCGCCCAGCTCGGCCAGCGCCGCGGAATCCATGCTGGTCAGGACCGTCACCCCCAGCAGGAGCGGAGCGGGCCGACCGCATTCGGCTGCCGTCTTCTGGGCCGCCTGTTCGGCGGCCGCCAGCATCGCGCTCGCCCCGCTGCAGTGGAGGGTGAGCATCTGGACGTCGAGGCGGACGGCGGCGGAAACCGCCTTGGCGACCGTGTTGGGGATGTCGTGGAACTTCAGGTCCAGGAACACCGCCGCCCCGGTGTCGCGGAGCCGGCGGACGATGTCGGGTCCGGCCGAGACGAAGAGTTCCTTGCCCACCTTCACGGCGCCGACGAACGGGGCGACCTTCCGCGAGAGGTCCACGGCGATGTCGGCGGAGGTGACGTCGAGGGCGACGATCATGGGATTTCTCATGGGGAATCTCAGCGCCGCCACCAACGGCGGGATTCGGTGGGAGCCGACTCGAGGGCCGGCTCGGGGGCGGCTCCGGTCAGGGTCCGGATCAGCAGCTGGCTCCGTGCGGCCTCCAGAGACATCCGGAACTCCTCGTAGCTGGCGAAGCGTTCCCTGGGATCCTTGGCCATGGCCCGGGCGAGCGCCTCGCTCGTGGGCTGGGAGACGTCGGGCGCGGCCTGGATCGGAGGTGTGAGCGGCGTGTGGATCTGGGCGGCCACCACCTCTTCCACGGTCGGCGCGTCGAAAGGGACCCGCCCGACCAACGCGTGATACAGGGTTCCGGCGAGGGAATACTCGTCGCTGAGGAAGCTCTCGCCGGTCTGCTGGACCCTTTCCGGGGCGATGTAGAAAGGGGTGCCGAACACCGGCGCGTAGTAGTCCTTGTCGGCATCCGCCTTCCGTGCGAGCCCGAAGTCCACCAGCTTGGGTTCGCCGTCGCTTTTGAACAGGATGTTGCCGGGCTTGATGTCGAGGTGCAGCAGGCCGTGCTTCAGAGCGGTGGCCAAGGCGCTGGAGACCTTGATGCCGATGTCGAGCACCTCGAGTTCCGAGACCCGCTGCTCGGCCTCGATCTTACTGTCGAGACTGCCGGCGTCGGCCAGTTCCATCACGAGGTACCGGTGGTCGCCTTCCTGGTCGAAGGTGTAGATGTGGATGATGTTGGTGTGGTTGAGCTGGGCGCAGGCCCTGGACTCCGCGGCGAAGGCGTTGACGGCGTCCTCGTCGTTCACCAGCTCCTGCTTCATCAGCTTCACCGCTACCTCGCGTCCGAGGGTGTTGTCCCACGCCCGGTAGACGGTGCCCATGCCGCCCGAGGCGATCTCCGCGCGCAGCTCGAACTGCCGGAGGATCATTGGCATCATGAGGGAACCCTGGCACTTGGAGCAGGGGGTCTGCTCCAGCGGGGCAAGGGATCCCGGGATGAACACCTTCGATCCGCAGTGCGGACAGGCGACCATCTTCAGTGCTTTCTGGACCGTCGACATCGGGTAAGTGGGGAATGTAGCGGCAGGCACCGGTGGGACAAGCGTCGGCTGCGCCCGATTGTGCTCCGAACCGCCGATCGGTACCGTCGCCGGCCCATGAAGTCCTCTGGAATGGTCCATCTGGTCGGTGCGGGTCCCGGTGACGGCGGCCTGCTGACGCTGCGGGGTGCCGAGCTCCTGGCCCAGGCCCAGGTCGTCGTCCACGACGCCCTGGCCCACCCGGGTCTGCTGCGACGTGTGCCTGCCGATGCCGAATGCATCTCGGTCGCCAAACGCGCCGGCCACCACGCGATGCCCCAGGACGACATCAATCGACTGCTCGTCGCCAAGGCGCGGGAGGGACGCCTCGTGGTCCGGCTGAAGGGAGGCGATCCCTTCGTCTTTGGCCGGGGCGGCGAGGAGGCCGAGGTGCTCCGACGGGAGGGAATCCCGTTCGAGATCGTCCCAGGCGTGTCCTCGGTGGTCGCGGCACCCGCCTACGCCGGGATCCCCATCACGCATCGCGACCACTGCTCCAGCTTCCACGTGTTCACCGGACATGAGGATCCGACCCGCCCAGAATCCCGGATCGACTGGCCGACCATGGCCCGGCTCGAGGGAACCCGGGTCATCCTCATGGGCATGGAGCGTCTCGATGAGATCACCCGACGGCTCCTGGAACACGGTGCGACGGCCTCGACGCCCGCCGCGGTGATCCAGTGGGGGACGACGTCCCGCCAACGCACGGTCACGGGCACCCTCGGCGACATCGCGGCGACGGCCTCGAAGGCCGGTGTCGGCTCGCCCTCCGTGGTGGTCCTCGGCGGCGTGGTGGCCCTACGGAAGGACCTCTCATGGTTCGAGGACCGTCCCCTGATCGGGCGCCGGGTGGTCGTGACCCGCACCCGGGAGCAGGCCAGCCAGCTCTCCGCCATGCTCCAGGCGCTGGGGGCCGGGGTGACGGAGATCCCGACGATCCGGATCGCCCCGCCCGACCAGCTGGGTCCGCTGCACGAGAGCATGAGCGCACTCGGCGAGTACAACTGGATCGTCTTCACCAGTCCCAACGGGGTGTCGGCCTTCTTCGGCTACTTCCTCAAGGCCTTCGATGACATCCGTTCCCTCGGAATGATCCGGTTCGCAGCGGTGGGGCCTGCGACAGCCGCGAAGCTCGCCGAGTACCATCTCCGCGTCGATGCCATGCCCGAGGAGTTCGTCGCCCGGAAGGTGGCCAAGGCGATCGCGGAGGTGGAGACCGTCGATAACCTCCGCATTCTCTGCCTGCGGGCCCAGGTCGCAACCCCCGAGCTCGTGCAGGAGCTTGAGGATCTCGGTGCGATCGTCGACGATGTGGCCTGCTACCAGACGCTGCCCGAGACCTCGGACCGGGAGGGGGCCCTCGCCTCGCTGCAGTCCGAGGGGGCCGACTGGATCACCTTCACCAGCGCCTCCACGGTGGACCACTTCAATGCCCGGGTCCCCCTGAAGGCCCTCCGGGAGCGGCATCCCGGGATCCGGTTCGCCTCGATCGGTCCGGAGACCGGCAAGGCCTTGAAGGCGCTGGGATTGAAGGCGGACCTTGAGGCGAAGCCCCACACGATCGAGGGTCTTGTGAACGCGATCGTGCGGTCGGCCGGCTGAGTGTTCCTACGGCTTTCCCGGTCCATTTCCCCCTCCGAACCGTGTCCCGCCTCGATCCACCCCTGCCGCCTTGTGTGATCCACGAGGACGATCACCTCCTCGTGGTGGACAAGCCTCCGGGCTGGAACACCCATGCGCCGGCACCCCATGCGGGGGAGGGGATCTACGACTGGCTGCGGCACCGGGAGCCTCGCTGGGCCCCGCTGGCGATCGTCCATCGGCTCGACAAGGAGACCAGCGGGATCCTGGTCTTCGGCAAGACGCCCACGGCGAACCGCTCCCTGACCGAACAGTTCGCGCGCCGGCAGGCCCACAAGCGCTATGTCTGTGCCACCGACCGGCCGGTTTCCCGCGAGGCATTCGTGGTCCGCAACCGTCTTGAGCGGGTGGGCGATCGCTATACCGCGGTGCGGTCGGGCGACCTTGGAGACCTGGCAGAGACGCGATTCCGGGTGGTCCGACGCGAGGGGGGCCTGACCTGGCTCGAGGCGGAGCCCGTGACCGGTCGGACCCACCAGATCCGGGTGCATGCCTCCGGCGAGGGGCTTCCGCTGCTCGGGGATGTGCTGTACGGGGGAACCCCTTCGGCGCGGCTCCACCTGCATGCGGCGCGGCTCCAGCTCCGTCATCCCGAGACGGGGGCGGAGGTGACCTTCGAGGCGGAGGCCGAATTCCAGTCGCCCGCCTCGCGACAGCTGCGGGAAGGCTTCATCGATCCCGTCGAGACCACGGCCCATCGGGCGGTGCATGGGGCCTCGGATGCGTCTCCCGGACGCTACGTCGAGCGACTGGGCGACTGGGCGTTGGTCCTGGCCGAGGATCCGTCGGGGTTCCCGGTGTCCGACCTCCTCCTTCCCGGGGTGAAGGGCGTGTATGGCAAGCGCTGGACCCGACAGGTGTGCGCTCTGGCGGCGGAGGAGGCCTCGCCCCGGTTGCTGACCGGGGAGGAGGCTCCGGAGCGGTTCGAGATCGTCGAGAACGGGGTCCGGTTCGAGCTCAGCCTACGGGAGGGCTACTCGTATGGGCTGTTCCTCGACCAGAGGGACAACCGTCGTCGTCTGCTTCGGGGGCACGTGGCCGAGGGGTTCGCCGTGCATCGGGAAGGCGACGTGCACCCCGAGGTGCTCAACTGCTTCGCCTACACCTGCGCCTTCAGCGTCTGCGCCGCCCTCGGCGGGGCCCGGACCACGAGCCTGGACCTGTCCCGGAAGTATCTCGACTGGGGTCGGCGCAACTTCGTGCTCAACGGGCTCGATCCGGCGGGACACGACTTCATCTACGGCGACGTGTTCGATTGGCTGAAGCGGTTGGCGAAGAAGCCGCGGAGGTTCTCGTTCGTGGTGCTAGATCCACCGACGTTCTCACGGTCCCGCGAGCACGGGGATTTCCGCGCGGAATCCGACTACGCCGAGCTGGTGGGCCTCGCCCTGCCGCTCCTGGCACCGGACGGGGTGTTGCTCGCCTCGACCAATGCCGCGCGACTCCGTCCCGAGGACTTCATCGACAATGTCCGGGGCGCCGTCCAACGCTCGGGGCGCCAGGTGGTGCAGGAACGGTTCCAGCCGCAGCCCCCGGACTTCCCGATGTCCCGCGAGGAGCCCGGATACCTCAAGACCCTCTGGATGCGGGTGTCGTAGCGGCACGGGGGCAGGGCAGGGGCGCACTTTGCACTTTGTGTTCGAGGTGGAAGCTTTGAGAATCCATGGCCTTGAAAAAACCGCCTTTTGACGAGCTGACCGATGTGCTGTCCGACCTCAAGCGCGGTCGGATGGTAATCGTCGTGGACGACGAGGATCGCGAGAACGAAGGGGACCTTGTGATGGCGGCGGAGAAGGCCACGCCGGCGGCGATCAATTTCATGGCCCGGTTCGGTCGCGGCCTGATCTGCGTCCCGACGACCGGGGACCGGCTCCGCCAGCTGGGCATCGACGAGATGGTGGCTCGGAACCGCGAGTCGTTCCGGACCGACTTCCAGGTGAGTGTGGATGCATCGAGCGGCATCAGCACCGGGATCAGTGCTGCCGACCGGTCACGGACCATCCAGCTCCTCGTGGATCCGAGGGCCAGCGAGTCCGACTTCGTCCGGCCGGGACACATCTTTCCGCTCCGGGCCAAGGCTGGCGGTGTCCTGCAGCGCAGTGGCCACACCGAGGCGGCTGTGGATCTGGTGACCCTCGCCGGATGCCGGCCGGTCGGCGTGATCTGCGAGATCATGAGCGACAACGGGTCGATGGCCCGTCTGCCCGAGCTCCGACGGTTCGCCAAGCGCCACAAGCTCAGGATCTGCTCGATCGAGCAGCTCATCGGATTCCGTCGGCGCACCGAGAAGCTCGTCGAGTGCCTCGAGACGGTCCGGATGCCGACCGACTACGGCGAATTCTCGCTGCACCTGTTCCGGTCCCGCATCGATGACCAGCACCATCTGGCCCTCGTGAAGGGGGAGGTCTCCGGGAAGAAGCCGGTGCTGGTCCGGGTCCACAGCGAGTGCCTGACCGGCGACGTCTTCGGGTCCCGCCGGTGCGACTGTGGACCCCAGCTGCATGCGGCGATGGAGCGGATCGACAAGGAGGGATCCGGGGTCATCCTGTACATGCGCCAGGAGGGACGCGGCATCGGCCTGCCGGCCAAGCTCCATGCCTACCGGCTCCAGGAGCAGGGGCTCGACACCGTGGAGGCCAACCTGAGGCTCGGGTTCCCGATGGACCTCCGCGACTACGGCGTCGGGGCCCAGATGCTGTCCGAGCTCGGAGTGAACAAGATCCGGCTGCTGACCAACAATCCCAAGAAGGTCGTGGGCCTCCAGGGTCACGGTCTGGAGATCGTGGAGCAGCTCCCCATCCGGATGAGCCCAAATCCCCACAACGCGCGGTACCTCAAGACCAAGAAGGACCGCATGGGACACCTGCTCTGAGTCGGGAGTCGGGCCCGTTTCCGGGTCGAGGGTTCCTCCGTCCTGACTGTCGGACCGTCACGACGCGGGCCGCGGGCGGAACAGGTAGTGGCTCACGAGCCACTCGTTGCCGCCGCGGAACCCCCAGAGCTCGGCGCAGGCGAGGTAGAAGAGACGCCAGTAGACCCACCATTTGGTGACCTCCTCCCGACCGTAGGTCTGGGCAAAGATCCCCCGGATCTCCTCCCGGTGGGAATCCATGTTCTGGAGCCAGTGCTCGGCCGTCCGCTGGTAGTGGCGGCCGTTCACGGTCCAGTGTTCCACCAGTTCCACATCCTTCTGGAAGTACAGCAGGAGGTCGTCGCTCGGCATGATCCCGCCCGTGAAGAAGTACCGGGCCATCCAGTCCGAGGCGTCCCGTGCCACGAACGGATAGGCGTATTCGCGGTGGGTGAAGATGTGGACGAAGATGCGTCCCTCCGGCTTCAGCCAGCGGCTGATCCGGCCGAGCAGGACCTCATAGTTCCGCATGTGTTCGAACATCTCGACCGACACCACCCGATCGAACCGGCCCACGCAGGGCGTCGACGCGTCCGGGGTCCCGCCCGAGGCCGTGGGTGGCTCGAAGCGGTTCATATCGCAGGTCAGGATCTCGATGTTGCCCAGACCGCGTCGCGCGGCCTCGGCGAGGATGAACTCGCGCTGGGTGCGGGAGTTCGACACCCCGGTGAACCGGGAGCGGGGAAACCGCTCGGCCATCCAGAGCGTCAGGGATCCCCAGCCACAGCCGAGTTCGAGGACGTCCTGTCCGTCCGCCAGCTGCGCCCGTTCCGCCGTCAGCTTGAGCATGTGCTCCTCGGCCTCGGCGAGGGTCTCGCCCCCGGTCGGATAGAGGCAGGAGCTGTACTTCAGGCGGGGCCCTAGGCAGAGCTGGTAGAACCGGGTCGGCACCTCGTAGTGCTGCTCATTGGCCGCGGCGGTCTCGAGGGCGATGGGGGAGGTCCGGATGGTCTCGATCAGCGACTGCAGATGGCGTCGCTGGGCCTCGACACCCCCCCGGTTCTCCTCGCGGAGACGCTCCCGGAGGAGGCGGCGGATGCCGAACCGCAGGAGCGGATCCGGTAGGAGATCCCGGGTGAGGCAGCGGTCGAGGAAGTTCGGGGACTCCACCCGGGTGCCCACGCGGGGCTGCGGGACGGAGGGCGTGGGGGAGGGCAGGAAGGTGGCGGTCCTCATGGGGTTCGGGGGGACTTTCGGAACCAGGGAACAAAGGCGCTCGTGGTGCGCTGATATTCGCGATACGCGTCGCCCTTGGACCGGACGGACAGCTCCTCGGTCATCGGGATCCCGGTGACGTTCACCAGGAAATGCCACATCAGGATCGGACAGATCAGCGACAGGCAGCCCAGCGGGGAATCCCAGGCGAAGACCGCCCAGGCCACCCAGATGAGCCACTCGAAGAAGTAGTTCGGATGCCGGGACCAGTGCCAGAGCCCGTCCTGGCAAACCCGGTCCCGGTTGGCGGGATTGTTCCGGAAGCGGGACAGCTGCAGATCGGCGATCGATTCCCCACCCAGCGCCATCAGCCAGAGGATCGCGCCGGTCCATTCGAGCGGCGAGAGGCCGGCCCAGCTGGGTTTCGGAGTCCCGACATTGAGGCACACCAGCAGGAAGGGCATCGAGAGGATCGCCTGGAGAACTCCCTGGACCTGGAAGAATCCCCACATCCGCAACGGGGTGCGCTCACCCCAGAGTTCACGCAGGCGGGCGTAGCGGACGTCCTCGACCGGATGGTGCCTCCAGATCCGGATCGCCAGGTGGATCCCGAGTCGCAGGCTCCAGAGCACGGCCAAGGTGGTGAGGACCTCGTCACGGATGGGGCCCGACGACACCGCGAGGCGGGGGGCGGTCAGGTAGTAGAGGATCGCCAGGCCCGAGAATCCAGCCGACCAGACCGCGTCGACGATGCCGTAGTTGTTGAGCCGCCGTGCGGCCAGGAAGGTCACGGTCATCTCGACCGCCACGAACAGCAGCGCCAGCGCGATGATGGCCCCAAGGGTCATGCGAGGTACTGGGGACAGCTGGCCTGACCCGGACGCGACCACGTGGCCTGGACCACGCTGATGTTGCGCCAGGCAAACGCCGTCTCGCAGTAGGCGAGGTAGTAGTCCCAGGTCCTGATGAACCGGTCGTCGAATCCCAGCCGACGCACCGCGTCGAGCGACTGGTGGAAGCGGTTCCGCCACAGGTGGAGTGTCCGGGCGTAGTCGGTTCCCATGTCATGCAGGTTCTCGAGCCACAGGTCCCCGGTTCTCTGGACGACCTGCCCGACCCGGTTCATCGAGAGGAGCAGCGATCCGGGGAAGATGTGCTTCTGGATCCAGTCGACCCCGTTCCGAAGCTCCTCGTGGCGGTTGTCCGGGCACGTGATGAACTGGGCGGCAAACCGACCATGGGGCTTCAGGAGATTCTGGACCTGTCGGAAATACGTCTCGAGGAACTCATCGCCCACCGCCTCCAGCATCTCGATGCTGCAGATCCTGTCGAACCGCCCCTGCACATGTCGGTAGTCGCGGATCTCGACCCGCGCACGGTCCGCATACCCGCCCCGCTCGAACCGCTGGGTGCAGTGGCGGGCCTGCTCGTCGGAGAGCGTGACCGTGGTGACCCGGCAGCCATGGCGGGTGACGGCGTGCTCGGTGAATCCGCCCCAGCCCGACCCGATCTCCAGGACATGGTCACCCGGCCCCAGCCGGAGCTGCTGGCACAGGCGCTCGTATTTCGCGGACTGGGCCTCGGCCAGCATCTGGTCGGGCGATTCGAACAGGGCCGCCGAGTAGGTCATCGTCGGGTCCAGCCACAGGGAATAGAAGTCGTTCCCGAGATCGTAGTGGGCCTGGATGTTGGTCCGGGAGCCCCGCAGGGAGTTCTTGTTGATCCGGTGACGGATGCGGTTCACGCCCTGCATGAACCCGAGGTGCCAGTCCCGCGCCCGGGATCCGGACATCGACGGGGCCTGGTCCCGGTTGGCGCAGAACCAGCCGATGACCGCTGTGAGGTCGGGCGTGGTCCAGTCGCCATCCTGATACGCCTCCCCGAAACCGATGTCGCCCTGCAGCACCCCGCGGACGAAGAACCGGTTCCGCCGGATGTGCAGCTCGGCGTCGGGCCCGGCGACACCGGTCCCGAACCGCACCGTGGACCCGTCCGGGAGCCGCACCGTCATGCGACCGCGGGTCATCGGCTCGAACGAGCGCAACACCAGACGTTGGCAGAGGCGTTCGGTCCATCGGGGCGCGGCGTCGGTGGATTGGAGTTCGGTGGTCGCGCCGGAAGTGTCGGCGAAGACAAGGGGGTTGGTGTCGAGGTCGTTCACGAGGCAACGAGGTCTTTGGAGAGAGAGGGCGATGGGACTTGGACGGGAAACGGCATCGGCGGCATCGGACGGGTCCCGGCGATCGAGGCGTGGGGACGCAGGACGTCGCGCTGCAGGTCGGGGTTCGCCGACTTGGCGTGCCAGGGGAGCCCCTTCCACCAGAGCCGCAGGGCCTGCCAATGGATCAGGGTGATCACGTGCAGGGTCACGAGCGGATACTTCAATCCCATCCGCGCGAGCTGCCGGTCGGTCAGCGGATGCCGTCGACCCTGCAGCGTGCTCACCAGCACGGTCTCGCCCTGTTCCGTCACGTCGAGAATCCGGATGTCCAGGCGCTCGTCCGGCGTCCGGAGATCGAACTCGAAGCAGAGACGGAGATCGCTGAACGGGGAGACGTAGAAGTGCTTGGGAACCGTCCGACGAAACCGGTCCTGCAACCCCGACCCCGGGATCAGGAACGGCTTCAGCTCCCCGAACGTGTTCCCGACCTCCGCCACGGCCGCGATCGGGGTGCCGTTGGCCGTGGAACAGAAGTAGAAGCTCACCGGGTTGAACACATATCCGAGGACCCGGGGCAGGGTGACCAGACGGATCCTCGCATCCGGAGGGAGATGGACTCCCTGATCCGCCAGCCATGCGCTGAGGGAGGCCTTCAGGGTCGGTCCTGGATTCGATGGCGGATAGGCAAAATGGTCGGAGTCCCTGAACCCATAGACGGCGCGACGGTTGTGACCGAACAGCCGGAGGGTCCGGTCGCAGATCCCGAGTTCATCCAGGTCGATCTGGATCATGAAGATCCCATACTCGAACCGATGCTTCCGCGGAGACAGACGATGATGCATCACCCGGCACTCGTAGAGGCACGAGTGGACCGGGGGCTTCGGACGACTGTTCTGACGGTGGAATACCATCGGAGACGATGCGGGGAACGGACAGACTGACGCGAAAGCGTGTCATGAGTCATGGGTTTGGCGACATGGATATTCTGAAAACTTTTCGGTCCCCGATCGCGTGTTGTCCGCGGGTGGGATGGCGTCGATGGACGACGTCGCACCGGGGGTTCCCGGCATTTTGCTGTCGATTCCTGGACGGCCATCCCCACCCTGATCCCCGGCCCGTCGGCTCGGATCCTTCGTCCCATTGCGGTCCTGGACCGACCCGCGCCGAAGCCGTCGCCACAGCACCATGCCCACCACCCTCGCGCTCCTCACCTTCATCGGGGTCGTCGCCATCCTGATCCGGCTCTTCCTCCAGGCGAGAACGGCCGGCCGGGCGGGCGGTCTGGATCTCGACCCGATCCTGCGGGAGGAGTTCCGACAGGCCCGCGCCGAATCGACCGAGCAGGCGCGTCAGCTGCGTTCGGAGATCGCGGAGTCGCAGTCGAAGGCCAACGATTCCCTCGTGCGGACCCTCGGCGCCCTCGGAGAGCACCAGAAGGCCCTGCTCGAGCAGCTGAGCCAGACCAACCGGTCCGCGGCGGCGGACACCCGGGCCGAGGTCGAGAAGCTCGTCCAGCGCACTGACGCCGCCCTCGAGGAGATCCGTGCCGGGACCGAGTCGAGGCTCGATGCCCTGCGTCAGGCTCTGCGTCACGAGGCCCAGAACAGCCAGGAGATCCAGGACCGCCGCGCCACCGAAAGCCTCAGGGCGGTCCAGGAACTCACGACCTCCAACCGCAAGGAGCTCGACCTCCAGCGGGAACGCCTAGAGGCCGCCCTCAAGGACCTCGGGAGGGTGCACCAGGAGGAGCAGGCGAAGGCGCGGGACGGATTGGACCGGAGGTTCCAGCAGATCCAGGAGGGCAACGAGAGGAAGCTCGAGGAGATGCGGAAGACCGTCGACGAGAAGCTCCACGACACCCTCGAGAAGCGTCTGGGCGAATCCTTCAAGCTGGTCAGTGACCGTCTCGAGGCCGTCCAGCGGGGCCTCGGTGAGATGCAGTCGCTCGCCACCGACGTCGGCGGCCTGAAGCGGGTGCTGACCAACGTGAAGGAACGCGGCACGTGGGGCGAGTACCAGCTGGGCGCGATCCTGGAGCAGGTCCTCACGCCGGACCAGTTCGGTCGGAACGTCCATGTGAAGGACGACGGCGAGGTGGTCGAGTTCGCGGTGCGTCTGCCCGGACGCGACGCGGGGCAGGGGAACCCGGTGTGGCTGCCCATCGACTCCAAGTTCCCCAAGGAGGACTATGAACGCCTCGTCGCCGCGGCTGGTGTGGCCGACAAGGACGGGGTGGAACAGGCCGTCGGTGGACTGCTGTCCAGGGTCGAGTCGATGGCCCGCGACATCCAGCGAAAGTACATCGCCCCGCCGTCCACCACCGACTTCGGGATCCTCTTCCTGCCCACCGAGGGACTCTATGCCGAGGTGCTTCGACAGCCCGGGTTCCACGACAGCCTCCAGCAGAAATACCGTGTGCTCGTGGCGGGACCGACGACGCTGTCGGCAATCCTCAACAGCCTCCGGGTGGGCTTCCAGACGTTGGCGATCGAGAAGCGGGCCCATGAGGTCTGGACCGTCCTCGGGGCGGTGAAGACGGAGTTCGGCAGGTTTGGCGAGGTCCTAGACCGCGTGAAGCGTCAGCTGGCCACGGCGTCGAACACGATCGACCAGACCGCGGTGCGGACCCGGGCCATGGAGCGTCGGTTGCGGTCGGTGGAGCAGCTGCCCGGCACCCAGGCGGCCTCGGTGCTCGAGTTGCCAGCCGGAGGGGTAGGTGTCGATCCCGGTGATGAGGAGACGGGATTGGCGCAGATGGAGGGTTGATCTACGGCCCTCGGGAATTGGGGCGAGCCGGCAGGACGGATGGGTGGATGGGTGGGTTGGCAAGCGGTCCAGCCGGTGGGTGCCGCAGTGCCCTGCGGCACTGGGTGCGGAGCACCCATCCTCCCCAGGCGCAACCGCT
Source organism: Verrucomicrobiota bacterium (assembly GCA_016871805.1). Lineage (GTDB taxonomy): Bacteria > Verrucomicrobiota > Verrucomicrobiia > Limisphaerales > UBA9464 > UBA9464. The sequence continues at coordinate 104,314 of VHCG01000002.1, forward strand.
TCCGAAGCGGATGGAGTCGATGGGCCACCCGCCCACCCTCAATCCGCTCCGTCTCCGACCACCTCCGACCGGGACTGTTCTCCCTCCTCATGACGCCGTAGGCTCCTCCCCATGGATCGCATCCTCGTCCTCTCGCTCGCCGGCATCGGCGACACGCTGATGGCGACGCCGATTCTTCATGAGCTGCGTCTGGGATGTCCGGAGGCCCAGATCGATGTGCTCGTGATGTGGCCCGGGGCCCGGTCCCTCCTCGAGCACAACCCCCACCCGACCCGGGTGCTCCAGCATTCCTTCATCAAGGCCTCGAAGTTGTCGTCCCTCCGACGGCTCTGGGGGCTCCGACGGCACTGGTACGATCTTTCCCTCAACCTGCACCCCCAGGGGCGGAGGGAATACCGGTACATCGCGGCCGCCATCGGGGCTCGGAACCGCCTGACCCACCGGTATGAGAACCATGAGCCGTTTGACGACCGGCTCATGACCGGGTCGATCTCGCAGGACTACACGGTCCATGCCGCGGAGAACAACCGTCGTCTCCTGGACCTTGCAGGGATCGTCCGTCGGCTGCCGCGTCCGGCCTATGAGCTGTACCTGTCGGCACCCGAGACGCAGTGGGCGGGTCAATGGCTGGAGCGCAACGGACTGACGGACCAACGCTGGCTTGGAATCCATGTGGGATCCGGCGGCACCAAGAATCTGGCCCTGCGGCGTTGGCCGCTGGAGCGGTTTGAGGACCTGGCCCGGCGTCTGGCGACGACCCATCCGGGACTGCCGCTGCTGTTCTTCGGCGGTCCTGGAGAGGTGGAGGATCATGCCCGGCTGTTCCAGCGTCTGCGGGGTGTCCAGGTGTATTTCCCCGAGGCCCCGTCGCTGCGACATGCCGCGGCGCTGCTGGGGTCGGCCCATGCGTTCCTGAGTGTCGACACCGTGTTCATGCATCTGGCCGCCGCGATGTCGGTGCCGCATCAATTCGTCATCGAGACGCCAACGGTGAACCCGTGCATCCTGCCGCTCCGGGAGGACTGGACGCTCATCCCGAATCCCGCGGTGGCCGGCCGCAACCTCGAGTTCTACCGGTATGACGGACGCCCCATCGCCGGGAGTCCCGACGAGATCCGGCGGCTGATGGAGTCCGTGACCGTGGACGCGGTCTGCTCCGCCCTCTCGCCGGTCCTGTGACACGCGGAGGAAGAGGGGACTCACACGGTGACGCGGAGACGCGGAGGAAGACGAGGAGGGATGGGGATGAAAAGAGCCAGGGAAACTGGGTGGGGCAGCGTTCCTTCTGGCCGGATGCCGAAGGCGTACAAGGGTGGGTGATGCAGTGCCCTGTATCACGGGGTGCGGGAGCACCCACCCTGGGTAGGGACCTGGTCCCTCAGGTCCCCATCTGAACCCGCGAGCCCCGAACCGACCTGCAAGAGCAGTCGGGTTCCCCAGGGCGTCGGAAGACCCCATCAGCCTTCAAAGAGCCGCAATGTACAGAACATCACGATGGGGACGAGCGCGACGTCATCCCCACCGCAGTTTCCAAAATCCCTCCCTCTTTCCTCCGTGTCTCCGCGTCACCGTGTGAGTCTTCTCCCACCCCCTCTCCGCGGTTGAAATCGCCGCTTGTCTCGGACCCGTCCTCGGGGAGGGTTTGCGCCCGGACCATGAGCGATCTCCTCCAGCCTGAACTGCTGAGGAAGCTGGAGCAGATCCAGCTCCTGACGGCACGTCGGGCCCGGAGCAGCCTTCGTGGGGAACGCCGCAGCCGCGTCCGCGGGCTCAGCGTCGAGTTCGCCGACCACCGCGGCTATGTGGTCGGCGACGACCTGCGACACCTCGACTGGAACCTCCTCGGCCGTCTCGACCGGCTGTTCCTCAAGCTCTACGAGGAGGACCGCGAGCTGCCCATCCGCATCTTCCTCGATGCCAGCGAGAGCATGAACTTCGGCACCCCCAGCAAGTTCACCCTCGCCCGACAGATCGCGGCGGCGGTCGGGTACATCGGGCTCTGCGGTTTCGACCGCGTATCGGTCGAGGTCTTTCCCGCCGCGACGGATCCGCTCGGGGCCGCGCAGCGGCGTGCCCTCCGGCTCGTGCGGGGGAAGCGGTCGAGCCTCGGATTCTTCCAGAATCTCGGTGCGGTCGTTCCCGGGGGACGGGCCGACCTGAACACCGCCCTGCGTCGGGGTGCCCTCGAGGACCATCAGACCGGGGTTGCGGTCGTGCTGAGCGACTTCCTCGACGCCTCTGGTTTCGAGCCGGGGCTCACCGCCCTGGTGGCCCGTGGATTCGAGGTCGTGGCCCTGCAGATCCTGTCGCCCGAGGAACGCGATCCCACCCAGTTTGGCGACCTTCGGCTGGTCGATTCCGAGACGGGACAGGAGGTTGACGTGACCTTCGGCCGTTATCGTCTGAAGGCCTACCAGGAGGGACTGGAACGTCACGTGGCCCGGATCCGGGAATTTTGTTCGGCGCGGGGCATCCGATTCCTTAGCGTCCGAAGCGACGCCGATCTCGGGACCCTTCTGTTGAAGGACCTCCGGGCTGGCGCTGTCTGGAGCTGATCCCGAGACCTGCGAGTTTGCCATGAACGAGTCCTTTCCACGCCGTCGACATCCTGGAATCTCACGCCGTGGGTTCCTTGGTCTGGGCGCCTCCGCGGCTCTCACCGCGCCCGCCTGGAGCGCCTGGGCGGCGGATTTTGTGACGCTGCCCTTCGCCAACGGGGAACGACCGCTGGTGAAGTATCCCCAGAAGCGGCCCCTGATCCGCCTCACGACCCGGCCCCCGCAGCTGGAGACCCCGTTCTCCGTCTTCAACGAAAGCCTGCTGACGCCCAACGACGCCTTCTTCGTCCGCTACCACCTTACCCATGCCCCTCCGCCACCGGAGCGTCTCACGCCCGAGGCGTTCCGGGTTTCGGTGACCGGTCAGGTGGCCACGCCGCTGGAGCTCTCGGTCGAGGCGTTGAAGACCCGGTTCGAACCGGTCGAGACCGTCGCGGTCCTCCAGTGTTCCGGGAACAGCCGTGGCTACTTCCAGCCGCGTGTCGGCGGGGGGCAATTGGGCCACGGCGCCATGGGCTGCGCCCGGTGGAAGGGCGTCCGATTGGCGGACGTCCTCAAGGCGGCCGGGATCCAGTCGTCCGCGAAGCAGGTCGTCTTCAACGGCCTCGACACGCCCTTCCTCCCGGCGACCCCCGACTTCATCAAGGCTATCGAGGTCGATCTGGCGATGACTCCGGAACTGCTGCTCGCCTACGAGATGAATGGGGAGCCGCTCCCCTGGCTGAATGGCTACCCCCTTCGGCTCGTCGTGCCCGGGTACTACGGCACCTATTGGATCAAGCAGGTCCACGACATCCGGGTGGTGGGTGACGAGTTCAAGGGCTTCTGGATGAACCCGGGCTATCGGATCCCGGACGATCCCTGCGCCGCGGTGGCTCCCGGGACCACGCCCAAGCGGACGGTTCCGATCAGCCGTATGAACGTCCGCTCGTTCATCACCAGCGTCGCCGACGGCGCCGAGGTCCGGTCCGGAGTGCCGCAACGTTTCCGGGGCATCGCCTTCGACGACGGGCAGGGAATCTGCGAGGTCCTGGTGTCGGTCGACGGCGGTCGACATTGGGAGTCGGCGACGCTTGGGAAGAGTCTGGGCAAGTTCGCGTTCCGGGAGTGGACCCTGGACTGGACCCCGCAGGGCCTGGGGACCCGGACCTTGATGGCCCGGGCCACGAATCGGTTGGGGCAGTCCCAGCCCCTCGAACCGCTCTGGAATCCAGCCGGCTACATGCGCAACTGCGTGGAGCCCGTCACCGTCACCGTCCTCCGATCATGAACCGCCTCCACCTCCTTCTCTCCGGGGTCCCGGTCGTCCTCGCCTCCGTGCTGCTGGCCGCCGACGTCGCCGTGGAACCAGTGCGGAACCCCCTTGCCGGCGATCGGCTGGAGCTGCCGAAGGACGAGCCGGTGTTGAAGGCCGGCCCAGGGGCGGAATTGGTCCGGTCCGCCTGTTCCTCCTGCCACTCCATGGACTACGTCATCACCCAGCCCCCCCTCACCCGGGCGCAGTGGACGGCGAACGTGGAGAAGATGAAGGCGCGGTTCGGGGCGCCGTTGTCGACGAACGAGATTCCGGACCTCGTGGAGTACCTGGAGGCCAACTACTCGCCGCCCGCGCGGTGAGATCCGGTGATGAAGGGGTCGCCTCATTCCCCGACCTGCCGTTGAGGGGAGAATCACCGTGAGCCTCCTCTCCCCATGGGCCCTGTGGTTTGCGCTCTCGCTGCCCGTGGTGGTGGGGTTCTACCTGCTCAGGCGACGACGGATCTCCCGGGTCGTCCCGAGCACGGTCCTGTGGCAGCGGTTCCTCGCCGAGAACGAGGCCAACGCCCCGTTCCAGCGCCTGCGACGCCATGCGCTCCTCATCCTCCAGCTCGCCATCCTCGCACTCGTGGTGATCGCCCTGGCTCGGCCATTCAGGACCGGCAACCGGCTCCAGGGATCCCTCCAGGTCCTCATCCTCGACGCCAGTGCCTCGATGCAGGCAGTCGACGAGTCTCCCAACCGATTCGAGGCCGCGCGTCGACAGGCCCTCGCCATGGTGGATGCTCTGGGTCCGGCCTCGGAGGGGCAGGAGATGATCGCCCTTGTGGCGGGCGCCCAGGCGGAGGTCCGACAGTCGGCGACCACCGACAAGGCCTTGCTCCGACGCGCCATCGAGTCCGCCCGGGTCACCGACACCCCCACCCGTCTCGAGGAAGCTCTGCGGGTCGCCGCCACCCTCGTGAAGGATCGTCCCGGAGCCGAGGTCCATCTGTTCAGCGATGGTGCCGTGGTGGATCTCGCGGGGATCGACACCCTGGACCTGCCACTCGTGTTCCATGGGGTCGGACGCCGCAACCGGAACCTCGGACTGGTCTCGGCCGAGATGAAGTCCAACCCCGAGGATCCGACCCAGCGCGCCCTGTTCGTGAGGGTGGCCAATCCGACCCCCGAGGCAGCCGAGGTGCCGCTCACCGTTCGGTTCGACGACGAGGTGGTCGCATCACGTCAGGTCCGGGTGGGTCCCACCAATGGAGTCGCCGAAGTCTTCGTCGTCGATCAGGTCCGCGATGGGGTGTTCACTATAAACCTCGACCAGGCGGACGACCTCGCGGTCGACAACACGGTGTCGGTGGTGAGCCGGCTTCCGCGTCCGGTCCGGATCCTCCTGGTCACCCGGGGCAACCGGTTCCTCGAACGCGCTCTCCGATCGGCCGCCCCCCGGGTTGAGGTGACCGTTGCAGCCTCGGTTCGTGCCGAGGGCGTCGAGGCCGACATCGTTGTGCTGGATGACGTGGTGCCTGGGAATTGGCCCCGGGCGAATGTCCTCGCCATCCACGCGGTGCGCCCGGAGTGGTCCCCGGGGCGTGTCGGTTCGCTCGAGGCCCCGGTGATCGTGGACTGGAAGTCGACCCATCCATTGCTGCGTTTCGTGGGGTTCGACGCGGTCCAGGTCGCCCAGTCCCTCGAGATGCCGACGCCTTCGTGGGCCGTCTCGCTGGTGGAGTCGTCTCGATCCTCCCTCGTCTGGGCGGGTGAGGTGGACGGGCAGCGGACGATCTGGATCGGGTTCGACCTCTTGCAGAGCACCTGGCCCCTGCGGGTGGGATTCCCGATCTTCATCGCGAATGCCATCGAGTGGCTGGATCCGGACCGGATTCGCGCGGCCGCTGAGACGGGTCGGACCGCCGCCCCGGTGCAGTGGCTCTGGAAGGGGCCCGGGTCTGTGCCGACCGCCTTGGTGACGGTGCCGGACGGCGGGATCGAGTCGCTGGTGCCCTCGGAGGGGACCCGGGAATTCGTCTTTCCGGACACGACCCGACAGGGGGTGTATCGGGTGGAGCAGGGGACGAACCGATGGTCGTTTGCGGTCAACCTGCTCGACGCACGCGAGACAGACCTGACCCCGAAGGAGAGTCTGGACCGGGGGCGTCGGGCGCCGGTGGCGGCCACCCGGATCCAGCCAGCCAGTCTGGAGGGGTGGCGTTGGTTCGCCCTCGCGGGGTTTGGCATCCTGCTGACCGAGTGGTGGTGGTTTCATCGGAGGACGGCATGAACCGAACCAGGGTCAGGTCGTGGTCGAGGGGTTCGAAGGGAGTGCGGGACACCGGGGCCAGGTCCCGCATGGGTCCCAGCAGAATCCAAGGGTGGAGGATCCTGGGGCCAGGTCCTGACGCCGGCTGCATCCGTGATCTCCCGTGGGGCCAGGTCCTCGAGTCTGGGTTTGGGGCCAGGTCATGGATATCAGGGGTCGGCAGTCGGCTGTGGGGTCAGGTCCTTGTGCGGGCGGCGTTCGATCCGGGGACAGGTCCTGGGTTCCGGAGCTGGGGGTTCCGGAGTTGGGGACAGGCCCTTCTCGGGACCCTTGGAACCGGGGCGTTGTTGTGTCGTGTTCTGGAGTCGCAACCTTCTCCTGTAGAAAGTTTTGATTCGATGTTGAGGTCCCGAGAAACCTTGGGTGGGGCCAGGTCCCGGATCCGAGTGGGGCCAGGCTCTTTGTGCTCTTTGCTTCGCGCACTGGCCGCAGTCTTTGGGGTCTTTGGGGCCAGGTCCTCTGAGCAGGGGATCGCAGTGCCGAATACGTGGCCAGGTCCTGACGCCGGCTGCATCACGGATCTCCCATGGGGCCCGGATCTTCCATGGGGCCAGGTCCTCGGGATTGGGTTTGGGGTCAGGTCATGGATGTCAGGGGTCGGCAGTCGGCTGTGGGGTCAGGTCCTCGGGTTGACCGATTTCCGTCTGGGGCCAGGTCCTCGCTTCCCAGGTCCTGGGTGCCAGGGTTGGGGCCAGGCCCTTGGGGTCAGGTCGTGGGCCGGGGGATTTCGGGCTCTCTGGAGGCGGGTTCTCCGGAGCGGGTGTTGGGTGGTCCTGCTCATGGGGGGGGTGGCCTGCCGTCAGGAATCCCCAGATTCCGGTGCCGGGGAGGTGGTGGTGTATTGCGCCCAGGATCAGGTAGTGGCCGAGCCTCTCCTGGCGACGTTCACCCGCCAGACCGGGATCCGGGTCCGGGCGGTGTTCGACAGCGAGGCCGTGAAGACGGTCGGGCTGGCGAACCGGCTTCTGGCCGAACGGGCGCATCCCACCGCCGAGGTCTTCTGGGGCAACGAGGAGCTGCGCACCCGTCAGCTAGCCGCCGCCGGGGTGTTCCGGAGTCCCGACAGCTGGTGGGCGTTCGGCCGTCGCACGCGGTGCTGGGTGGTGCGGTCGCGACCCTCCGGTCCAGTGGTTCCGGTGGATCGATCGGGCCAGCCCTTCACGCCTCCCGAAACCCTGACCGCGCTGACCAACTCGACATGGCGTGGACGGGTCTCCATGGCATTCCCGCTGTTTGGTACCACGGCCACCCATCTGCTGGCGCTCCGCCAGCACTGGGGGGGTGAGGGCTGGACGGCCTGGTGCGGGGCCCTCGCTGCGAATCGTCCGTTCCTCGAGGAGGGGAACTCCCACGTGGTTCGGCGGGTGGCCCGGGGGGAGGCGCTCCTCGGGTTGACGGATTCCGACGATGTCCGGGCCGCAGTCCGGGAAGGACTTCCAGTCCGGGCGTTGCCGCTGGGAGACCTGTCCCTGTCCATGCCCAATACCGTCGCTCTCGTGGCCCGTTCCGATGGGATCCGACCCCAGGCCGAAACCCTCGTCGCCTATCTTCGGAGTCCCGAGGTCGAGTCGCGCCTGGTGGCCGAGGGTGCCTTGGAGCCCGGCGACGGTCCGACGCCGTCGGGGTTGCGACCGGACTGGAAACGCCTGGTGGCTGAAATGGAGGAGGGCGTTCAGGCGCTTGAGAGGATCTTCCGTCGATGAGCGGCGTGTGACCCGGGTCGCGTCATGAGTGGGTTCCTCCTCTTGCTCCAATCGCTGGGTCTGGGTGTCCTGGCGACGCTGGGCGCCTTGGGCCTTGGCGGGATGGTCGCCCTGGCCGGCATGGTGTCGGGGGGCTTCGGACGTCGGGTCTGGCGGGGTCTGGCGGTTGCGGCCCTGGCGTTGCCGCCGTTCTGGCTGGCCAACAGCTGGCTGGAGCTCCTGTCGGCCGTGCGGTTGTCGATCCCGACGGATGCCTGGGATGGATGGGCGTTCCTCGCGACGGCTGGCATCCTGGCCTCGATGCTGTGGCCGGTGGTCGCCATGGTGGCCTGGGCGGCCTGGAGTCGGCTTCAGGCCGCACACCTGGAGTCGGATCCCGGGCTGCGGGGGCTGCGATTTCTGGGTGCGGTCCTGTTACCGATGGGCCGGACCGAGTGGGGGATTGCGACGGCGATGGTCTTCGTGCTCGCGGTGGCCAACTTCACCGTGCCGGTGCTGTTCCAGGTCCGGGTGTTCACCGAGGCGTTCTGGATCCGGTTCAACACCCGCTTCGATGTCGTCGGGGCCATGGCGGTCGGCTGGCCGTTGTGGGTGTTGCCGATCCTGTTTCTCCGGTTCTGGAAGCCTGGATCCTGGACCTGGCCCCGGATCGAATCCGAGGCCCCGGCCTCCGCATGGGGACAGGCCCTAGGGGGCTGGGCCTGGGCGGCACGGTTCCTGGCGGTGGCGGGACTCGCGGTCACGATCGGGGTTCCGTTCGGGCTCTGGGTGGTGTCGAACCGGACCTGGGCCGAGCTTCCGGGGGCGGTGGCGGCCGGGGGCGGGACCATTGGGAACACCCTCCGGACCGCAATGGTTCCGGCGACTCTCGGGGTCGGACTGTCCCTCGCGTTCCGTGGCCTCGGCCTGCGTTCCTCCCGATGGCTTTGGGGTCCCTTCCTGGTGCCCGGGATCGTGCTCGCGATGGTGCTGGTGCGCGGACTCCACCAACCCGTCGTCCCGGACGCCTTGCGAGGCTGGGCCGCGGTCTGGTTCGCCCTCACCCTTCGGTATCTCGCGCCGGCCTGGTTTCTGGTGGAGGCGGCGTTGGCAGCTGCGGATCCGCGGTGGTCCGAAGCCGCGCGTTCGGTGGGGGCGGGACGCTGGCGAACCTTCCGGACAGTGGTCCTTCCGCAGGCCTACCCGCATCTCGGTGTCGCCTGGATGGCGGTGTACCTGCTGTGCCTCTGGGACGTCGAGACGGTCATCCTGCTCCAGCCCCCCGGAGGGGAGACCCTCGCGCTGCGGATCTTCAACCTGCTGCACTACGGTCACGCAGGGCAGGTGAACGCCCTGTGCGGGGTGATGCTGGGCCTTGCGGTGGCGCCGCTGCTGTTGGGATGGGGCATCCAGCGCCTCCTCCGGCAGGGATTCCTGGCTGGACGGCCTGCGGTCCTCGCGTCTGTGGTCCTCGCTCTCGCCGGGTGTGGCGATCCGGGACCCGCCTCGACGTCTGTACCCTCGGACTCCCGCCTGTTCTCCCGCATCGAGTCCATTGGCTCCCGGGGCGTGGCACCCGGACAGTTCAACAAGCCGCGGTCCCTCGTCTGCGATCGGGACGACCGGCTCTTCGTCGCCGACTTCACCGGGCGGATCCAGCGGTTTGGTTCCGACGGACGGTTTCAGCTCCAGTGGCAGATGCCGGAGACGGACCTGGGCAAGCCCAAGGGGATGGGACTGGATCGCGATGGGGACATCGTCGTGGTGGAGCCGCACTACATGCGGGTGAACCACTTCACGCCCGACGGGTTGCTGGTCTCGCGATGGGGGACCCGGGGGCAGTCGGAGGGGGAGTTCATCCTGCCCCGGGCCGTGGTCCAGGATCCCACCGGTTCCTTTGTGCTGAGCGAATACACGGTGGTGGAGCGGATCCAACGGTTCCGTCCGGACGTGAAGGATCTGGGACGGTTCCCGTCGCCGATCGCGTCCCCGTTCCGTGCGCCACCAAGTCCGGACGTCCGACGTCTCGTCGATCGGGTCTGGGGCACGCCGGGATCGGGACCGGGCCAGCTCAACCGTGCGGAGGGGTTGGCCGTGGACAGGGAGGGTCACCTCTGGGTCGCGGATTCCTGCAACCATCGGGTGGAGGTGTTCGATCGTGACGGACGGTGGATCCAGACCGTGGGTCGTGCGGGTCCTGGACCGGGGGAGTTCAGCTATCCCTACGATGTGAAGATCGATGCCGAGGGGCGGGTGTTCGTCTGCGAGTTCGGCAATAGCCGGATCAGCATCTTCGATGCGGCGGGTCGGCTGGTGGAGGTAATCGGCCGGTCGGGCGGGGCCCTGGGCCAGTTCGCCAATCCGTGGTCGATCGCCCTGGATTCGATGGGAAACCTGTATGTCGCCGATTCCCAGAACCACCGGGTCCAGAAACTGGTCCGGCGTGAGACGAGGGCCTCCGATCGCTGAAGCATCGGCGGCGGGGAGGAGCGCCCCGCGGGATCGGGAGAGTTTGGAGAAACGGGAGAAACGATCGAAACGGTTTCCATCCCCATCCGTCCCCTGTAGCCTTCGGCAGTCCCCCGGATTGCCCATGAAACGTCGTGCCTTTCTCCAGTCGGCGGCCGTTGCCGCGTCCACCGTCGCCTTTCCCTCCCTCCTTTGCGCCGCCGACAAGTCCGGCACGAAGCGCGCCCTAGTGGGCACCGGCGAACACATCTACGAGTGCCACCATGGCTGGGGCGAACTGCCGTCCCACCTGAAATGGGGCGAGACCCATGGTGTCGCGGTCGACGCCCAGGGCTTCATCTACATCAAGAACAACACCGGTCCGTCCGGGTTGCGGCACCAGGACTGCATCGTGGTGTTCGATCCGAACGGGAAGTTCGTCCGGAGCTTTGGCGACGAGTACAGCGCCTACAACATCCACACGGTCGGACACGGCATCGACATCCGGAAGGAGGGGGGCACCGAGTATCTCTACCTCACCCATACCTGGGCCAACCTCGTGACCAAGACGACCCTCGACGGCGAGATCGTCTGGGCGCTGAGCACGCCGTGGGAGTCGGGGGTGTACAAGGACCGCAAGGAGTTCATCCCGACGAATGTGGCGTTCCATCCGACCGATGGCTCGTTCTACATCGCCGATGGCTACGGCTCGGGCCACATCCTTCGTTTCGATGCCAACGGGAAGTACCTCTCGAACTTCGGGGGGCGGGGCGGGGCCGACCAGCATGGCAAGTTCTCCACGCCGCACGGGCTCTGGGTCGACACCCGTCCGGGACGCGATCCGATGCTGTGCATCTGCGACCGTGCCAATGCGCGTCTCGAATATTTCACGCTGGACGGCACGTACGTCAGCACGGTGTCGGGCCTCAGCTATCCGGCGCACCTCGACATCCGGGGCGACGTGATGGTGTGTCCCGACCTGCATGCGCGGGTGACGTTGTTCGACAAGGACAACCGGGTGATCTCGCATCTGGGCTACGACCAGGCCTGGACCGATCGGGTGCTCAACAAGGGCGGGCAGGGGGGATTCGTGATGCGGACCCAGCCCAAGACCTGGGAGGATGGCCGGTTCATCCACCCGCACGACGCCTGTTTCGACCGCGATGGCAATCTGTTCGTGGTCGAGTGGGTCTCCGTGGGGCGTGTGTCGAAGCTCAGGAAGGTGTCCTGAACCGCAGGGGCAGGGAATCGGTCGGCCGACAAAAACCCGCTTCCGGCAGCCTTGGTTTTCCCTCAGGCTCTCCACCCGTGGAACCCGCTTCGGCCGCTCCATTGGCCCAAGGGGAACGTTCGCAGTTCCTCGACCTGTACCGGACGATGCTCACCGCCCGGACGGTGGATCGCGTCGAGGTAGAACTCGTCAACCGGGGTGAGGGATTCTTCCATGTCGGTGGGGCCGGCCATGAGGCCGCAGCCGTCCTGGCACCGCTCCTGACTCCCGACGACTGGCTCCATCTCCATTATCGGGACAAGGCCCTGATGATCGCCCGGGGCATCCCGCCGGAGCAGTTCTTCCACAGCCTCCTGTGCACCGCCCGATCCCACTCGGCCGGTCGCCAGATGAGCGCCCACCTGAGTGCGCCCGAACTCAAGGTTCTCAGCCTTGTGGGTCCCGTGGGCAACAACGCCCTCCAGGCTGTCGGGGTCGCCACCGAACTGCAGGCCCGTCAGGTCCCCGGGAAACCGCTCGTGCTCTGCGCCGTCGGAGACGGCACCAGCCAGCAGGGGGAGTTCCTCGAGGCCGTCGCCGAGGCCGTCCGCAACCGGCTCCCGGTCCTGTTCTGGATCGAGGACAACCACCTCGCCATCTCCACCCAGACCCGGGGCAGGACCTTCTACGATCGTCCCGATGGCCCGGCCTCCGAGTTCTACGGACTTCCCATCCATCGTCTCGACGGACGCGACCCGGTCGACTGCTTCCGTCGGCTCCAACCCCTGGTCCACGGCCTCCGCTCCGGATCCGGCCCCGCCATGGTGGTGCTCGAGGTGGATCGGCTGACCCACCACACGAACGCCGACGACGAGCGGGTCTACCGCGATACGGCTGAGATGGAACGGGTCCGCCGGGACTCTGATCCCCTCCGTCGGCTGGCGGCCCAGCTGGTCGAGGCAGGTCTCATCGCCGAGGCCCTTTCGGTGCTTGAGACCGAGGTGGAAAGGGAGGTCCGGGCGGCGGCCGACCGGGCCCTGGCGGCACCGAACCCCGAGGCGAACCGGGACGCCCGGCCGCCGCTGCCGGCCGGTCTGGTCCGGGTACCGGAACACCGCGGCACCCAGGACGGTCCGCGATGGACCATGCTGGAGGCACTGCGCGAGACCCTCCGGGTCTGGCTGGCGAAGGATCCGCGCGTCAGTCTGCACGGACAGGATCTGGAGGATCCGAAGGGCGATGTCTTCGGTCTCACAAGGGGACTCTCCACCGCGTTTCCCGGGCGCGTCGCCAACGCGCCCCTCTCGGAGAGCACGATTGCCGGCGTGGGCGTCGGACGGGCGCTTGCGGGGGGACGACCGGTCTCCTGTCTGCAGTTCGCCGACTTCCTCCCGCTGGCCTTCAACCAGATCGCCAGCGAGATGGGATCGCTGTGGTGGCGGACCGATGGCGGCTGGACGGTTCCGATGGTCCTGATGGCGCCCTGCGGCGGGTATCGTCCGGGACTCGGTCCATTCCACGCCCAGACCTTCGAGAGTGTCGTGGCCCATACCCCGGGTGTGGACGTGGTGGTCCCGAGCACCGCCGCCGATGCGGTCGGGCTGCTCAATGCCGCGCTGCGCGGGGGGCGTCCCACCGTGTTCCTCTATCCCAAGGTGTGTCTGAACGACCCATCGCTCGCCACGAGCCGCGATGTCGCCGACCACATCGTACTGCCGGGCAAGGCCCGCCAGGTGGCCCAGGGCGGGGATCTGACCCTCGTCACCTGGGGTGGGACCGTGCCGCTCTGCCAGCGGGTGGTGACGGCGCTGCAGGGCGCCGGCGTGGGCGTCGATTTCCTCGATCTCCGGTCGCTCAGCCCGTGGGATGCCGACGCGGTGTGTGCCAGCGTGGAGCGGACCGGCCGGCTGCTGGTCGTCCATGAGGACAACCTCACCTGCGGGTTCGGGGCCGAGATTGTCGCCACGGTCTCCGAGCGGGTGGACCGCCCCATCCGGGCGCGGCGGGTGACGCGTCCCGACACCTACGTCCCCTGCAACTACGTCAACCAGCTCGACGTTCTGCCCAGCTTCCAACGGATCCTCGACGAGGCCGGACGCCTCTGTGGCGTCACCGTCGCCTGGGCCCAGGAGGTTCCTGCCGATGCCGAACGCTTCGTGCTCGAGGCGGTCGGGTCGAGCCCGGCCGACCAGTCGGTGTCGGTCATCGAATGGAAGGCCGCCGAGGGAAGCACGATCCAGGCTGGCGACCTGATCGCCGATTGCGAGGCCGACAAGGCGACCTTCGAGCTGCGGGCGCCGGTGGGCGGGGTGATCCGGGATCGGATCGCCGTGGGCGAAAAAGTCCCGGTGGGCACCCTGTTGGCGGTCATCGCCACCAGCCCCACGACGGCGGTCCTGCCCCGGCGTGTGCCGGTCGAACCCCGTCCGATCCTCGAAAGAAAGCCCGCCGCCGCCTACGGCGCGTCCTCCCCGTCCTCGATGTCGACGCCGGCGGTGCTGTCCGAGCCGGCGGCCTTCTTCCGCGACGTCGTCGCCATCTCGTCCATCGCCTCGGCCCCGGCCGGACGCGTGGTCACCAACGAGGCGCTCGTCCGCAGGTTCCCCGGGCGTTCGGCGCAGGACATCGTCCAGCGCACGGGTATCGAGTCCCGTCGCCATCTCGCCCCCGGGGAATCCGCCCTCACCCTGGCGGCGACCGCGGCCCGGTCGGCCCTGCGGTCCAGCGGCATGACCTTGGCGGATCTCGATGCGATCTACGTGAGCACGAGCTCGCCGGTGTCGGTCAGCCCCAGCATGGCGTGTCTGCTCCACCATGAGCTCAGCCGCGATGGCGATGCCCGGGACATCCCGGCCAGCGACATCCTGGCGGCCTGCACCGGCTACTTGTACGCCCTGCAGGCGGCCTTCGACTTCTGCCGATCCGAGCCTGCGGCCAGCGTGCTGGTGGTCACGGCGGAGGCGATGAGCCAGTACACGAATCCGGAGGACTTCGACACGGCGATCGTGTTCGCCGACGCCGCGACGGCAACCCTGGTGCACGGACCCCTATCCCCGATGTACCCGAAGGCCTGGGCCTGGCTGCACCGTCCGGTCCTGAGTGCCCGGGGCGAGGACGGCACGATCCTCCACCACGGCCGTCCCGGGGATCCCAACGTCAATATGGACGGCCTCAAGGTCTTCCCGATGGCGGTCCGGCAGCTGATCGCGCTGCTCCGTCAGGCCTGCGAGAAGGGGAACCAGGCGGTGGAGGAGCTCGACCATATCATCCCGCACCAGGCCAACGGACGGATCCTCGATGCGGTCGACCAGCGGTTGAAGCTGCCCAAGGGACGTCTGATCAACCGGGTCCGATACAGCGGCAACACCAGCAGCAGCACCATCCCTCTGGTACTCGCCGAGCTCCTGGCCGAGAAGCCCGCACCCCAGGGACGCGCCGGACTCTGCGCGTTCGGCGGTGGATTCACCTTCGGCGCAGCACTGCTGGAGTTCGCCAAGCCAAGGCGCTGAAGGCCTTGAAGGCCCAGGCCTCCGGACGGTCCGAGTTTTTCAGGGACCCGTCGCCCCAGGGTTCCCTGACAGGAAAGCGTCCTTCGTCGTTGTCGATGGAAGGACCAGCGGGACTTGATGCCGGAGGGATCCCATCAGGTAGCCGGTGGGGGAGCGCAGCCAGACCACCGGTCACGCGTCCATAGGCCATGCTTCCCGGCAGGGATGCCAGCCACCCCAGAATGCTGACCTAACCCGGTTGTGGTTTCTCGACCGAGGGTGTCTCGACGGGGCTGGCCCCTTCCGGGATTGATCGGATCGCCCCTGCGGGGTCAGGCCAGCTTCCAGCCCGGACGGTAGTGCGAGAGGATGTAGCGATCCGCCTCGGGTAGACCCTTGGCCTGCATCCTGAGCGCATCCCACTCGATCCGTTTGCCGGTGCGGAAGGCCACGTTGCCGAGGGCACCGATCTCGGTGAGCTGGGCCCCGTAGGTGAGCGGCGAGTTCGTCTTTCCGCGTCCCTTGCAGGCCTCGATCCATTCGGCGTGGTGGCCGATCGAGTCGGGGATGCTCGGCAGCGGGGCCTGGAATCCCTCGAACTGCTTCTCGGGAAGCAGAATGCGGCGTCCGTAGTCGGCCAGGAGCAGCCCCTTGCTGCCGACGAAGAGCGAACCGCCGCCCCATTGGGTGAGGTCAGGCGTGCCCGGGACCTGGGGGCGGACGGTGCCGCTGTACCAGTGAAGGGTGACCGGTCCGCGTTTGCCGTAGGCTGGGAACTGGTAGTGCACCTTCAGCCACGACGGCGCACAGAATTCGTCGGGCTTCGGGCCCTTCGCCTCGATCGACGTCGGCAGGGTGAGGTCGAGCGCCCAGACACCGAGGTCGATATGATGGCAGCAGAAATCCATCAGCGTGCCGCCGCCCCAGTGCCACCAGCGGCGCCAGTTGAAGGGCACCCACTCGGAGCTGTAGGGACGATAGGTCACCGGTCCGACCCACTGGTCGTAGTCGAGCCCCGCCGGGATCGGCTGGGGAGGAGGCAACGGCCGCGTGTCCCAGGGCGACCCCGTCCAGTGATGCACCTCGCTTACCGTCCCGATCGCCCCGCTGCGGATGAGCTCCACGACGCGGCGGTAGTTGGAGGAGGAGTGGATCTGGTTGCCGGTCTGGGTCGGCAGGCCGGTGGAGCGAGCCAGATCCGACAGGATCCGGGCCTCCTGGATGGTGTGGGTCACCGGCTTCTCGAGGTAGAGGGGGCGTCCGCTCTTGAGGACGTTCGTGGCGATCACCGCGTGGGTGTGGTCAGGCGTGGCCACCAGGACGGCGTCGAGATCCTTCTGGTCGAGCATCCGGCGCCAGTCGACGTAGGTGTGGGCCGACGGGAACCGCTTCGCGGCACCGGCAAGGTTGCGGCTGTCGCAGTCGCACAGCGCGACGATGTTCTGGTCCTTGATCCCGTCGATGTTCTCGGCGCCGCGTCCGGCCACGCCGACGACGCCGATGTTGAGGCGTTCGTTGGGGGAGATTCGACGGCGGGTGGAGGCGGAGGCCTGGCCCACGGTCATCCACGAGGCGACACCAAGGGCGGAGGTCTGGAGGAACTGGCGACGGCTGGACATGGGCCGAGCATTGGGAATCCCCCGCAGCACCGGCAATCGGGAAATTCAGAAACGCCTCGGTTTCAGGCCCCGCAGAACCGGTGGAACCCGCCGCCGAGGAGTTCCCGGACGTCCCGTCGGATCTCGTCGTCGGACACCTCCCAGCCCGAACCCGCCAGACGCGCGTAGTTCCGCGTCAGGCAGTCCGCGAGGATCTCGCGCGAGTGGTGCCACTTGTAGATCAGCTGGTCCAGAACCCGGGCGTCGCTGTGCTGCGGGGTGAAGCTCGTCCCCAGCAGCTCCAGACGCAGGGTCGTGATCTCCTCGATCAACTGCGGCGTGTTGGTGAACCACCAGCAGCCGAACGGATGCAGGTTCCGGAACTTCCGGGCGAGGACCACCAGCTCGTGCTGGTTCTCGCGGGCGAGACAGGTCACCAGGAACCGGTTCTCCGGATGCGCCGCGCAGAGCGTCTGCAGGGCCCCGAGATCGCTGCGGCCGACGCCGTCACCCGCCATGCGCAGCAGCGGATTCACCGCGCGGGTCACCCCCATCATCATCGCGAAGGGCTGTCCGAACTCCCGACAGTGCGGCAGGACCGCCCGCTCCAGCAGCCAGGTTGTGGCAGTGTCCGCCGGATACCGGAACGTCGGAGGCAGGGAGACCATGCAGTACCGGGAGCCGATCCGACGCGTCCAGTCCGCGAGGAAGCGTCGAACCTCCGAGACCGTGCCCTCGCTGGCTTCCGTCCCGACCGCATAGCCCCAGCGTCGCAGCCGCTCGGCGGATTCCGGCCACGACAGCAGCAACGGATCGATCCGGAGCGCCGCCTCGAACCGGGGATCCCGGGCCGGCCTCGCCTTCCAGAAGGCCCGTTCCTCGTCGTCGAACGGGGAGTTCGTCATGAACACCCGCTCCACGTTCGCCAGCTGGAGCACCCGATCAATGAACGCCTCGGGACGCTGCTCCGCATACCACCGCCGGATCGCTCCGAGATCCTGTCGCCGTGGATCCAACCCCAGCGCCCGCAGCGTGGTCAGCACGCCCCGACACGCCTCCGACACGGGCGAGTGCTCGACGAAGAGGGCATTCCACACGTATTCGGCCTGCTCGGTCTTCGAGGTGGACCAGAATCGGTCGAACGGCAGATCCATCTGACGGAAGGCCTCGCTCACGAGGTAGTGGTAGACCAGCTGGTCATCGATGCCCCAGAGCAACAGCGAGCCGAAGCTGGGATCGTACAGGTGCGTATGGATGTCCTGGACCGGTGTGGACTCCACGATGCGGGTGACGCGCGGGGCGAGGGTGTCGAGGGAGGACATGGCGGATTCGGAGGTGAAGCGGGACGGTTCGGCGTGGGTCGGGAAGGGGTCAGGCGGACGATGCGGCCATGGACGGGGTGCCACCCAGCAGTTTCAGGACGTCCTGGAAGTCCGCGGGCAGCGGTGCCTCGAAGGACAGCGGTTGTCCCGTCCTCGGATGGGCGAAGGCGAGTGTCCGGGCATGGAGCATCTGCCGGGGAGCCTTCCAACCGGTCTCGGTTGCCAGACGTCGGTTCGCCCGTTCCCCGTAGACCAGATCGCCCACGAGCGGAAAGCCGAGGTCCTGGAAGTGGACCCGGACCTGATGGGTGCGTCCGGTGTGGATGCGGGCCTCGACCCAGGACGCATCGCGGAGTCGTGCGATCCGGCGGTAGGTGGTCAACGCCTCGCGCCCGGGTCCCTCGGTGACGGTCATGCGTTTGCGTTGGACGGGATGGCGCGCGATGCGGCCCCGGAGCTCGCCCTCGGGCGGCTGGATGTCCCCGCAGAGCAGGCAGTGGTAGCGCTTGTCGACACGTCGCGCCGCGAAGGCCGCCTGGAGCGCGCGATGGGACGTGTCGTTCTTCGCCACGACGAGGCATCCGGAGGTGTCGCGGTCGATCCGGTGCACGATGCCCGGACGCGCCACACCGCCGATGCCGCTGAGGTTGCCGGCGCAGTGGTGGAGCAGGGCATTGACCAGGGTGCCATCCGCGTGGCCCGCCGCCGGATGCACCACCAGGCCCGGGGGCTTGTTGAGCACGAGGAGGTCGTCGTCCTCGAAGAGCAGGTCGAGCGGGATGTCCTGGGCGACGACATCGGCCGCGACGGGGTTGGGCCACTCGATCGCAATCCCGTCGCCGGACTTCGGTTTCTGGGAGGCCTTGGGGACCTTGCCATTGACCTGGACGCAGCCCTCGGTGATCAGGCGTTGGATCTCGCCTCGGGAGGTCTCCGGGAAGCGTTCGTGCAGGAACTGGTCGAGACGCCGCCTGGGCATCGACACCTCCACCGTGAATGTTTCGCGCCGTCCCATGGTTCAGCCGGGGGTCCCGGTTCCCGGCGCCGCAAGTCCGGTCCGCGGTTTCAGGGTGAGATAGAGGGCGATGCCGGCGACGAGGAGGATGAGTCCGGTGGACTGTCCCGGGGTGAAGGAACCCGAGAGGGGCTGGGAGATCCGGGCATAGTCCCCCCGGAACCATTCGGTGAAGGCCCGGAGGACGGAGTAGCCGATGAGGTAGACCGCGAAGATCTGTCCGGAGAACCGGCGACGTCGGAACCCCCACATCAGGGCGATGAAGAACGCGAAGTTGAGGAGGGACTCGTAGACCTGGGAGGGATGGACCCCCAGGCCGCCGGAGGAATGCCCGGTGGGGAAATGGATCGCCCAGGGCAGTTGGGTGGGGCGTCCGTAGCAGCAGCCGTTCATGAGGCAGCCGAGCCGTCCGAAGACGTGTCCGAGTGCGATGCCGGGGGCGAGGCAGTCGGCCGTGGTCCAGAGCGGCAGACCGAGGGAGCGGATCCGCCAGAGTCCCACGAGGATGGCGAGGATGAGGCCGCCGTAGAAGACGAGTCCGCCCTTCCAGACCGCGAAGACCTCCCGCAGGGGCTGGCCGGCGAAGGATTCGTTCCAGTAGCTCACGACGTACATCAACCGGGCGCCGACCAGTCCGCTGGCGATGAGCCAGGGGGCGAGGTCGTAGATGACGTCGCCGTTGAGTCCGGCGCGGCGGGCGTTGGAGGCCGCCGCGCGGAGTCCGAGAAGGAATCCGAGGGCGACGAGCACGCCGAAGGAGTGGATCCGCAGGTCGCCGAGTTCGAGGAGTATGGGCCTCACGCGGTCCGGAGCGTAGCGGTGGGCAGGTCGGGGGCGAAGAGCGAAGAGCGGAGGGGAGAGGAAGGGACTCACACGGGGACGCGGAGACGCGGAGGAAGACGAGGAGGGATGGGGAGGCAAAGAGGCCGGAGAACGGGGTGGGGCAGGGTTCCTCCTGGCCCGATGCCGAAGGCATCCAAGGGTGGGTGAGGCAGTGCCCTGCATCACTGGGTGCGGGAGCGTCCACCCCCGGTAGGGACCGGGTCCCGCTCGTCCCCATCTCGATCGGTCACTCCACTCTCAACGCTCAACCCTCAACTCGTTTCCAGAACATCGAGCTGGGGCACGTGGCGGACCTCATCCCTACCGCAGTTTCCCAGATCCCTCTCTGTCTTCCTCCGCGTCTCCGCGTCCCCGTGTGAGTCCCTCGCGCTTCCTCCGCCGGCATTCCGGCTTTCCATGGATCCGTATGACAACGGAGATTCCCGGCGTGACCTCCCGGATTCGAACCTTCCTCCTGATCCTCACGCTGTTCGGCGCGCTCCCCATGTGCGCGACAGACGCCCCCTGGCAGTTGCAGCTGCGGGAACGCCTCGCCCGGATCATGGGGCCGCTGCCCGTCGACAAGGCCTCCGCGCCGCTCGACGTCCAGACCGAGTCGGTGAAGGACCTCGGGGACTTCGAACGTCGACGGATCTCCTACCAGGCGGAACCCGGCGGACGCGTCCCCGCCTATCTCCTGGTCCCCAAGGCGGCCCTCGCTCCCGATGCGGGACGCCGCTTCCCGGCGGCCCTTGCCCTCCACCAGACCCATCCCGCCGGATCCAAGGTCGTGGTCGGACTGGGAAACTCCCCGGATGACGACTACGGTGTCGAACTCGTCCGACGCGGCTATGTGGTCCTGGCTCCCCCCTATCCGTGGCTGGCCGGATACGAGCCGGACCTGAAGGGACTCGGCTATGACAGCGGGACCATGAAGGCGATCTGGAACAACATCCGGGGCCTCGACCTCCTCGCGTCGCTGCCGTTCGTGGCGAGCGAACGGGGGTTCGGCTGCATCGGACACTCGCTCGGGGGCCACAACGGCCTCTTCACCGCCGCGTGGGACACCCGGATCACAGTGGTGGTGACCAGCTGTGGCTTCGATTCGTTCCGGGACTATTACGATGGCGATCCGAAGGTCTGGATGCCGGAAAAGGGGTGGTGCCAGTCGCGGTACATGCCCCGGCTCCTCGAGTACCGCGGGAACCTGGCAGCCCTGCCGTTCGACTTCCCGGACGTCTTGGCCCTGATCGCACCGCGGCGGGTGGTCGTCTCGGCTCCGTTGGGCGACTCGAACTTCCGGTGGCGCAGCGTCGATCGCGTGGTGAACGAGGCCCGATGGAAGGTCGCCTCGGAGGGGGAGATCGCCCGGATCACGGTGCTGCATCCCAACGCCCCCCACCGGTTTCCCCCCGAACAACGGAACCACGCCTACCGGGTGATGGACCGCGTGCTCCGTTCCTCCCCATGAAGACGGCCGGCTTCCGAGCCCACGGGTTTCACCGCCTTTTGAATTGCCCGGCCGGCCCCTCCGTCCCCGTGCGGAAGCCCACCCCCCCTCCGTTTTTGAGTCCGGTCATGGGAATCTCGGGTATTGGCAGAGCGAGTCCGATGTCGCGGTGTGGACGGTGGAGATCCCGGGACCGACCGGCCTGTCCTACGATCTGATGTGGGATTGGGGGCGTCCGGGCGGCATGGGGCCGGGGGTGTTCCTGGTGCAGGTGGGGGCGAGTCGATCCCCGTATCGCTGCCCACGACAGGGTCCTGGGAAACGTATGAGCAGCGTCGGGTCGGACACCTGGACGTGGAGCCGGGCCGTCACCGGTTGCGGGTCCGTGCGAGACCGCCGGTGTCTTCCGCGGTGCTGGATCTTCGGGAGCTCCGGCTCGTGCCGCGGAAGGGCGGGACCTGATCGGATGGTTTTTCTGTGAAGCGAACCGGGCGGGTCGGCGTCCAGACGGGGTCGTGAATCGGCCGGAGTCCATCCTCGAAGTTGGAGCGCCCTTTCCGGAAACAATTCCGGCTGGGGACTTTTCTTCGGGATCGGCTCTCCCGTAGCGTTTCCGCCATGCCCCGCGGGTCCTTCCAGCCCCAGTCCTGTGCCTTCGACCGAGGCCGTCCTGTCCGGACGGAACCGAGTCGGGGGTTCCGGGTGGTCCTCGGGCTGGTTCTGGGCGCGGTTTCGTCCGTCGCCCAGCACCTGCCGGTGGCGCGTCTGAACACGGTCTTTCCTCCCGGAGGACAGCGGGGTTCGGAGGTGCTCGTCACCGTGGCGGGGTCGGACCTCGACGACCTGGCCGGGCTGAGGTTTTCGGACCCGCGCATCCGGGCGGAGGTGACTCCCACCAACGCCCAGGTCTTCCGCGTCACCCTGCCGGCCGATCTCGCGCCGGGTATCGTCGACCTCCGCACCTTCGGGCGGTTCGGTGTGAGCAACCCCAGGGGATTCTGTGTCGGCACGGGTCCCGAGCAGGTGTCGACGGGCACGAACACGACCGTCGCCACGGCCCCGAGCCTGCCGGTTGGGGCGGTGGTGAACGGCCGCCTCGCCGCCAACCAGGCGGCGTGGTACCGGATGGAGACCCTTGCGGGGCGCGCCTACACGATCCGGGCCGAGACCCGTGGGATCGATTCGCGGCTCGAACCGATCCTGGAGCTGGCGGATCCGACGGGTCGGCCCCTCGGGATGTCGCGTCGGGGTGTCTTGGGCTTCGTGGGGCCCACGAACGGACCCGTGATGGTGTCGGTGCATGACGTGACCTACCGCGGTGGGGACGACGTCCTCTACCGGATGGAGGTGACGACTGCGCCCCAGGTCGAGCGGGCCCTGCCGGTCGTCCTCCAGTCCGGCGCCACCAATCGGGTCACCCTCTGGGGATGGAACCTTCCGGGTGGGGAGCGCGTTGCCGGAACGGGGGGTGGTGGACCCCACCTAGAGCGCGTCGAGGTGGACCTCGTGGCCCCGGAGGCCGATCGCGAGACCGTGGTGGAAGGGTTCCGTCGACCGGGCGGAGCATCGGTGTCCCGGAACACCTTCCTGTGGCGCTGGGACCTCTCGAACGAGGTCTCCAATCCCGTGTTGTTCCAGCTGACGCCCCATCCGGTGGTGACCGGACCTCAGCCCGGTCTGGTGGAGGTCACCCTGCCGGTGGAGTTCTCCGGGATCTTTCCCGGTCGTGGCGAGACCAACGGGGTGCGGTTCCAGGGAAAGAAGGACGAGGCCTGGTGGATCGACATCGTCTCGGAGCGCCTGGGTGCCGTGACGGATCCGCGGGTGATCGTCGAGCGGGAACGGGCTCCGGGTGAGTCGGGCGAGGGGTCGACGGTCGACGTGCTCGAGCTTGCGGACACCGACGCCAACCTGGGCGGGGTCGACTTCAACACGTCGCATCGCGACGCCGCGGCTCGGTTCGTTCCGCCGGCGGATGGGTGGTATCGGGTCCGGGTCCAGAACCTCTTCCAGCCCGCTCCGGGATCCCTACAGCCCGCCTATGGGCTCAGCATCCGGAGGGAGACGGCGTCGGCGCCGGCCGTGGTGACCGCCCTGCAGCTGCCGCGTCAGAACGACAACGACCGCACCGCCCATCCGCTGCCGCACTTCCTGCGTTGGGGCGAGACCCGGCCGGTCCGGGTGGTGGCGTTCCGACAGGACGGCTTCGCCGGGGATCTGGAGTTGGAGTTCAAGTCGCTGCCGTCCGGGGTGACCTCGATGCCGACCCGGATCCCCTCGGGCCAGAATGTCGGGTACGCCCTCCTCACGGCCGCCGAGGAGGTCCAGGACGCCGCGGTGGCCCCCGAGGGGTTCCCGGTCGTGCTCGAGGTCCGGGGTCCGGGCAACGCGCCGCAGCCCGTCGCCTGGGCCACGGTGTCGCGATTGATCCCCGAGTGGAACGACCAGTGGGTGCCGGTCCGCCCCACCCGCGAGGCCCTCGTTGCCGTCAGTCGCCACGAGTCCGCCCCCGTCACGGTGCGGTCGGCCACGAACCGCATCGCGGTCGGTGCGGACGGCAAGTTCAAGGTTCCGCTCGAGGTGGTCCGACGCTTCGAGTTTCCGGCGGCGCTGGTGCTCAAGCCGGCGGGCCGCCCGGAGTGGGACAAGGCGAAGCCGGCCACGGTCCCGGAGAAGGCGACCAACGCGGTCCTGGAGTTCGAGACGGCCGAGCTCAAGTTTCCCGCCGGCGACCACACCGTGTGGCTCCAGGGGACGGTGGCCGGGAAGTACCGGAACAACCCGGAGGCCCTCACCGCGGCGGAGTCCGAACTCAAGGCCAACGAGGAGGCGCTGAAGAAGGCGTCCACTCCGGCCGAGAAGGAACCTCTCGAGATACGGAAGAAGGCGCTCGAGGAACGTCGCAAGGCGGCCGAGGAACGGGCCAAGCCGCGCGATGTGAGTGTCGTGGTGTATTCCCAGCCGTTCCTGCTCCAGGTGCCCCTCCAGCCCCAGAAGACGCCATGAACCGCCCCCTGACCCCATCGCCGCAGCCGGTGTCGACCCCCGGATCCGTCGGCCGCAGCGTCCGTCGATGCCTCCTCGTCGGCGTCGCCGGGATGTTGATTGGAGGGATCCCCCTTCAGGCCGCCGACCCCATTCCGGTCCAGCGTCCGGACCGGACCACGCCGGTCGACTTCCGACGCGAGATCCTGCCCCTGATGCAGGCCAACTGTCTGCCCTGCCACAACCGCACCACCACGAAGGCGGATCTGCTGCTCGAGACGCCGGCGGATATGATCCGTGGCGGGGAGAGCGGCACGGCATTGGTTCCGGGGAAGCCGGCGGACTCGCTGCTCTTCAAGCTGTCGACCCACGAGACCAAGCCGCGGATGCCGCCCAAGGACAACAAGGTCAACGCGGTCGCCTTCACTCCGGAACAGCTGGGTGTCATCGCCCTGTGGATCGAGCAGGGGGCCGCCGCCGGCGAGGCGGGGGCCGAGGAGGTTCGCTGGCTGGACGTCGCTCCCGACCTCAAGGCGGTCTATGCGGTGGCGTTGTCGCCCGACGGACAGTACCTCGCCGCAGGACGGGGAAACCGCCTCTTCCTGTACCATCGTCCCACCCGGCAGACGGTCGGCGAGCTGGTGTCGCCCGACATCAAAGGGCCTCGTCCCGCGGCCCAGAAGGATCAGGTCGGCGCCCTGGCGTTCCGGCCGGACGGCCTCCAGCTGGCCTCGGGAGGCTTCGAGGAGATCCGGCTGTGGCGTCCGACCGCCTCGGCGTTCCGGGTCACCGCGGAGCCGGTGGTGTCGCGACCCGACACCGAGCCCAGACGCAGCACGTCGGGGGATCGCTCCCTGCGTCGTTCCGATGCCGGAGGAGTCGAGCTGGTCGATGCCGACGGGAAGGGGGTGGCGGTGCTCGACGGCGACGTCCGTCTCCGGCGCGGGGTCCAGGAGTCGACCCGGGGTGTGGCGGCGCTCCGCAGTGTCCTGGCCTCGGTCCAGAAGCGGGTTGAGGCGGCCGACAAGGAGCAGAAATCCCAGCAGGACCGTCTGGGTCGGGCCCGGGAGGGACAGCTCAAGGCCAACGACACCCTCGCGGAGAAGCAGCGGGCGCGGGACAAGGTCCAGGCAGACCTGGACGCCGCGGTGCTCGCGCTGGGCCTCGTCTCCACCAACGCCCCGGAGGCGGAGCGCAAGCCGCTGGTCGAGAAGTCGGACGCCGCCCGGAAGGCCGTCGATGCCGCCCGCACCGAGATCGAAACCGCGTTGCGGAAGCTCGCCGTGGCCGAGGAGGAGCTCCGGTTGTCCCTGAACTCCGTCGACCTCAGCCGGAACGAACTCCGGAGGTGGGATCTGGAGCGATCCTCCCTGAGCAACCGACTCGCCGAGGTGGACTCGATGCGGTCGAACCGACTCGCCGAGGCGTCCTCCGCTCTTCAACCCGTCCGGTTCGACCTGTCGTCGGACGGCCGCTGGGTGGTGACCCAGACCGCGCCGGACCGTCTCTCGCTGTGGTCGGGCCTGACCGGGGAGCCGGTCGAGACCTGGGATGCGCCGTCGGCCATCGAGGCCCTGCAGATCGTGTCCGATTCCAGGGTCCGCATCCGCTGCGGTTCGGGCATCTTCGAGCGGGATCTTCTCCCGCGCTGGGAGCTGCAGACGGTGGTGGCGGACGGCTCGGGGAAGGGTCCTTTGCAGGACCGGGTGGGTGCGTTGGCGTACTCGCCGGACGGACGCTGGCTGGCGAGTGGCTGTGGCGAACCGTCCCGCAGCGGTCATGTGCATCTCTGGAATCCGGCCGACGGATCGTTTCAGATGGGGGTGACCAATCTGCACAGCGACGCGGTGTTCTCGGTGTCGTTCTCGCCGGATTCCCGATGGTTGGCCTCGGCCGGGGCCGATCGGTTCGCACGCGTGGTGGATCCGCTCTCGGGCCAGCAGGTCCGTGCGCTGGAGGGGCACACGGGCCATGTGCTGTCGGTGGCGTGGAAGGATGACTCCAGCACGTTGGCGTCGGCCTCCGCGGACCTCACGGTGAAGTTCTGGGACGCGGTGAACGGCGAGAAGCGTAAGCAGGCGGGCGGGGTGGACCGTGAGGTGACGGCCCTGGCCTTCCTCGGGGGCGACCAGTGGGTGGCGACGGGCAGTCCGAAGGAGCTCCGCGTGGTGAACGAGAACGGGGAGAAGGTCCGATCTCTCAACGGGCTCGGCGAGGTGGCCTATGCCGTGGCGGTGTCGTCGGACGGCCGCTGGGTGGCGGCCGGTGGCGAGGATGGCGTGGTGCGGGTGTGGGATCGGGACGTCGAAGCCCCCCGGGTCGCCTTCGAGGCCATCCGGTAGCGCAACCGGGCGGAGGAGTCCGAGCCCTCCCTATCGCAGGCGTTCGAGGCTGGCTTCCTGGGTGAAGGCCCCTGCGAGGCGGACCGAGTTCTGGGCAAACCCCGGAGCGCGGACGCGGACCTTCCGGGTCGTGGGATCCCAGTCCCAGGTGACGGGTCCGTGGGCGGTCTGCAGGGACTCGACGCGGATGGGTTCCTCGAGCCATTCCTGCGGGACGCCGGCGCCCACGACGAGGAGGGGTGTCGGACTGAATTCCTCCGGATAGGCCAGCATCGCGAGCTGGAGCAGGGTGATTTCGGCTGCGGTGCCGTACTGGGGTGACAGATAGGGGGGCATGACCCAGCCACGGACCCTCTCCCACCGTTCCGGGAAGTCCTCTTGGCCGCTGCCTTCCCACCAGCTGTAGAGATCGGGGGAGACCTGGTTCGACCAGAACCAGTTGAGGTCCTTCCAGGCCCGACCGGGATCACCGAGCAGCAGCCACTGGTGGGCTTCCGTGGCGAGCAGTGTCGGGTTCTCGGGTCGGGTTTTCGGGAGATCGTTGGGGTTCCGTCCTGCTATCCGAGCCGACAG
The DNA here is from genome assembly GCA_016871805.1 of Verrucomicrobiota bacterium. GTDB lineage: Bacteria > Verrucomicrobiota > Verrucomicrobiia > Limisphaerales > UBA9464 > UBA9464. Next base: position 131,378 of record VHCG01000002.1, read on the forward strand.
GAGCAGCGTTTGAAGCGTCTTCGGATCCTCCGCGACCCAGCCGGGATGGGGCCCCGTGGCCGCGATCCACGGTTCCGGATCGGGCCTCTGGGCCGCCGCCTGGTTCCACCCCAGCTTCAGCACGTCGGCGATAGCGGCGACGCGCCCGGAATCGGTCTGTCGCTTCACCCGTGGGTAGAAGGCCACCGCGGCGCGCAGGCCGGCATGGGCCGTTGCATTCACGTACAACACCGGCCGCTGCCGACCGACCCGGCCCTGGATGAGACCTTTCTGGGCCGCATCGGCGACCACCGCAGCGTCCTCCCGGGACAGGCGACGGGGTGCCAGGGGTCCCGTCCACGGCGACCTCACGGTCTTGGCGGCCTGGAGAAGGCCCTCGATCACCCGGACCTTGCGATCGACGTGGGGTACGAGCCATTGGTCGAAGGCCTTGTTTCGCGCGATGGCGGCGACCTCGAGGATGGCCCAGAGGGACAGGCCTGGGCCGTCGGCCTCGGCGCCCATCTCCCCGAGGAAATCCTCCCGGGCAAGGGTTCCGCAGAGCTGCTGGCTCACGGCGATCTGACCGGCTCGCGCGAGCGCCACGGCGATGGCGGCGGATTCGCGCATCCGGCTGACCGAATGGTGGTTCGGATCCACGGGCCTCGAATTCGTGCCGACCAGTCCCATCAACATCTGGGCGACCTGGGCCTTGAGACAGTCGCCAAAGCGGTCGTCCGGTGTCTCGATGCTGACCCCGGGCAGGGTGCCCTGCCAGGAGAGGGGGTTGGGGGCCGGCGGCTTTCGATCCTCGATGACGAGTGTGGTCTCGCGTCCGAACACGAGTACGATGCGTCCCCACCCGTTGGTCTGGTCCAGGCCGGTCGACGGGGTCGTGCTCCGGAGGATGCGGGGTCCGAGTCCGAACTGGCTGGAGGTGATCTCGCCCACCGCGAGGTTGGTGGGATTCTGGTATCCGATCCGGATCTCGCGCGGCGTGTCGGCGGCGACGAGATCCCAGCGGTCGTTGATGCGGATGGCGCGTCCGTCCCAGACGGCGTTGGTGACGGGGCCGCCCGCGGGTCCGGGCGAGCGGATCGCCACCACGACGTGGGGATGGCGCCGGCTCGACATGTCGAGTCGCCAGTGCCGGCTGTCGGGCATCGACCAGAGCGCGGAGTAGTCCTGCGTCTCGGTCCTCACCCCCGGGACCGTGGCCGTGAGGGGCCAGGCCCACGACTGCTTCATCTCGGCGAGCGGAACGAAGTCGCTCGCGACCTCGACCTCGCCGTCGTCGTTCTCCGCAAGGAGCTGGATGCCGAAGGTGCCAAAGCCCGGGCTGAAGCTGCCTCCGGGCTCGAGGTACGCCTTCTCGTCCTCCGGCGACCCGGGGATTCCGAGGAGGACATGTCCGTAGCCACGGGGCCAGATCCCGCTGGGTCGGGCCTCCATCGCGTCGAGGACGACCTGTCGCTCGCCCGCCGATGCGGCCGTGGCGAGGCAGAACAGAAGGACGAGGAACCGGGTGGTCCGGGCTGCCGACGACGGCAGTCCAACCTGGAGATGCCATCCCGTGCGGTGTTCCACGTGGGATCTCCGGGGTCCGTTCATCTCGTGGGGCTCCGGATGCCGCGGGATGTCTCGCTAGACCAGCGCCGCCAGTTTCTTGTTGGCGGCCAGGCGTCGGACCAGTTCCTTGATCTTCTGGGCCTCGGACTTCGCGGCGACGAGTGTGGCGTCGTCGGTCAGCACGATGATGCTGTCCTTGACCCCCACCAGGGCGATCGGGCTCCGGCGCTGGGTCCGGCCGTCATAGACCACGTTGCGGGCGGAATCGACGTGGATGAGCTGTCCGACCGCCGCGTTGCCGGCGTCGTCCTGCTTCACATGCCGCGCGAGCGCGGGCCAGGCCCCAAGGTCGTCCCAGTCGAAGGCGCCGTCGGCCACGACGACGTTCTGGGCCTTCTCCATGAGGGCGTAGTCGACGCTGATCCTGCGGATCTCCGGGTATTCCTTGGCCAGGATCCGGGCGAGGGGTTTCTGCCCCTTGGCGGCGGCCTTGAACCAGCGGCGACAGGCGGCATTGAGGTCGGACTGATGCTTCTCGAGGGCGTTGGTGACGGTGACAAACGACCAGACGAACATGCCGGCATTCCACCGGTAGCTGCCGGAGTTCACGTACTCGATGGCCTTCTCGAGTGCGGGCTTCTCGACGAACTGCTCGGCCTTGTGGAAGCGGGTCTTGTACCGCTTCGCCCCTGCGGGCGCGGGCAGGGCCGCGGCGTCGTGGCGGATGTATCCGTATCCGGTCTCGGGTCCGGTCGGCTGGATCCCGATCGTGACGATCACCTGGCCCCGGGAGGCGAGATCGAGGCTGTCTGCGAGAACCTGCTGGAACTTCCGCTCGTCGGGAATCACATGGTCGGCCGGCAGCACCGCCATGGTCGCGGTCGTGGAACGGGCCCCGACGATCGCGGCGCCCAGCGTGATGGCGGCGCAGGTGTCGCGTCCGACGGGTTCGGCGACGACGTTCTCGGCCGGAAGCTCGGGGAGCTGTTTGCGGACGGCGGCGGCCTGGACCGCGTTGGTGATCACCAGGATGTTCTGACGGGGGACCAGCGGACGGACGCGGTCGACGGCCTGCTGGAGGAAGGAGCGTTTCCCGAGGAGGGTGATCAGCTGCTTGGGGGTGGCTTCGCGGCTGACTGGCCAGAAGCGTTCACCACGGCCGCCGGCCATGATGATGACGTAGTGGTCCTTGGATCCGGAGGGGGTGCGTTTGCGGGTGGAGCTCATGACGTGATGGCGTTGGAGAGGGAGGTGACGAAGCCGGCGACTTCGGGGACCAGTCCCAGGGAGCGGCCGAGGGTGGCGATGCGGTGCACCACGGCGCTGCCGACCACGATAGCCTCGGCATGCTGGGCGACGGCCCGGGCCTGCTCCGGGTTGGAGATCCCGAAGCCCACGGCGATCGGGAGCGGACTGTGACGGCGGATCGTCGCGGTCATCGTCCCGATGGTGTCGCTCACCTTCGACTGCATGCCGGTGACACCCTCCCGGCTGACGTAGTAGATGAATCCCTTCGCCCGCGGGGCGATGACCGCGATCCGATCCTCCGGGGTGGTCGGGGCCACGAGGTAGATGGGGCAGAGACCGGACTCCATCATCAGGGCCTCATAGTTCTCGGACTCCTCCGGAGGCAGATCGAGGACCAGGAGGCCGTCGACGCCCGCCTCGGCGGCCGACCGGATGAATTCCCGGAGTCCGACCCGGTGGAGGAGGTTGAAGTAGATGTAGAGGACGATCGGGATCTGCGACTCGGTCCGGATCGCCTTCACTGTGGCGAGGACCCGCGGCGGAGTGGTGCCGCTCTCAAGCCCCCGTTGGGCGGCGAGCTGGTTCACGAGGCCGTCGGCCAGGGGATCACTGAAGGGAACCCCCAGCTCGAGGACATCCACACCGGCCTTGTCGAAGGCGAGCGCGAGCTGTCGGGTCGATTCCAGGTCCGGGTCGCCGGCGCCGATGTAGATCACCAGTCCCTTGCGGCCGGTGGAGCGGAGCGTGGCGAACCTCTGGTCGATGCGATTCACGCGGCAGACAGTGCCGTCTCGGGTTGCAGGGAGGCAAGAACAGGGACCGCCCCCTGGATCCACCGGCAGGCTGCCCGGATCGTCCGCACCCTACGACAGCTCCCACCGGTGGATCTCCACCAGGCCGGCCGGGCCCCACTTGCCGTCCTTGGGCTTCTCCTGGCCCCGGGCCTTGGAGAGGTAAAGCCGGGAGCCGTCCGGTGAGAACCGCACCTGGGTGATGCGATGCTTGGCGTCGACCGAGAAGACATTCTTCCCGGTCGCGGTCTCGAACACCGCCAGGTTCCAGGTGCCCTGGAACAACCGGCCCGCCATCACAAACCACGTCCCGCTCGGATGGAAGGCGAGGGCCTCCATCAGGCCCTGACCACTCTCTCTCTCGTGCGTCTGGTCCAGCCTCTTGCCGTTCTTCCAGTCGAACCGTTGCCACCGCTGGACCCCGTTCCCGGCCATCGGGTCATTCATCGGCCCCATGCCGCAGACATAGAGCTCGTTGCCGTCCGGACTGAACGTCATGGCGAAGATGCCACCGAGATAGTGATGGCTCTTCACGATGCCCCAGCTGGTCAGGTCGCCGTCGGTCCACTGGGAGACCTGCTTTCCGGTCTCGAGGTCCCAGACCCGGACCTCCCCCATCAGATTGCCGGCGGCCACGTGGCGGCTGTCGGGGGAGATCGCCACCGCCTGCGTCGGGGGCACATGCGGCAGGGCGTGTCGGAGCTCGCCCGACCGGGCGTCGAACACCTTCACCGAGGGCTCTCGCTCGGAGGCGGGCTCGTACTTGTACCCACCCGCCTCATAGCGCCCGGTGCACGACGCGATCCAGCGGCCATCCCGCGAGAGGGCCAGGTCCCACGACCAGAAGTCGTGCGCCTTCACGGTCCGGATCGCCTTCCGCGAGGCCACATCGTGCCAGAGGAGTCGGCCGTCATAGCCCCCGCTCACCAGCGTGGTGCCGTCCGACAGCAGGGCGACCCCGCGGGCATAGCTGTCGTGGCGACCGAGGGGTTCGTGGGTGCCCGATTCCGGATCCACCCGGAGCAGGGACCCGTCCTGACCGGCGGCAACGAGGAGACGTCCGTCGGCGGAGACCTCCAATCCCAGCACGGGTGAGGGCAGGAGGAATTCCTTGAGCCGCGTGAGCTTCGGGGTCGGGACGGAGTTGGGGACCGGATCAGCCATGAGAATCAGGCCAGGACGGCGCGGATGGGTTCGGCCCGGTCCTCGACGCGGTGGAAGGTGGGCAGGTTGGGAAGGTCGTATTCCGCGTAGGGGTCGATCCCCAGGGCGGTGAACAGCGTGGCGAAGAGGTTCCTCTCGTTGAAGGCCTGGCCCACGACGTCGACGCCGTCGGGATCGGTCTCGCCGACCACCACGCCCCGCTTGATCCCGCAGCCGGCTAGGGCGAGGGACCAGGCGTTGGGGTAGTGGTCCCGACCCCGGGCCTGGTTCATCCAGGGGGTCCGACCGAACTCGCCCATCATGACCACGAGGGTGTCGTTGAGCAGTCCGCGTTCCCGGAGGTCATTGATCAGGTGGAAGATCACCCGATCGAGTTCGGGGACGAGCATCTGATAGATCTCGTTGTGGAAGACGTGGCTGTCCCAGGTCATGCCGTTGGCGACCATGACGAACGGGGCGCCGTTCTCGACGAGGTTCCGCGCCAGCAGGGTGTGCTGGGCGAAGGTCCCGGGTCCGTACCGCTCGCGGTCCTTGGCCGGTAGGCGTTCGAGGTCGAACAGGTGGGCACAGCTCATGAGGCCCTTCACCCGCTCGAACACGGCATTCTGCGAGGCGGCGGCGGCGGACCGACGCTCGCTCTCGAACTTCCGGTTCAGGAACCGCCGCAGCGCGTTGCGGGATTCGTGATCGTCGGCGGTGAGATCTGCCTGCCGCGCCACGTCTTCGATCCGGTACTCGCCGCCAACCCGGACGGGTCCGTACTGTGCGCCGAGCCAGCCGGCCCAGTTGCCCGCCTTGAACTCCCGGAACTCGTTGCCATGCGGGCAGGGGTCGAGGAGCACGAAGTTCGGGATCGGGCTGTCGAGATGGCCCAGCTGCTGGGCGAGGACCGAGCCCAGGGTGGGACGGATGAAGGGCGGACGCGGGGCGGCCCCGCGGTTCAGAAGGTCGATGCCCTGCAGGTGTTCGCTCTGGTTGGTCTTCATCGACCGTACCACGGCAAGCTGGTCGGCGATGCTGGCGACCCTGGGCATCAGCTCACCGAACTGCACGCCGGGCAGACGGGTCGGGATGGCTCCGAACGGGCCCCCGGAAATCCGGCCTGGCTTGGGATCCCACGTCTCGAACTGGCTGGGCGCCCCGCAGAGCCAGAGCAGGATGCACCGCTTGGCCCGCTTCCGGGCCTGTTCCGCGAACGCTGGCACCGAAAACAACCCCGCCCAGCTCGACACCGACACCGCACCCGCCGCCGCCATGCCGGTCAGGAACCTCCGTCGGTGCAGGAGATGGTCGGCATGGCCACACGTGGATCCCGACAACAGCGGGGAGGGTTCCGGGGATCCAGTAGGCGTCATGGTGTTCAGTGATTGGTCTGGAACTCCGTCCCGGTCAGAAGTGCCCAGGCGAGATGCCGTGTTCCGGCGGCGCCAGGATGGGCCTCGAGGTATCGCTGGGATTCGTCCCGCTCGACCGCGTCGGGTTCGCGCCCGAGTACCTCCACGAAGGTCTGCCGCACCCGCTCCCTCGGGTCCTGGATCGCCTCCAGTCGCGACACCAGGTTGCCCTCGCGTGGCTGGAGCAGGGCGTCGAACAGCGGGGAGTTCGACAGGAACATTGCCTGCTGGAGGCTCGCGTTGTACTCGGCCGGGAAGACGTCGGGGAACTGCCGGAGGAAGGCCTGGCGCAGGGTGGCCTCCGCTCCATCGGGCTTGGTTTCGGAAGTGCCGCCCGCGTTGCCGGTGGCGATCCGGAGGGATCGGTAGAGCTGTTCGGCGGTCAGGGGTTTCTCGATCGCGCGGGCAAACGTTTCGGGAGCGGGTGCGCGGTCGTGCGACGGGCGGCTGTCGAGCTGATAGGCCCGGGTCTGCACGAGGGCCCGGATGAGGCGTCGGACATCGTATCCGCTCCGGGCGAAGTCCTCGGCGAGCCAGTCGAGGAGCTCCGGATGGCTCGGGGGATGCTTGGAGTCCATCAGCTCCACCGGATGGACCAGGCCACGACCCAGGAGCAGAGCCCAGATCCGGTTGACCATGGCGCGGGCGAGGAGCGGATTGTCGCGGGTGACCGCCTCGGCGAGCGCGGCCCTCCGCGAGAACCGGGGCAAGGCCACGACCTGTGGCGACTCCTTCCCGGGTGCGGGCGGGGTCTGGTATTTCCCGGCGTCGTCGGACTCCTTCTCGCCCTCCTTGGGCCAGGTCTCGGGGATGGTGCGTCCGTTGAAGAGCGTCATCAGCGCCGGCTGGGATTCCTTCCGGAGGTTGGCGAAGGAGGCGAAGCCGCCGATGGCGGACTCCGAGACCCCGGGACCGTTCGGGGTGTCGACGTTCTTCGATCGGTTCAGCGCCGCGACGAGTCCCCAGTAGTGGGCCTGCTTGATCTCGCGCGCGACCATGTGGTCGTGACACTGGGCGCACTGGATCTGCACCCCGAACACCACCGGCGCGAGGGCCTCCGCCATGGCCTGGGCGTTGTTGCGACGCTCGTACAGGAACCACTGGGCCCCACGGTCCATCCCCCCCTCGGGCCGTGCAACGATGAGGTCGCGCACGACCGCGTCCCAAGGACGGTTCTCCCGGAAGGAGGTCTCGAGGAAGGCCTGCCAGTGGTTGTCCCGACGCTTCGTCTCCCACTCCGTGCCGCGGCGTCCCATCAGCACGGTGTCCATGACCTCGGCGAGGTGACGCGCGTGTTCGGGACTGGCGAGGAGGGCATCGACCACGCGCTGCCGGCGGTCTCTGCGACGGTCACGGAGGAACTGCTGGCGTTCGACTGCCGTCGGAATGCGTCCGACGAGGTCGAGATGGATCCGACGCAGCCAGCTGGCGTCGTCCGCCGCGATTGCCGGTTGGACCCGCTGGTTCCGCCATCCCTCTGCGAGAAAGGCATCGATGGCTCGCTCCGGTGTCCAGGATGCGCGGGGACGGACCCGGCTTTTCGATGTCTTCGCCCGATCCGTGCCCACCGGGTCCTTGGAGTCAACGGTCGAGGCGGTGGCGGAGGAGTGGGCCGTATTGGTGAGGCGCTGGACCCAGGTCCGGAGCAGATCGATCTCCTCGCGGCTCAGCTGCTCCTTCGGCGGCATGTGCGGGTCGGAGCCTATCTCGACGAGTCGGACCATCGGGCTGTCGTCGGGACGTCCGGGCAGGACGACGGCTCCATGGTCGCCGCCACGGAGGATCGACTGGAAGGAGCTGAGGTCGAGTCCGCTCCGGGACTTCGTCGGGCTGTGGCAGCGGGAGCACTTGGCCTGGAGCAGGGGCTCCACATGGGCCGACCAGAAGGCATCCTCGGCCGAGTAGACACGCGCTGTCGGGACAAGCCCACCCACGACGACGGCGCACAGGAGTGCGACGGCGTAGCGGAATGGGCTCGGGGGGGACATCGCCCCAAAGACTAGACCCGGTCTGCGGTTCGAGTTCCAGCTCGCAGCTCGGGGATCACGCGGAGACGACGGGGACTCACACGGTGACGCGGAGACACGGAGGCAGGACGGGAGGGGAGGGAGACGGGAGACCGGTTTTGGGACGGAGAAATCAGGGAGGGTGATGAGGTGCCCTGGAATGGTGACGTTCCCTGGAATGGTGGGTGATGCAGTGCCCTGCATCACTGGGCGCGGGAGCGCCCACAGGGCGAGGCCTCGACTCCATTGGACATGCGGGTTGTTGCGGCCGGTGGTTCTGGAGTCAGGGAGCCGAGGACGCCTGGGGTGGGTGACCACCGGGAGGCGACCCGGTTTCGGAGAGCACTGGAGAACCCAACCGGTGCAGTCCCGGTGGAGGCCCCGCCCGTCTTCAGTTCGCCTCGGCGATCCGGTGCAGCCGGTCTGTGGCGAGGTCCTGGAGGCTTTGGATCCTGCCGTTGGGCCATCGGATCGTCACCCGGTCCGCCTTCATGGCGCTGCCCAGTCCGAACACCAGGGTCGGATCGCTCGCGCTCAGATAGCTCTTGGTGGGCATCACCTGCTGGGACTGCTTCCGGCTGCCCACCTCGACCTCGACCCACGCGCCCAGGGCGTCCCGGTTCGACTTGGATCCCTCCAGGCGCAGTCGAAGGGCGTGGTGGCCGAGCTGCTGGTCGTTGCGGAGCAGAACCGGGGTGCCGCTGGTCTGGGTCAGAACGACATCCAGGTCGCCATCGCCGTCCATGTCCGCGGTCGCACTGCCGCGTCCGACGATCGGCAGGAACAACGCGTTGCCGGCCTGGTTCGTTGAGACATTCAGGAACCCACCGTCGCCCGCGTTCCAGAACAGCTGGGCCCCCTGACGGTAGCTCTGGCTCGCCTGGACCTTCGAGATCTCCTCCTCCAGGTGGCCGTTGCTGGTCAGGACGTCAGGACGTCCATCGAGGTCGTAGTCGAAGAAGAAGATCCCGAACTTGAGCAGGAGACGGCTGGCGGGACCGATACCCCAGGGGATGGACTCGTCAGTGAAGTTGATGCCGTTGTCCACGTACAGCGCCGTCATCTCGTTGGCGAAGTTGCCGATCGCGACCCCCAGCTTGCCATCGGGCGTGAACCGCGACGTGTCGATGCCCATCGCGCCACGGGTGTTGCCGTAGCTGTCGAACGCGATGCCGCTCAGGGCGCCGACCTCCTTGAACGTGCCGTTCTTCTGGTTCTCGAAGAGCAGGTTCTGGGTCGTGTCGTTCGCCACGGCGATGTCGATCCAGCCGTCCTGGTTGTAGTCGACCGGTGCGATGCCCAGCGTCTTGGCCGTAGGCACCCCGGTGGCGGGGTTCTTCACCTGCACCCCGGATTCGGCCGAGATCTCGGTGAAGGTGCCATCGCCGTTGTTGCGGTAGAAATGCGGGAACGCGCCCTCGAAGTTCATCGGCGGACCATAGGCGCGTCCGACCCCGACCAGCGTGTAGTTCACCTCGCGGTCGATCTCCGGGGACCACCGGACGTAGTTGCCCACGTAGAGGTCGAGGTCGCCGTCGTTGTCGTGGTCCAGAAACGCCGCGGCAGTGCTCCAGTCCTTGGAATTCCCACTGACCCCGGCCCGCGGGGTGACGTCCTTGAACTTCAGTCCACCCTCGTTGTGGAAAAGCCGGGCGCCACCCACGGTGGTGATCAGGATGTCGCGTCGTCCGTCGTTGTCGTAGTCGCCAACCGCGACGCCCATGCCGTAGAGGGGGATGTCGAGACCGGAGCCCGCGGTGGCGTCCTGGAACCCGCCCTTGCCGTCGTTGCGGTAGAGGACGGCCGTGGCGGGCTTGGATCCGGCGGGGAGCTTGCCGGGCCACTGGGTGCCGTTGACGAAGAGGAGTTCCGGCGCGGTGTCGCCATCCAGGTCCGCGAAGGCGACGCCGCTTCCCATGGTCTCGGGCAGGAGCTTGTCGCCATAGGCTCCGGTCTCATGGCGGAACCCAATTCCGGCGGACGCGGTGACGTCGGTGAACGTGGCCTTTGGAATCTGGGCCAGGACGTTGGTGTTGGCGGTCTCCGGGGCCTTGAGCTGGGTGACCTTGACCGGGCCCGCGACCTTCGGCGGGCGGAGGGCGATCCAGACCGCCCCGCCCACGGCGGCGAGGACGAGGACGATGAAGAGGGAGATGCGGAGCCCGCGGCCGACGGCCTGGTCGTCCCCGGCCACCAGCTCCTCGGGTTCCAGATCGGGTCTGTGGGGTGCGGTGCCCATGGTGGGAGGTCAGCGGGGCAGGGCGGTGAAGCGGCCGGTGACCTGGGGTTGGAGGTCGTAGATCACGATGGCCTGGGAGGCGTGGTCGGCCGCCTTGTCGCGACGCCGGGCATTGGCCACGGCACGGTCCCGCGCGTTGTCGTCGGGACGATACCGTTCGTGCAGCTTCCGGTGTTCCTCGGACTTCGCCTTGTCGCCCAGGGCGGCATGGATGAGACCCAGGTTGTAGTGGGCGGCGACGTTCTCGGTGTCGATCGCAAGGGTGTCCTCGAACCGTTTTGCGGCGGCCCGGAGGAGTTCCTCGCGACGGGCTGGATTCGAGCGCTCCATCTTCGCCCGCTCGAACAGAGTCTGACCGAGCTCGTTGATCACCTCGTAGTCCCGGCTGAAATTGAAGCCACGCTTGTCGAGCTCCGGATACCGGTCCTCGAGGATGCTGGTGAAGTCCCGGATGGCGTCGTCGAGGCGCCCGTTCTGTTTGTTCACGAGGCCGTTGAGCCAGGCGATGGTCCAGCGGTTGCCCGGGGGATTGAACCGGTTGGTGTCGTTCGCCCGCTGCAGGGCCAGGACCGCGTCGTCGAGCCGCCCCTCCTTGAAAAAGACCCGCGCGAGGTTGAGCGGGCCGTCGGCACGACCCAGCTTTTCGACCTGCCCGAAGGCCTCGGCGGCCTGGACGAGTTCGCCCTTCTCGGCGCCCTTGTCGCCCTTGAGGAACAGGCCAATGCCGTAGTCGTTCCACCGCTGCCAGGGCGGGATCGGCGATTTCTGGGCCTCGATCGCCGCGAGATCTTTCGTGTCGCCACCCTCGATCGGGAAGGTGACGGTGTCGCTCGCCAGGACCGTGATCGGCAGGTCATTGGTCCGCTGGAAGGGCATCCCGTTGGTGTAGCCGTTCCCGAACACGTAGTTGAAATAGATCGTGTCGAACTTCCGGTAGTTGACCTTCACCTCGACGGTGAGCGGCTCCTTCTGGTCCGGCGGGACGGTCAGGCGGTAGTGCAGCACGTGGGCGGCACCGGGCGGGATCTGGTTGTTGTAGAGCGGGACGAAGATGTCCTGAGGATTGCGCCGATCGATCCGGTTTCCGTCCTTGTCGAGCATGTAGACGTTGATGAAGTGCGACCAGGGGTCGACCTCCTTGTGGGCCCCGAGTCCTCCGCTGCGGCCGACCACGGTGCCATCGGGATCCGTGACCCGGACGTCGGCCCAGAGTTCATTGGAGTCGACCGTGCCCTGGGAGAGGGGGTGTCCGAGACGGAGGGTGCGGACCACGGCTTCGACCAGGTAGGTGTGGCCGGGTTTGAGCGCCGGAACCTTGGGTCGGATCGGAGCGATGAGCGGGGAGTCGACCGTGCCGCCGTCCTTGAGTCCGAACAGGTCCACCCGGATGCAGTCCTTCAGATACTCCTGGTGGATCTTCACGATGTCGGGCTCGTTGCGCCAATGGGCCATCCCGGTGTTGGCCGCGGGGAAGAGGTGGTCGTGGACGGTCCGGAAGTCGTTGGTGCCGTTCTTCTGCGCGCCGAACTCATCGGATTTCAACAAGGGCATGTGGCACTCGGCGCAGTTCAGCTTGGCCTTCTCCGGATAGTAGAAGCTCCGGGCGTTCACCCCGGAGACGCCACTCAGCAGGTAGGTGTCGTAGTGGTTCTGTCCGCGCAGGAACTCCTTGTAGTGGTTGACCTCGTAGGGGAGGCCGACCTTGTGGCAGGTGGAGCAGAACTCGGCCGTCTTGTGCAGGGGCTTGAGGAAGGTCTTCTTGTGGAACTCGGGCTTCGCCTTCACGAGCTGCAGGTTGATGTAGTAGGAAAGCGAGTTGGTCGGGGCGAACGCGAAGGGGTAGTGGACCGGTTCCTCGATGGTGTAGTTGCCGTTGCCGATCATCCCATGCTCGGCGCCCTCGAGGGACGTGATGGCATGGCAGACGGTGCAGGAGATCCCCGCCTGGGAGGTCGGGTGTTTCTGCATGTCGAACGCGGGGTCGTCGAAGGCGCCCGAGAAGAAGGGGACCGGATCGTGGCATCCGGCACACCAGCGGGAGGCCTGGACGCTGCCGTCGCGCTTCAGGCTGACCTCACGGGTCTCCTTCACCGAGAACAGGTAGAAGGGGTTGTTGAAGGAGCTGAAGCGATGCGCGGAGTGGAACCAGCCCTTGTAGACGTCGGGATGACACTCGAGACAGTAGGCGTTGTTCATCAGCGACTCGGCGGGGATGAACTTCCCGTTGGCGGTCCGGGCGGCGGACGGGTGGAAATATTTCGTGCCTTCCTTGGGGGCCTTGGCGGTCCAGACGCGAGGATCATGTCGGTGCAGCAGCACCATGACACCCGAGACCACGACGATCGCCATGGCCCAGGCCAGTCCGACCTTCCACTGGATCCGCGGTCCCGACAGACGATGCAGGATGTAGAGCCAGATCGACGCGAAGGGGGTGATGAAGTGGGCCCAGTAGAGGATGCGTCGGGCGGCAGGATCCCGGATCTCGAACCCGGACACGCGCATCAGGAGCAGTCCGGTGACGAGGAGAACGATGGAGACCGTGAAGAGCGCGTAGCCGACCGCCACCGCCCTGCGATTGGGGCGGTTCCAGGAATTCCGCATGTGTCCGACCCCGAACACGATGAACGGCACGAGGATGAGGAGCCCCAGGACGAGGTGGCCCAGGAACATCAGCTGGTAGAAGTAGTTCTCGTAGGAGAACCCCTGGTCGCGGTCCAGCCAGTTGAGGAAGGTGATGGAGGAGAGGTAGACGGAGTTGGCCCCGAGCAGTCCGAACAGTCCGAGGATGACGTAGAGCAGGATCCGGAGGCGGGGACCGATGGCCCGCACATAGCGGCGGCGGCCGGGCGTCCCGGAGGGGCTCGACGAGGCGGGGGCGTCACTCATGGTGGTCCTGGAGGTTCTGGGTCGGGTCTCTGCTGTCAGCCGGGGTTTTCAAACCCGCCTCTCTGACAGTCGAATCCTCGGCCGATCTCCTCCTGCTGCCAACTGGCTAGGGGTGAGTTGCTGAATTTCCGGGGCGAGACGGGTCGGGGCGGGGAACTCACACGGGGACAAGGTAAAAGCGGAGGGACTCACACGGCGACGCGGAGACACGGAGGCAAGGCGGGGAGAGGAAATGGGGACGCCAACGGAAGGTCTGGTGGGTGATGCGGTACCCGGCGTCACTGGGCGCGGGTGGGCCCATCCCCCGGGAACGGACACGCTCCATGCCGTTCCGGAAATCCCCGGGAGGGTGGATCCAATCCGGGAGGGCAGTCCGGGATCCTCCCCCATGGGAGGGGACCCTGTCCGACGTCTCGGGCGGATCCATGTGCCGCGGATCGCAGAGGGGTTCCCAGGCGGGACTGAAGCCTGTTCCTCCCATGTCTCTTGCTTTGTCGTCCTCCGTGTCTCCGCGTCGCCGTGTGACGCTCCCTCGTCATGCCCGTGGGACACCCCTTGGCAGGCGGGCGGGTCCCCGACCAGACTCCCCGCGTGAGTTCGACGGACTTCGACACGGTGGTGGTGGGAGGCGGCAGCGCCGGCTATGCCGCGGCGCGGACCCTCGTCGCGGGCGGACACCGGATCGCCGTGGTGGATGGCGGACCCGAGGTCGGCGGCCTGTGCATCCTGCGCGGCTGCATGCCCACCAAGGCCTTGCTGCACGCAGCGGAACTCCGACATACGATCGACGCCGGACGCACCTGGGGCATCGAGGCCGGTCCGGTGACCGTCGATCTCGAACGCCTCATGGCCCGGAAGGACGAGCTCATCCAGGACTTCGCCGGCTACCGACGCCAGCAGCTCGAACAGGGGAAGTGGGAGTTCATCCGGTCCAAGGCCCGGTTCCTGGATCCGCACCAGTTGGAACTCGACGGAGGTCGACGCCTCCGGACCCGAAATGTCGTGCTCGCCACGGGTTCCGAGCTCGCACCACCGCCGGTTCCCGGTCTCGAGTCGATCGGGTATCTGACCAGCGACTCAGCCCTTCAGCTCCGCCAATTGCCCGCTTCGGTGATCGTGCTGGGTGCGGGGGCAGTGGCCCTGGAGTTCGCCCAGTTCTTCGCCCGGCTGGGGGTCTCTGTGACGATGGTTCAGCGGGGACCTCAGCTCCTTCGGGAATGCGACCCGGACGTCGCGCAGGAGCTTGAAGGGGCTTTGATGGACGAGGGGATCTCGGTGGTCACCGGGGCGACGCTCCAACGCGCCGAGGCGGTGGGTTCCCGGAAGTGTCTCTGGTTCGAGCGTGCGGGTTCGGTGCAGTCGATCGAGGCCGATGCGATCTTCCACGGGCTGGGACGTCGTGCGGCGGTGTCGACCCTGGGACTCGACGCCGCCGGTGTCGTGCTGAACCGCTCCGACAAGATCCAGATCGACCGGCAGCAGCGCACGAGTGCCTCCCACATCTTCGCCGCGGGCGATTGCTGTGGCCCGAAGGACATTGTCCACCTGGCCATCCAGCAGGGGGAGATCGCGGCGAAGAACATCCTGGGCCAGTCGGTGTCGCGGGACGACCGGTTGACGCTGTCGGTGGTCTTCACGGATCCCGCGGTGGCGGTGGTGGGGCACACGGAACGGTCCGCCAAGGAGGCCGGTCTCGAGGTCCGGGTGGCGGCGTATCCGTTCAACGACCATGGGAAGTCGATGATCCTGGGGTGCCGTCGGGGCTTCGTGAAGCTGTTGGCCGACCGCACGACGGGCGAGATCGTGGGTGGCGCCTGTGTGGGCCCCCAGGCGGGCGAGCTGATCCACGAGATCGTAGTGGCAATGGACCGTCGCATGACCGCCGCCCAGCTGGCCGCGGTCCCGCACTACCATCCCACCCTCGCCGAGATCTGGACCTATCCGGCCGAGGAGCTGGTGTAGGGGGGCGTGAAGCAGGCGTGCTGGGATATCGATCCGGGCTGGCAACGCCAACAATGCCAACGGCGTTGTGGACCTGAGCCCAGGGTTGGTTCGAGAAACGAGGACCTACCCTGGGAACCGGGACGAGAAGGGCGACAACCGCAAGGCGGTTGCGTCCAGCCTCGCCGATGGCGCGGCAGACCTGAAGGACGCGGGCTCCGTCGTGGGGGAACGCAGCCGCGTTGCGGTTGGAACTGCGTCGGGACGGGGGACCCAGGGTAACCTCGCGGGCTCGGCAACCCTGGGCTGGGGGACCGAATCCCTTTGGGATTCGGGCGCGCTGGTGTCGTGAATCGCCCCGTCTGGTGCCCCTACGGGATGCCATCAGGCGACGAACGACCCTCCGAGCGGTGCTGGAGGCATCCCAGCCGGGATTCGAACCGGTGAGTCAGCCGGCGCCCTCGGCCGCGAGGGCGCGGGCGGCGCGACGGCGGGCGGCGTAGCGCTTCACCAGCTCGTCGGCGATCACCCCCAGCAGGATCACCGCGCCGATGATCGCGAACTCGATGTTGTTATGGGTCGTCACCAGCGTGATCATGTTCCGCAGCACCTGCATCAGGGCCGCTCCCACGATCACCCCCACGATCGTCCCCTCTCCACCCCGCAGGCTGCAGCCCCCGAGGACCGCCGCCGCGATCGCGTAGAGTTCGTAGAAGTTGCCGAAGTCCACCGGCTGGGCCGAGTTGACGTCGAGGACGAACAGGATGCCGCCGAGCCCTGCCAGCGTGGAGCTGATCACGTAGGCCAGCACGATCATGCGCCGGGTGTTGATGCCGCTGTACCGGGCCGCGTCCTCGTTGCGGCCGAGGGCCAGCAGGTAGCGACCGTAGATCGTCCGGTTCAGGAAGATCGCCGCCAGGACCGCGACCGCGATCAGGAAGATCCACGGCGCGGGCAGGGCGAATCCGGAGAGGAAGGGGAGGGGGATCTGGCCTGTGGCGAGACTTCGCAGGGCCTTGAACTCGGATCCGAACCCGACGGTCTGATCCTGCGTGAATCCGCGTGCGATGCCCCGGTAGAGGAGCAGGCCGCAGAGGGTCACGACGAACGGGGGCAGGCGGAGCCGGGTGATCAGGAGCCCGTGGCCGAGTCCGATGCCGACCGAAACCAGGATCACCGCGGCCAGGGCGGTGGGCACCGACCAGTGGTGGGTGGTGAGGAGCCAGGGGAGACCGCAGCCGACAAGGCAGACGACCGAGCCGATCGAGAGGTCGATGCCTCCCGTGACGATCACGAAGGCGACACCGATGCTGATGATCCCGAAGAGCGCGGTCCGACGGATCAGGTTCTCGAGGTTGTAGGCGCTGAGGAAGCTGCTGCTGGCCAGCGAGGTGATCACGCAGACCACGATCAGGAGCGCCGTGATGCCGAGGATTTTTCTCATGCGGGAAGGGCAGGGGTGGAGAGCGGGGACGGTGACGGTGACGAGTTGGTCGCCAGGTGCATGACCGCCTCCTCCGAGAGCTGGTCGCGTCGCAGTTCGCCGGTGAGGCGTCCCTCGTGCATCACGAGGGTGCGGTCGGACAGCCCGAGGATCTCCTCCAGTTCGCTGGAGACGAAGAGGATGGCGACGCCGGTGCGGGACAGCTCCTCCATGAGGCGGTAGATCTCCTGCTTGGCACCGATGTCGATGCCCCGGGTGGGTTCGTCGAGCAGCAGAACCTTCGGGCGCAGGGCCAGCCACTTGCCGAGGACGACCTTCTGCTGGTTGCCGCCCGACAGGAACTGGACGACCTGCTGGTCGTGCGGGGCCTTGATGCGGAGCCGGGACATCATCTCGCCGCTGAGGGCGAGTTCCCGGACCCGGTTCAGGAATCCCCGGCGCTGGTCCTGCCGCAGGCTGGCGAGGCTGAGGTTGTCGCGGATCGCCATCTCCAGGATGACCCCCTGGTGCTTGCGATCCTCGGGCACGAGGGCGAGTCCGGCCGCGATCGCCTCCTGGGGTGACTGGGGCTGGATCTCCTGGCCGTCGACCCGGATGGATCCGCCCACGGCCGGGGTGACACCGAACAGGGCCTCGAGTAGCTCCGTGCGGCCGGCACCGACGAGTCCGGCCATGCCAACGATCTCGCCGGCGCGGAGGGTGAAGTCGACGGCGTGCTTCGGGTGCACCCGCGAACGGAGGCCCCGCACCTCGAGCACCGGCCTGCCGGGCGGATGGGGCTCGTGGGCGTAGAACTGGGACAGGTCGCGTCCGACCATCAGCTTCACCATCGCGCCGTGGGTGATGTCGGCGCGTTCGAGGTCCCCTGCGTTTTCGCCGTCCCGGAGGACCACCACGCGGTCCGCCAGCGCGTTCACCTCACCGAGACGGTGGGAGATGTAGAGCATGCTGACGCCGCGCGACCGGAGGTCGTGGATGACGGTGAACAGCTTGGCCGCCTCGCCGCTGGAGAGACTCGAGGTGGGCTCGTCCATGATGAGGACGCGGGCCTGCACGGACAGGGCCTTGGCGATCTCCACCAGCTGTTGCTGTCCGATGCTCAGCTCGTGCACCGGGGTGCGGGGGCTGACGTCGAGGCCGACCGCCTTGAGGTGGACGGCGGCCTCCCGCTCGATGCGGTCTCGGTCGATCAGACCGTTCCGGAGGGGTTCGCGCCCGAGGAAGATGTTCGCGGCGACGTCGAGGTTGTCGGCCAGGTTGAGTTCCTGGTGGATGAGGGCGATGCCGTGTCGGAGGGCGACGAGGACGGAGTCGAGGACGACGGGGTGTCCCTCGAGCTGCACCTCGCCGGAGTCCGGGGTCTGCACTCCGGCGAGGATCTTCATCAGGGTGCTCTTGCCGGCACCGTTCTCGCCGATGACGGCGACGACCTCGCCCCGGTTCAGGGTGAGCCCGACGCCCCGCAGGGCGCGGACGCCGGGGAACGATTTGGTGAGCCGCGTGGCCCGCAGCAGGGGCGCCGTCATGGGAACGGTCGGAACGCTACTTCTTGGCGCCGGTCTTGGCCTTCAGGTCGGTCCAGAACTCGTCGACGGTGGCCTTGCGGATCTGGCGGGCCGGGATGTCGATGAACTTGGAGGCCGGGATCACGCTGGCGTTGCCCTTGGCGAGTTCCGACAGGATCTCGACCGACTTGAACCCGTACATGTAGGGGTTCTGCACGACGGTGCCGTGGACGTGACCCTTCTGGATGCCCTCGAGCGTGGCATCGTCCTCGTCGAACGCGACGACCTGGACCTTGCCGAGCTTGTTGGCCTGTCCTAGGGCCTCGAGCATGAGGGGCGGGTTGTAGGCGAAGAGGCCGACCATGCAGCCGAGGTCGGGGTACTTGGCGAGGGCGTCCTCGGCGTTGGCCTTGCCCTTGGCGCGGTCGAACTGGTCGGTGAGCGTGCCGAGGATCTTGAACCCGTTGCCCTCGAGGATGGTGCCGGGGGCGTCATAGTTCGCCGGGTTGGCCGGGCGACCGAGGATGGCGTCGATGACACCCTGCCGACGGCGCTTGGCGTTGTCCTGCTCAAGGCGTCCGATGAAGAGCATCACGGTCCCGCCCTTGGGCATGGCCTCCCGGACGAGATCGCCGCAGAGGCGTCCGGCCGAGTAGTTGTCCATGCCGATGTACAGCTCGCGATCGCTCGCCGGGGCGTCGGAGTCATGGGTGATCAGGTGGGTCCGCTTGGCGGCGCGGTTGAGGAGGTCGGTCTGGTTGGCCGGATCGATCGGGCTCACCGCAATGCCATCGATGCCGCGGGTGACGAGGTCCTCGATGATGCGCTTCTGGTCGCTGATGCCCTCGACGGGCATGAGGGTCTCGGCATCGACGCCGAACTTCTCGCCGGCGGCCTTCACGCCGGCTCCCGCGATGGTCCAGAACGAGGCGACCCCGTTGCTGACGAAGGCGATCTTCTTCTTGCCCCCACCCGATCCGGATCCGCCCGCGGAGTCGGAGGCGGGCTTGCAGCCGGTCAGCAATGTGGACAGGGCCAGGGTGAGGACGAGGGGGATGGCGATGGGTTGGAACGTCAGTTTCACGGGAATGATCCCTGGAGACTGGCAAAACCCGGACGCGCACTCGACAGAAATCATCGGGACCTCAGGGCATCGATGGGCGCCCAAAGGGGGGGTGTCGCGGCACATCCCCTGGGGTCCTCGCACTCGAGGATCCGGGTCCGTTGGTGCGCTCGCTTGCCTCCCCTGCGGAATCGGGGGCACTTTGAGTGACCGCCTCCTCGGCGGGAATCCATGAACATCCTCGTCATCGACATCGGCGGCACCCACGTGAAGCTTCTGGCCTCGGGCCAGACCGAGCGGCGGGCGTTTGCCTCGGGTTCCCGCATGACCCCGGCCCGGTTTGTCTCCGGGGTCCGTCGGATCACCCAGGGCTGGAAATTCGACGCCATTGCCGTGGGCTATCCCGGTTTCGTCCTGCGGGGGCGTCCTGTGGCGGAACCCCACAATCTCGCGTCGGGCTGGATCCGGTTCGACTTCGCCAAGGCGTTCCGCAAGCCGATCCGGATCATCAACGACGCCGCCATGCAGGCCCTGGGCAGCTATCGGAAGGGCAAGATGCTCTTCCTGGGGCTCGGCACCGGTCTGGGCTCCTGCATGGTGGTGGATGGCGTCGTGGAGCCGATGGAACTGGCGCATCTGCCGTATCGGAAGGGGACGTTCGAGGACTACGTCGGCCTCCGGGGTCTGGAGCGTCTGGGCAAGAAGCGCTGGCGGAAGGAGGTCGGCAACGTGGTGGACATCCTGACGCTCGCCCTGGAGCCCGATGATATCGTGCTGGGCGGCGGCAATGTGGTGAAGCTGAAGGAGCTTCCGCCGCTCTGCCGGGCCGGCAGCAACGACAACGCCTTCACCGGAGGCTTCCGGCTCTGGGAGGACGGGAAGAAGAAGCGGAAAGCGGTGGGGAAGCGGTGAGAGTTGAGAGTGAGAAACATGGAATCTCAGCAGATCCGGAGATTGTTCAGCAGTCCTGCCCCGGGTAGGTGGGTGTCCTCCGGACCCCCAGTGCTGCAGGGCACTGCAGCACCCACCGGCCCTCAGACCTTCGGTCCTCGATCGTGGCCCTTTGCCTCCAGCCTGCCGTACGCGGTATCCTCCCAGCCTGATGTGACGGCTGTCTGAACCCTCAACGCTCGGCTCTCAGCTCTCAACTCTCAGCTCGCCCCTCACCCATGCCTACTCCCTCCAAATCCCTGACCCAGCGTCCCGCGTGGAAGGCCCTTACGGCCCATCATCGCCAGATCCGCAGCCAGCACCTCCGTGACCTCTTCGCCCAGGACCCCAAGCGCGGGACCCGGCTGACGGCCGAGGCCTCGGGGCTGTTCCTCGACTACTCCAAGAACCGGGTCACCGACGAGACGCTGTCGCTGCTCGTGCGCCTGGCCGAGGAGTCCGGTCTGGTCGAGCGACGGAAGGCGATGTTCGCCGGCGAAAAGATCAACATCACCGAGGGACGGGCCGTGCTGCATGTCGCCCTCAGGGCTTCCCGCAACGCGAAGATCCGCGTCGATGGTGCCGATGTCGTGCCCGAGGTCCACGCGGTGCTCGATCGCATGGAGGCGTTCGTCGACCGGGTGCGTCGCGGGACCTGGAAGGGGTTCACGGGCCGGCGCATCCGGAACGTCGTCAACATCGGGATCGGCGGCTCCGACCTGGGCCCCGTGATGGCCCTCGAGGCCCTGCGGCACTACAGCGACCGCAATCTGCAGTTCCGCTTCGTGTCGAATGTCGACGGCATCGACTTCGTGGAGGCGACCCACGATCTGGATCCGGCCGAGACGCTCTTCATCGTGTCCTCGAAGACCTTCACCACGATGGAGACCATGACCAATGCGCAGAGTGCGCGGGACTGGCTTCTGAAGGGACTTGGCGGCAAGACCGCCGCGGTGGCGCGTCACTTCGTGGCGGTCTCGACCAACGCCGAGAAGGTGTCGGCCTTCGGCATCGACACGGCGAACATGTTCGGGTTCTGGGACTGGGTGGGCGGCCGGTACTCGATGGATTCGGCGATCGGCCTCTCGACGATGCTGGCGATCGGACCCGAGCGGTTCCGGGAACTCCTGGCGGGGTTCCACGAGATGGACCAGCACTTCCTCAAGGCTCCGCTGGCGAAGAACCTGCCGGTCCTGATGGGGTTGCTGACGGTCTGGAACACGGCGTTCCTCGGGGCCGAGACGGTGGCGGTGCTGCCGTACGAGCAGTATCTCAAGCGATTTCCAGCGTATCTCCAGCAGCTGACGATGGAGAGCAACGGCAAGAGCGTCACCCTCGGGGGACGGCGGGTCTCGTATTCGACCTGTCCCATCTACTGGGGTGAACCGGGCACGAACGGACAGCACTCCTTCTATCAGCTGATCCACCAGGGCACGCGGCTGATTCCCTGCGACTTCATCGCGTTCGGGAAGGCCCTGACGCCGCTGGGACGGCATCACGACATGCTCATCGCCAACGTGCTGGCCCAGGCCGAGGCGCTGGCGTTTGGCAAGACGGCCGACGAGGTCCGGGCCGAGGGAACCGCGGCCGCGCTGGTGCCGCACCGGGTCTTCGAGGGCAACCGGCCGTCGAACGTCCTCCTGGCCCGCGAGCTGACCCCGAGGGTGCTGGGACAGCTGGTGGCGCTCTACGAGCACAGCGTGTTCGTGCAGGGCGCGATCTGGGACATCAACCCGTTCGACCAGTGGGGCGTGGAGCTCGGAAAGGTCCTGGCCCAGCGGATCCTTCCGGAGCTGGAGGGCGAACGCCTGCCGGCGCTCGGGCACGACACGTCGACCAACAACCTGATCCGGCGGTATCGGACGCTGAAGGCCTCCTGAAGACCGGAGAACCCCGCCATGGCCATCCTGCATTCGGATGCGTTCGTGTTCTTCGGAGCCACCGGGGACCTCGCCTGCAAGAAGATCTTCCCGTCGCTCCAGGCGATGATCCGTCGGGGCCACCTGACGATCCCGGTCATCGGCGTGGCCAAGGCAGGGTGGACGCTCGACCAGCTCAAGGCCCGGGCGAAGGACAGTCTCGAGCACCATGGCGGCCTGGACCCGGCGGCCTTCGAGACGCTCTGCGCGCAGCTGCGGTACGTCGATGGGGACTATTCCGATCCATCGACCTTCGACCGTCTCCGCAAGGAGCTGGGGTCGGCGGAACCGCCGGCCCACTACATGGCGATCCCGCCGGTGCTGTTCGGCCTCGTCGTCCAACAGCTGGCTCGCAGCGGCTGTGCGGGGGAGGGGGCCCGGATCATCGTGGAGAAGCCCTTCGGCACCGACCTCGCCTCGGCCCGGAAGCTCAACCAGATCCTGCTCGGCACCTTCGACGAGTCGCGGATCTACCGGATCGACCACTACCTCGGGAAGCGTCCGGTCCACAACCTGCAGTTCTTCCGCTTCGCCAACGCCTTCCCCGAGTCCTTCTGGAACCGCGAGCACATCGAGAGCGTCCAGATCACGATGGCCGAGGATTTCGGGGTGCAGGGCCGGGGAGCGTTCTATGACCAGACCGGGGCGATCCGCGACGTGATCCAGAACCACCTGTTCCAGGTGGTCGCCAACATCGCGATGGAGCCGCCGCCGCGTCTCGACAGCGAGTCGGTCCGCGACGAGAAGGTGAAGGTCCTCAAGGCCATCCGGTCACTGGACGCCCACCAGGTGGTGCGCGGCCAGTTCCGGGGCTATCTCAAGGAGCCGGGTGTCGCCGAGGGTTCGCGGGTCGAGACCTTCGCCGCCCTGCGGCTGGAGATCGATTCCTGGCGCTGGAAGGGCGTGCCGTTCTTCCTCCGCGCGGGCAAGTGCCTTCCGGTGACCTGCACCGAGGTGCTCATCCGGATGCGGAAGCCGCCGACCATGTACGAGGACGTCCAGCTCCAGCCCAACCACCTCCGGCTGCGGATCAGTCCCGACGAGACCATCGCACTCGGAATCAACAGCATGGCGCCGTCCGACGATGCCTCCGAGGGCCTCCGGGAGATGATCGCGAGCCACCATCCGGGTCGGGAGGAGATGGACGCCTACGAACGGGTCCTGGGCGATGCCATGGCCGGCGATGCGACGCTGTTCTCGCGTGAGGACTACGTCGAGGAGGCCTGGCGGATCGTCGACCCCATCCTGAAGGCGCCGACCCCTGTCTATCCCTACGAGGCCGGCCAATGGGGTCCGGAGGCCGAGGTCGAGGCCCTCGTCCGCCCACCGGCGGGCTGGTGGAATCCCACGATCGATCCCTGAACCCTGTTCCTCCCAAGCACCTTCCATGACTCAGAATCCTGAACTCCGGATCCATGCCGATGCCGATGCCGTGGCCGCCGAGGCGGCGCTCCTGATCGCGCGCGAGGCCCGGGAGGCCATCGCCTCCCGCGGACGCTTCCTCCTCGCGGTCAGCGGCGGCCGCACCCCCTGGGTGATGCTGCGGGCGCTCGCCCGGGAGACGTTGCCGTGGGATTGGATCCATGTGTTCCAGGTCGACGAACGCATAGCCCCGGACGGCCACGCCGACCGCAACCTGACCCATCTGCGGGCGAGTCTGCTTCCGCAGGCACCGCTGCCCGAGGCGAACCTTCATCCGATGCCGGTGACGGACCCGGATCCCAACGCTGCAGCGGTCCGCTACGCGGTTGAACTGGAGCGCGAGGCGGGACGTCCTCCGGTCCTGGACCTGGTCCATCTGGGCATGGGTGCGGATGGCCACACGGCGTCCCTGATCCCCGGCGACGCCGCCCTCGGGATCCGCGACGCCGAGGTCGCGGTGTGTGGGGTGTATCAGGGACGCCAGCGTCTGACGCTGACCTATCCGGTGATCGACCGGGCGCGTCGGATCCTCTGGGTCGTCACGGGTGCCGAGAAGGCCCCGATGCTCACCCGGCTGCTGGCGGGCGATCGGGGCATCCCGGCCGGCTGCGTGGCCCGGGACCGCGCGCTGATCCTTGCCGACCGCGACGCGGCGGCGGCGGTCGCATAAGCCGACAGGCCTGCGGGTCCACGGCGGCGCTGTCGGTGGCGCCGATGCCGTTCTGGATGGGTGTTGTGCCGTGTGGATCCCCTTGCCGGTGGGTGCCGCAGTGCCCTGCGGCACTGGGCGCGCCCGCGCCCACCGAGGGGCGTCGCTCCACCTGGCCCGGTGGATCCATCGCGAGGTCCGGGATGCCTCCCACCCGCCGTCACACCCCAGAGACGGGTTGCCCGGGATCCGCTCCTCGGGAAAGGTCAGGACATCAACGTCGTTCCCCTCCGAATGAGACTCCCAATCGTGGTTTTCCTCCTGGCGATCGTGTCCCTGACGCGGTGTCTGGGTTCGTCGCCGTCCGAGAACCGTGCTGGCGCCAGCCGGTTGCGTCCGCCTGCGGATCGCCTGTGGGGGCAGCGGTTCGCGGGGCCGGCGTTCGCCCGGTTCCATGACTGGACCGTCCGATACCAGGCCGCCGATGCGGTGGGACGTGCGGCGTTGGAGCCGGAGGGGGTGGACCTTGCGTCGGCGCGCCGGGTGGAACTGAGGGAGCTCATCCAGACGGATCCGTCCCGGGCCCTCGACCAGACCGTTCCGATCGGGGTCCGACGGCTTTTGCCAGCAGCCGTGGAGGAGCGGTTGGAGGAGCGGATCGATGGCCAGGGCCTGCTGGCGCTGCTGGCGGCGGTGCCGGCTCTGGGTTCGACCAACGACCTGCCGGCGTCGTGGCGGACGGCAACGGTCGGGGACCGGATCTTCCGGGCCCACGTCCACGGACGGCGTCTCGAGGAGCCCACGCGACAGGACGTGGCCCTCCTGGGGATCGCGGTGGAGAACGAGCTGGCCCTCGACGAGAATCCGTCGCGGATCCTCGAGGCGGTCGAGGCGGAGTACGAGCTCGAGCGGGATCCGGTCTGCGGCGTTGCGGGTTGGCCGTCGTCGTCGCTCGGCTCCCCCGTGGTGCTCGAGACCGGGGGAGGGCGGAGGCTGGCGTTGTGCTCCGACACCCATGCGGAATCGGTCAACGACTCCCTCGTCCTGCAGGAATCCAACAGCGACGGCACCACCCTTGGCGAGGACGGCCTGGTGCGTCCGGCCTCGGCCTACACCGAGGGCATCAAGCGTCTGATCCTCATCCGGGTGGATTTCTCCGACAA
>VHCG01000003.1 GCA_016871805.1 Verrucomicrobiota bacterium
CGACGGTCAAAGTTTGAAAGAATCCAACTGAACCATCCATGCCCGTTTACATCTACGAAACAGTCCCCACCGACCCGACAGAGCCACCTCGCAGATTTGAAGCAAAACAGTCCATGAAGGATGCGGCGCTGACCCACGAGCCGCAGACCGGGCAACCGGTGCGCCGCCTGATTCAAGGCGGCCATCTCAACATCCGGCGCGCAACCCGGTCGCCCGGCTCTCCGAAGCCCTCCGCTTCTTACGCCGGTCGTGCTTCATGCTGCGGCGTAAACGGTTGCAGCACTCACCGACTCCTAAGATGAAGGAAGAGGTTTCCGGACCTGTTGCGCTAGCCATGACGGCTTCATCCAGCCTCCTGCGGAACCGCGATTTCGCAGAGGCGGTCGGCGCCCCTCTGACCGAGGTCGCGACCTGCCTTGGCTGGGACGGTACCCACGTACCCGGCGTGGTGGCAGTCGGGGGCTTGGCCGGGTTGCTCGCACATTGCGACTGCACCGAGGGTTCCGCTCGCGTCAACTTTGCCGATAGCTTCGGAAACCAACGTGCCACAGAACATCAACCGGACGCTCTTATCCGAATGCCGAGTTTAGAAAACCGAAACGCTCGGCGGGATAACAGCAGTGGTCTCTCCATCGAGAACTCAACGCGAGAGCACCGTCGTTCCGTGAGGAACCGTGCCCCGGAACGTATCGACCACATCTGCAGGTCCCTTCTTGGTTAATCTGCCTGAAGCCTGATCCGCATATTCGTACTTCCGTTTCCATCCAGGGAGTTCCGGGTCTTCTGAGCCCCCGACGAACCTGCTCAATCGCCATGCCAACCCTAACCCTGCTTCCCCCCGGCCGCGTCGACCGTCGACGAGCACCCGTCGCCCGGAAGACGCGTTCTGCACCCCCTGCCACCGGAGCCGCTTCTACTGCAATGACCAGCACCGACCGTGCGGTGCTGCGCAAGATACCGAAATCCGGATTAAATCTTGTTCTCTGGACACGCTCCCTACCGGCCCCGGTCACCGCACTCCTACTATCACTGATAGCCCCACGGAAATCGGTCGCCATGGACATCACCGCCGCGCCGGGAGATCCCCTGCTCGCGGTGCTTTCCCGACACGCCTTTTTCAGGAGTGGCACGTGGGCTGATGGTCGGCACTGGCTCATGCAGGACTTCGCTGCGCTGGCCCAGGACGTCGCAAAGATTCTGGACTGCGGAAAGGTCCGCCTGCGTTTCAATCGAGTCGCGGATGTTGCCTGCCCGGCTTTCCACGTGGACTCGCTGCCCGCGCGCCTTCTTTGCACCTACACGGGTGCCGGTACCCAATGGGCTGATGAACGGCATGTCTGCCCGAACGAACTCGGCTTGAAGGGCCGGACCCCCGCCGAGGCGAATGCGGCAATCGTTCCAGATCCTGCCTGCATTCGCACCATGCCCACTGGTGCTGTTGCCTTGTTCAAGGGGCGCCTATGGCCAGGTGGCAAAACCATGGGGCTCGTCCACCGAAGTCATCCTGGGTGTTGCGACCGCCATGCTCGCCTACTCCTTGTTATTGACCCTGCCGGCCACGCCTACTGACTTCGATGCCCCTTACCTCCTCCACTCCCGGCAAACGCCTTCCCGTCACCGTGCTGTCCGGGTTTCTCGGTGCTGGCAAGACTACTTTGCTCAACCATGTCCTCCATAACCGGGAAGGACGCCGCGTCGCTGTCATCGTCAACGACATGAGCGAGGTGAACATTGACGCTTCTCTTGTGCGTGACGGCGGAGCCGCCCTGCGCCGCGGCGAGGAGCGATTGGTTGAGATGAGTAACGGTTGCATCTGCTGCACGTTGCGCGAGGACCTAGTCAAGGAGGTTGCAGGCCTGGCACAGGAAGGGCGGTTCGACTACCTCCTCATCGAATCCTCCGGCATCTCCGAGCCCCTGCCGGTCGCCCAGACATTCAGTTTCCCAGACAATACCGGGCGGCTGCTCTCCGACGTCGCGAAACTCGACACGATGGTCACCGTCGTGGACGCCTTCAATCTTTCGCGGGACTTCGAATCGCTTGAATCGCTCAAGGACCGGCAACTGCATCGTGATGAGACCGATCAGCGCAGCATCGCGGACCTCTTGGTGGACCAGATCGAGTTTGCCGACGTCATCATCCTCAACAAACTCGATCTGGTGGACAACGACCGTGCCAATGACATGGCGCGAATCCTTCTTGCACTCAATCCCAACGCCCGGTTCGTCCCAACCGAGTTCGGCCGGGTTCCGCTTCAGTCGATTCTCGATACATGCCTCTTTGACCTCGAATCCGCATCCCGAGGTGCTCGATGGATGAAGGAACTGGAGGGCGAGCATATTCCGGAGACCACGCAGTTTGGAGTCTCGAGCTTCGTCTACCGGTCACGGCGCCCATTTCATCCGGATCGTTTTCATCGGTGGCTTGCGACGGCGTGGCCTGGGGTGATCCGCAGCAAAGGTTTCTTCTGGCTGGCAACCCGCATGGACTTCATCGGCGCATGGTCCCAGGCCGGCGGAGTCTGCCGCAACCAACCCGCGGGCGAGTGGTGGGACACCATTCCCAAGTCTCGCTGGCCCGATCGCGATGAGGAGGTTCGCGAAGTGCTCAAACTGATGGAGAAGCCTTGGGGCGACCGGCGACAGGAGATCGTGGTGATCGGCATCGGAATGGATGAAGGCAAAGTCCGGGCGGGATTCGACGCCTGCCTGCTCACCGATGATGAAATGGCCCTGGGACCCGACGCGTGGTCGGTGTTTCCCGATCCCTTCCCGCGTTGGACGCGAAAGGTCCTCGCACCGGAAGAGGCCGAACAACGGTTCCAGACGACTCCGACACGCTAGCCCATGCCCATTGGTCTCAACGAAACCGCTGCTGGCGACTCCGGTCGTCCGGTCCGGTCCATCAAAATGAAGGCGGGCTTCAACCAGTACACCCTCCTTCATCCACAAATCATGATCCCCTCCTGCCTTGTTCACCTGTGGCGCGGTCTGGCAGCGCTCGTTGCGGCCGCTCTTGGCCGCGATGGACGCCTGATGCCCCGGAGTCGGCGTGACCTTGAGCTCCCTTCATCCGCCCGGTGTCTCCGCCCTCGTCCTTCCGCCAGACGAAAGCCACCCGTGTCTCGCCTTTCCCCCTGGGTCGGTCTTGTTGCCGCGCTTGCCCTCCCGCGTGTCCACGGTCAACAGCCCCGCAAGGCGCTCCTCGATCAGGCGGAGTCACGACTGCGCGCTGTCTATGATCGGGGTGAATTCCGGCCGAAGAGGTTCCGGGCGGAATGGACGAAGGACAGCTCAGCTTACGTCGTCTTGGAATCTGAGCCTGGCACCACAGGAAAGGTTCGCGTGCGCTACGGGGTGGTGGATGGCAAGCGAACCGTGCTCGGTGAGGAGATCACCTCCGGGGGCTCCGGCCAAACTTCTCCAGATGGCGCAAGCATTGTGATCTCAGAGGCGGGAAACCTCTACGTGCGGCCTGCGGACAGGGACGAGAAGACTCCGCTGACCAGGAATGTCCCCGATGGACCCATTTCGAATCATGACGCCGCGTGGAGTCCGGATGGAACGTGCATCGCCTTCGTGCAGTCCGACGAGTCGGCGGTGAAACTCAGGTCGGTGCTGGTTCCCGGTGATCCTTCCTACCCAACCGTACGAGAAGATCGTTTCGCCCGCGTGGGCGGAGCCATCCCGACCCTACGGGTGGGCGTGGTCGATCCGCAGGGTAAGGAGATCCGCTGGTTGCCGATTCCGATGCCGGCAGAGGGCTTCTACCTCGGGCCGGTGGAGTGGGCGGGGAACTCGCATGAACTCCTGGTCGAGAAGTTGAGCCGCTTTCGAAATGAACGCGAATTCCTGCTGGCCGACATCCGAACGGGTGCTCTCCAGACCATCTTTCGTGAGACCGATCCCACTTGGGTGGACGCCAGCCAGTCCAGCAACGCCGGCTGGACATGGATTCGTGAAGGGAAGGCCTTGCTCATCCTCTCGGAGAAGGATGGCTGGCGGCACGCCTATATCCGGTCCCGGGAAGGTCAGGAGCTGGCGCTGCTGACGCCCGGTCAGTTCGATGTCATTAAACGGGCGGTCGTGGATGAGGCCGAGGGCTGGTTCTACTTCTACGCCTCGCCGACCAACGCGACACAGAGATTCCTTTATCGCGTGCAGCTCGACGGGACGAGCGCGCCGGAACGGGTCACACCCGCGGATCAATCCGGCACGCATGACTATGACTTCTCTCCCAACGCCAAGTGGGCCTTCCACACCTACGCGACCTTTGACAGGCCGCCGGTGACCGAGCTCGTGAGACTTTCCGACCACAGCCGGGTGCGCGTGCTTGAAGACAACGAGGCCCTGCGAAACAAGATGAAGCCCTTGATCCCGCAACCCACGGAGTTCTTCGGCCTGGATCTGGGCGGAGGCGTTGTTGCGGACGCCTGGATGATCAAGCCGCCCGAATTTGATCCGTCGAAGAAGTACCCCGTATTTGTTTATGTCTATGGCGAACCCCACGCCCAGACCGTGTTGGACGATTGGGGGGCGGCGCAGGCTGATTTCCACCGGACGATTGCAGGGCTGGGCTACTTGGTGATTTCCATCGACAATCGCGGGACGCCAGCCCCCAAGGGAGCCGCGTGGCGCCGGGTGGTCCATGGCAGCCTTGGCCCGCTCTCGACGGAAGAGCAGGCCGCCGCGATCCAGGAACTGGCCCGTACCCGACCCTACGTGGATCCATCCCGTGTCGCGATCTGGGGCTGGAGTGGCGGCGGTTCGAACACGTTGAACGCCCTGTTTCGCAAACCGGATGTCTATCACGTGGGCATCGCCGTCGTGCCGAAACCCCAACCCCATCTTTACAACGCATGGTTTCAGGAGATCTACATGAAGACTCCGGAGACGAATCCCGACGGCTACCGCCGGGCTGCAGCAATCAACTATGCCGAAGGCCTGAAGGGAAAGTTGTTGATCATCCACGGAACGGGCGAGAATAACACCCACCTGCAGATCGTGGAGGGCTTGGTGGACCGGTTGATTGAGCTGGGCAAACGGTTCGACTACATGACCTATCCGAATCGCGACCATGGGTTGCGCGAGGGCAAGGGCACGACGGTGCACGTGATGTCGTTGATTGCCCGCTATCTCGTGGAACAACTGCCGCCAGGTCCCAGATGATGAACCCCGGAGACTTCGAGTTCCAACGCTTTCGGAAGCCACCCCTTCACAACGCCAGACTTCCCGCCGCAGCGAAGACCGTGCTGTTCGTGGGGTGGCGGAGTTCAAAACCATCAGAACCCATGTCTGAAGACGAATTCATCCCCAGGAGCTACGCCTCATGGCGCCATTGCATCACCGTCAAGTGCCAGATCCTGCTGACACGCGAGTATATCGCCGACCGACTTGTCGCGTTGAACTACAAGAGGGAGCCCCACACCGAGCAGTTTCTCCGACTTTATGGCGATGCATATCGCCGCCTGGTCATCGAGTGGTTCGAGCGCGCCGAACAGGAACCCCGGGCGGAAGCGCCCGCAGCATGACGTTATGAGGTCCGCACCCATAGAGCGGGTTTGGTTTCCGCAGCGCGGCACGTTGCTTGAGATCGAGGAGGGCGTGCAACTCCAGCCTAGGTCTGACGAGCGGGGCCTCATCCCGTGTGTCACCCAGGACGCCACCACGCTTGAGGTGCGCATGGTCGCCGTGATGAACGCCGAGGCGCTGGTCCTGACCCTCACTACCCGCCAGGCACACTACTGGTCACGCTCGCGTCAGAAGCTCTGGGGGAAGGGAGAACAACGCCGTCTGGTGCAGCATGTCGAGCATGTGCTGGTGCACGACGACCAGGATTGCATGCTACTCCGGGTCCGGATCGAAGGCGGCGCGTCGTGCCACGTCGGCTATCGTTCATGTTTCTTCCGCGAGGTCACGCGTCTCGGCCCTCGCACGGACTTTGCGCTGAACAGCCTGGAAACGAGGAAGGTGTTCGAACCTTCGCAGGTCTACCAAACCGCTCAGGACGGCACCCCGATGGTGAAACCATGAGCACCGCTTTCGTGTTTACCGATTTAGAATGCCTCTTGTCCGATGCCGCGCACGGGATGCCCGCACTCGTTCCCGTCGACCGTTGTGGGCGAATGCGCAGCGTCACTTTTGAACTGACGGTGGATTGCGTTGGCCCACTTCAGCTGCGCGCCGGCATGTTCATGGCTCTCGGGAATATCAAGGCCGCCATCCTACGCGGGCCGGCTCAGCTGGATCGCGATCCCCGAGGAACCCACGCGGTCAGAAGATTCTTACGACAGAGAAAACTGTCCCGTCACTTTGGTGGCGCCTTCCGACCGCCCCATGTTTCCCTCCAAGTTCATGCTGCGGGGGGCTGCGGCGGCGAGGGGCATCTAGCGGGGACTAGCAGAGCTAACCGGCGGCGGCCGCGGCCGAAGACGAGGCGGGGACACCAATAGAATTTTACCAAAACCACTCAAAAGGCATGAACATGAGAATCCACACTACCCTCCCACTCATCGTCACACTCGTCACCGGCGCCCACGCAGCCGAGCCCGATAAGGCCAGTTGGCAGACGCTTTTCGATGGCAAGACGCTATCCGGATGGCATGTCAGCGCAAAGACAGGCCATTCGCAGACGAGCAAGAACACCAGTGGCGGTAAATGGGAGGTTGTGAACGGGGCCATCCACGGCTCCCAGGACATTCCTGGCAACGGTGGCATCATCATTACTGATGAACATTTCGACGATTTTGAGGTGGTCGTTGAGATGAAAAACGATTTCGGCCCCGACAGTGGCCTCTTCCTCCGAAGCACCGAAGATGGAAAAGCCTACCAGGCAATGATTGATTATCATCGCGGAGGCAACCTCATGGGGATCTACGGCGAAGGTCTCGGAGGCAAACCTCACCTGCGGAACTACAACTTTCTCGACCAGGTCACGACCATCGAGTTGAAGAACACCGGCAACCCACAGACGCCACTGCCCGTGCTGCCGGAATCCTGGGCAAGGTTCTGGCGGCATGGCGAATGGAATGAGCTGCGCGCCCGGATCACCGGAGGTGCAAAGCCAACAATTACCACCTGGATCAACGGAGTGAAGTTTATGGAATGGACCGAAACCCAAGCGCGGCACCCGGCTCGCGGAGGCATCGCGTTGCAGGTCCACGGCGGAGGTAGTCCCGAGGATTATGCCGGCAAGTTTGTTCGCTACCGCGGAATCCGTGTTAAGAAGCTCAACACGGCACCTGCAAAGTAGGCTCTCGTCTTTTCGCCATGAATAACACAGCCATCAATCGTTCCACCTTCCTGCGCCTGATGCTCACGGGAACCTTGTCCGCCCCCTTGGCCGCACATCGGGCCACGGCGGCCACGGGAGCTCCGCGCAAACTCGTGCTCATCGCGGGTAAACCCAGCCACGGTCCAGGTCTCCATGAGTTTCGCGCCGGAAACATCCTGCTGGAGACCCGGATGCGATCGGTGCCAGGTCTCCGCGTTGAACTGCACGAGCATGGCTGGGTGCGCGACGAAGCAACTTTTGCCGACGCGGATGCGGTGGTGATTTTCTCCGACGGTGGAGAAAACCATCCCGCCGTGCAGGATGGACGGCTCGCGCTGCTGGAAAAGCTTGTCCGGCGCGGCGCTGGCATCGGCATGATGCACTACGGCGTCGAAGTTCCGACGGAGAAAGGCGGCACGGAGTTTCGCCGCTGGATCGGCGGGCATTACGAGCACCAGTTCTCCTGCAACCCGATCTGGGATGCAGCCTTCGAACGCTTCCACGACCATCCCGTCGCCCGCGGTCTGAAGCCCTTCACGATCCGGGACGAATGGTATTTCAACATGCGCTTCGCCGAGGGGTTCGATGCCTCAGGTCCGAAGACCATCAATGGAGTGAGGTTCACACCGTTGCTCGTTGCGAAGCCGTCCGACGCGACCCGCGACGGTCCCTACGTGTATCCCAAGGGACCTTACCCACACATCCAGCAGGCAAAAGGTCGTCGGGAGGCCATGCTCTGGGCCGTCGATCGACCCGATGGCGGACGCGGTTTCGGATTCACCGGCGGACACTTTCACAAGAACTGGCAGCAGGATGATTTCCGCAAAACGATCCTCAACGCGCTGTGTTGGGTGAGCAAGGTCGAGGTGCCCACTGTCGGCATCGCCTCAGCCGCGGTAAGCGACCAAGAACTCATGCAGAACCTCGATCCCAAGAAGTAGTGACCCATCGGAGTTTTACCCCACTAAAGTCGCTGTTCGAGCAAGGAAGATTATTCCTATTCCCCCCACTACTCCGCCCCCCCGGCACCGGATCTAACGCCTGCCGCGGTGGCGGGTGCCGCCACGACGACACGGCTCACCCTTCTTCGTCCATTTTGCTATGAGCGGCCCGATGAGTGAACTTGCAGAACATCTTTGGACCCGGCCCACTTTGGATTACGTCACGGCAGTTGCGTGGTCGTCAGATGGGGCCTACCTGGCATCCACGCTGGGCAACGGCCTCGTGGAAGTGCGGGCGCTCCAGACCGGCGCGATCGTCGCCACGTTCATGACTCATGTGCGGGGTGCGCTAGGCCTGAACTGGCGTCCGGGCACGCATGAACTCGCCACCTGCGGACTCGACAGATCGGCCCACGTCTGGGATGCGCTCACCGGTCGGCGTATTCGTTTGCACGAGGGCGGTGGTCGGCAGGTGGAACACGTCGTCTGGCGGCCTGACGGGGCCCAATTGGCGACTGGCAGTGGACGCCATCTGCGGTTGTGGGGGAAGGATGGCGGCTTGGAATGGGAGTTTGCCGGGCACGAGGGCACCGTGAATGCACTGGTCTGGTCGCAGATGAAGGATCGGCTCTTTACGGCCACCAATGGAGGTCTCCGCCTCTGTCATGCCGGCGCCGCGCAGCCGCCATTTGCGCTCTTGGGAGCGTATCCTTTTGTCGCCCTAGCCGTACGGCGCGCGGAAGATCTCGTTGCCGCCGCTTTGCATGGTGGATCGGTTTTGTTTTGGTCCGTCAAGGGAGACATTCCCCCGGTACAGACTTCTGTTCGGCACGGGCGAGTCCGCGCCTTGGCATGGAGCCCCTCCCATAAGTTCCTTTGCGCAAATGGAGGCGACCTTTTGACGTTCTGGCGCTTTCCAGACGCCCGAGCTGACTACCACCACCGTTTTGAAATTGAGGGTCATGTTGAGATGGTCGGTCCACTGGCATTTCACCCCCACGCAGACCTACTCGCTTCCGCCGACGCTGCCGGCTTGGTTTTGCTCACGCGACCTGTGCCAGGAACGGATCCGGAGCGACTCCTTTGCCTTCAAAGCGCGGTGACCGCGCTCCAATGGTCGCCCTCGGGAGATTTTGTGGCGCTGGGCTCCGAAGATGGCCGCATTGCCTGCTGCCGTCTGCTGCGTCTTCCTGCCGCTTCTCGATCCGAACCAAAGACGCAAGCCATGGACGACATCCCTTTTTGACCCAGTTGGACCTTGCATCTTTCATGAATCGGTTTTTGCGGTCCGGTTAGGGGACCAGGGCCTCAACGCCGTTGGCGTTGAATCTCCCATCAAGGGTTTCCGCACTCCGAGATACGGGGCGCTGACTGATCCACCGCCGTCCTCAAAACGGCCCCCTTTCGATCTTCCATCTCCCCCCGCGTCACCGCGTTGCCGTGTGAGCCCCCTCTCCCGCCGCCTTCGGCGCCTTGAGCTCACCGAACTTCTCGGTCCACATCCCGGGTCACGTCTTGCCTCACCCCCTCGACTCCCTAGCATCCGACCACGCTTCGTGAGGCATCTTCCATTCATCCTCGGGGCCATCGCCCTGGTCCTCGGTCTGGGTCATGCCCAGTCTCCCGCCGGCCCGACCGCCGCGTCCGGATTCTCATTCCCCTACAAGAAGGCCGGAAAGACCGTGGCCCTCTTCACCGGCTCCGAGCACAAGCCGTTGTCCGTGACCGTCGTCAAGGTGAAGAACTTCCGCCTCGAGACCTACACGTCCGAGGGCGTGCCCAACCTCCAGGGCTCCGCCCCGGAATGCGTCCTGGACCTCTCCACCCGCCAGATCACCTCCGAAGGTCCCGTGTCGATCACCCAGGCGGGCGGGGCCTTCACCCTGAGCGGGGTGGGATTCCAGTGGGACCAAGAGGCCGAGCGCCTCGTCCTCTCCAACCGCGTCCACGCCACGTTTCGCCTCTCCACCCGATCCTCCTCCCTGCTAAGCCGACCATGACCGCCGCCCGTCTCCCCCTCATCGCCCTCCTGTCTCTCACTCTGCCTCTCACCGCCGCCGAGCAGTCCATTGGCGAAGGCACGCTGGATGCCGACCAGGGCGCGCTCGATCTCCGGGAGGGGTTCTACCACTTCTCCGGCAATGTGAAGTTCCGCTATCCGGGCGGCATGGATCTCGACTGCGAGGATCTCCGGATCCGACTCCTCCCGGGCACCGACCAGATCGACCGCCTGATCGCCAGCAACAAGGTTGTGATGACCTTCACCGAGGCCGCGTCGACCAACGCCACGTCGTCGATTCGCGGCGGTGCAACCAACCGCGTGTACGCCGCGCTCGCCGTCTATTCGGGTACCAACGATTTCGTAACCCTCACCGGCACACCGGCCTTCGGCCAACCCTGGGTGGAGCGGACCGATGGGTCATTCAAGGCCGACGTGATCACCTTCGACCGCGCCAACGACAAGCTCGATGCCAAGGGGCACTTCAGGATGGTCATCAAACCCACCGCCCTGCCGAAGGGCGCCACGGACCTGACCCGGCCCGCCTCCAAGCCCTGATCCCATGGCCGACCCGAACCGCCTGCTGACCGTCGAGGGCCTGGCCAAGGCCTACAAGGGACGCCGCGTCGTCAACGGGGTGTCCATCCACGTGGACGCCGGCGAGATCGTCGCCCTCCTTGGTCCCAACGGCGCCGGCAAGACGACCAGCTTCAACATGATCGTCGGCGCGGTGAAGCCCGACGCCGGCAAGGTTTCGTTCGAGGAAGCCGACGTCACCCGTCTCCCGATGCATCTCCGGGCGCGGAAGGGCATCGGCTACCTGACCCAAGAGCCCAGCGTGTTCCGCAAGCTCACCGTGGAGCAGAACCTCCTCGCCATTCTCGAGACCTGCGAGGGGAGCCGCGAGGAGCGTGTGACCCGGCTGAAATACCTCCTCGACGAGCTGGACCTCACCCCGCTCGCCAAGAGCCACGCCTACCAGCTCAGCGGCGGTGAGAAACGGCGGCTCGAAATCACCCGGGCCCTCGTCACCGGGCCCCGTCTCATGCTCTTCGACGAGCCCTTTGCGGGCATCGACCCCATCGCCGTGCACGAGGTCCAGAAGATCATCCGCCGGCTGAAGGAGCGGAAACTCGGGATCCTAATCACCGACCACAACGTCCGGGAGACCCTCAAGCTCATCGACCGCGGCTACATCATCCACAAGGGCGAGGTCCTCTGCGAGGGATCGGCCGAGTTTCTGGCCAACGACCCGAGAGCCCGCGAGATCTACCTGGGACCCGACTTCAACGTATGAAGTGTGTTCTTCCTCCGTGAAGGGACTCACGCGGGGACGCGGAGTCGTGGAGTCGCGGAGAAAAGGTGGAGGAAGACAGCGACAGAGGGAATGCCGGTAGTGCTGTGCTACGCCACGGCCCCATCTCGATCCGCCACGAGTGGCACACCCGTGAAGGGGAACGGGGTCATCTGCAGCGTCAAAGGATCCGGACTGGAGGAACAGGTCGGTTCTTCACCGGTGGATGGACCAGTGCTCTGGGCCACTGGGTGACTCCGAGGCACCCACCCTCCCCAGGCTCAACCGCCTCAGGGCCTCCAGCCCACACCTCCACTCCTACCGGCATTCCCCACAGGTCCGCACCGCCTCACGGAGTGGGCGCTCCCGCGCCCAGCGATGCAGGGCACTGCATCACCCACCCCTCGATGCCTTCGGCCACGGCACTGTCATCCTGCCATGCCGTCCGGTGCCCATCACCCTATTCCATTTCCCATTCTTCGTCCGTGTCTTCGCGTCACCGTGTGAGTCTCCTTCCCCTGCCAGGGTCATGGCTCCGGACGGCCGTAGGTCTGATAGAACCGGTTCTGGAACAGTTCCCCAGGGTCATGGACCCGCTTCCGTTCGAAGAACCGTCGCGCCTGGGGATAGGCCCGATGAAACTGCTCCGGCGTGGCATGGAGCCGATACGGCAGGTAGTAGCAGCCGCCGAGGGACAACGCGGCCTCCACCAGCTCCCGGGTCATGGCCTGCATCGCGACCTCCCCCTGCGGACTCCGCTCCTGGTTGAAGAACATCACGAAGGCGATGACCGGTTCCCGCGCGTACAGCAGGACCGTGTCCCGATCCTCGGCGACGTCCCGGACCGTCGTGTTCAGCAGATCGCCCCCGTGACGCGTGAGGATGCGATCCGCCTCGCCCAGGAACCGCAGCGCCACGGACCGGGGCAGGAAGTACTCGTGGAGGATGTCCGTCGCGTTCGTGTGACGGTTCAGATACCAGTCCGGCGTCTCGATCAGCAGACGGTTCCGCGAGACGACCTCCGGCAACAGCAGCGGCTGGATCCGGGTCTCCGCAAACCACCTCAGCGACTTCCCAAGGTCGCTCCCGGCCGATCCCCGGAAGATCGCCCGGTCCAACGTCGAGGGCACAGGCTCCTCCAGCACCGGGATCGGACCATTCGTGTCCGGGAAGTAGGCGCTGGCCCGGACGGTCCCGAAACGGTCCCCTGGCGTCAGCTTCAACCGCGCGTAAACGAGGGCGGGACGCGGCTCCCCCGCCAGCCGGTCGAGGATCGGTCCTGACGCGGCCGTCGGCACCTGTTCCTGGACAAGCCGAAGCCGGACGTTGGGGACAAGCCGGATCTCGGCATCGAGGAGGATTCCGAAGAGCCCGTATCCACCGAGGGCGAGCGAGAACAGCTCCGGATTCTCGGTCCGACTACACCGCACCACCGTCCCATCCGCCCGCATCAGGCGGAACGACTCGACGGTCGACGCGATCGGCGGAGTGCCGAACTGCCAGCCGTGGCAGTTCACGCTCAACGAACCGCCCACCGAGAACGCGCTGTCGGACTGCATCACGCCCACCGAGAGGTCGACGGCATCCGCGCGCCTCAGGACATCGGTCCAGTAGGCTCCCGCTCCCACGGTGAGGAGCTTCCGGTCCGGGTCGATCCGGATGGAACGGAACGGCCGCATGTCGACCACGATGCCATCGGGCGCGATCGTGTGTCCGCCCATGCTGTGCCGGGCCCCGGCGATGGACACGCGCTTCCCGTTCGATCGGGCCCGGGCCAGTAGGTCCCGGAGCTGCGCCTCGGCCTCGACCCCGTCCTCCGGGATCCGCCAGACCTCCGACACCGGCGTGAGGTTCAGCCGGCTGATGTCGTCGACATGCCCCTCCGGCACCGCAAACCCACCCGGCGGCGCATCCCGCCAGATCGTCCGGACCAGATGCCCCACCGGAACCGCGAGCACCAGCCCCACACCCACACCCCCCGCACCGATCAGGTTCCGCATCCAGCGAAAGCCATGGCCCCGGTTCGTGTTGGAAGTGGACGGATTCATGGGTGACGTTGATCGGAGAATTCTAGTCGGTCCAGACAGGACGTCCACGGACGCATCGCGCGTCGACCCCAAAGGAGTGGATCCCCCGAGGTCATCGGAAGGGCCACACAGGGGTCATCTGCCAGGCCTCCAGCCGCCGCAGGACCGCATCCTGTCCCTGGGCTCGCAGGGAGACACCGAGACTGTCGCGACGCCCCGGGTAGACATGCTGGGCGAGATAGTGTCGGTCATTGACGAAGACCTCCACCACACTGCGGTCGATGCAGACCCGCAGTCTCAGCGGACCGCCCTTGGGATCGTCGGCCCGGCGCTCCACCTGCGTCTGCTCCGGAGGCCGGAGCCAGACGTCCGACAGGGTGCTGGACCGGGTTCCGTCGAGGGCGATCGCCGCCGGGGTGTCGTACCAGATGCTCAACTTTCGACCGATGTTGAAGAAGGTGATCGTGGTCTGCTCCTCGGCATGGGCCGACCGCAGGACGTTGAGCTGGACGGTCCGCGCCTCCATCGGATCGATCTCGAGCGCCAATTCCATCGCATCGCCCCGGATGTCCTTCAGCACGATCTCCCGATTCGCCGGCAGCCGCATCCCGGTCACGGTCCTGTGGGCGCGTCGCAGCGATGCGATGGCGTCCACAGAGGCGATCCTCAGCTGGCCGTCGGACCCCAGGGTCAACCGCTGCGGCAGGGAGAGGATCTGGTCCCAGGCATCGTCATGCCGGCCGTCGTTGATGTTGAGGAGGTTGATGACCCCACCCCGCCCATCGGCCGCAGCCGAGGGGGCGTGGACGCCGCCGGGCGAGACCCGTCCGTGATTGAACCGGCCCTTGGCGGTGGGCGTGAAGCGATGGGTCGCAGGAGTGTAATCCCCCAGCAGGTACTGGCCTCCGAAGGTGTGGCTGAACGAGAGGAACAGGTGCCGGGCGCCGATCGGGACGAAATTCGGGCA
Organism: Verrucomicrobiota bacterium; assembly: GCA_016871805.1. GTDB lineage: Bacteria > Verrucomicrobiota > Verrucomicrobiia > Limisphaerales > UBA9464 > UBA9464. The sequence continues at coordinate 14,501 of VHCG01000003.1, forward strand.
GGCCGAGGCATCACCCAACGGGAATGGGCTGGCCTCGATCAGACTCCCCAGGCCGGACCAGTCGACCAGATCCCGTGACGTGACCAGTCCGTCCCCGACGAGGCCGTAGTAGATCTCCCCCTCCCTCCAGAGGCAGGAGTCGCCGGAGGGTCTCTTCACCGGTTTGCCACCGAGCTTCTCCCAGTTCAGCAGGAGCGGATCCTTCGCGATCGCCACCATCTGTCCCGCGCCGATGCCCGGGTAGTAGGCAACCACGCGGTTCGACTCGACGAGGGTACTCCCGGAGAAGCACATCCGTTCGATCCCGGGGTGAATGGCGTAGGGTAGGTCGCGCCAGTGGACCAGGTCCTCACTGACGGCATGGCCCCAGTGCTGGCGGCGTTTCGGGATGTCCTGGGGGTCGGGGAATTCGTCGGGTGGATAGGCCTGGTAGAACAGGTGCCAGCGTCCCTGCCAGAAGCACAGGCCGTTGGGATCGTTCATCTGGCTCTCGGGACTGACGAAATGATAGGTCGGACGGAACCGATCCGCGGCGAGGTCCCGTCGGGATGCGGCAAAGCGCTGCATCAGCGGATCCGTCTTCAGCTCGGCTTCCTGCGCCGCCAGGGTGTCCGCAAAGACGCGACGCGGCACCGGCGAGGGGAACCGCTCCGGCAGCGACGGCTTCGGCGTGAGCCGCACGGCGACGGGTTTCGAGACGGTTCCGCCGAGGGACACCGAGTAGTTCCCCGCATCGGCGGGAGTGCAACCCACCCGCCGCAACGTCCGCCGGGTGGCCCCCGGGATCGGGGTCCCATCCTGGCTCCACTGGATGGCGTCCGTGGATCCGCCGGAGACCGAGAGGGTGAGGTCACTTCCCAGGGCGACCTGGGCCTCCGACGGCTCGATCACGGATGCCGAACCCGAATCCGGTTTCCGGGCCGTCATCCGGATGTCCGCCCGGACGATGTCGCCTCCGGGATCCCCGGCCGTGTCGATGTGGAACAGGATCCGATCCCCCGGCTGCACCCTCAGGCCGTTGAGCTGGTGGGTGATGCCGACGCCGATGTTGGAGAGAGCGACCAGTTCCTCCGACCCGGCCGGTGTCCAGCGCAGGACCCTCAGGCCCGCGCCATCGCTTCCCTGGGCCGCGAGACCGAAGGCGTGGCGCAGGTCGACAACAAGGGCCCGGGGAGCGGTCCACCCGATCACCAGCCCTGCAGGGACCTCGCCGCCCTTCGGATGCAGCAGCACCTCACCGGGGCGCCAGGTGGTGCCGTTGCGGGTGGAGACCTGTGCGACGCCGAAATCGTTCCGACCGATGCCCCAGTAGCCCTCGGCGTCGGCCCACATCCGTGGTGGCATGGCGAAATCGGATCCCCACAGCTGGTTGGCGTCGCGTTGAGGACCAGAAAAAAACCGAAGGTTGGCGGGTGGGGCGGAGGGGTCCCCGACCTGGAACGTCCACATCGACAGGGCGTCGTTGCGGTCCATGGAAAGCCCCTCTGCCAGCGAGAAGATCTCGATGCCCTCGTCGCCAGACCCGACCGCCGCACCCGCTGCAAGCAGGACACCGAGCACGGGCAACAGTCCGCGACCGCATGCATGGAGACGGGTTTGGAGATCCTTCAGGAGAGGCATGGAGATCACCGGAGAACTGGGGGACCGCGGATCTCGCGGACTCCGCGGGATTGATGGGCCGGCTTGGACCGAAGATGGACCGGGCGCATGTCGGGTTCGAGGCGAAGTTTCGCGCGATCGGTCGGAATGGCTCCACGGAATGGCTCCACGCTTGCCGACCGGAGTCCGGTCGGTTCACCCTCCCACCATCCCAAACGCGAGCCGGCTGGTTTGAATCCGGGCGAGTGCCCTCACGTCGACCCTCCGAATCCGTCCATTCCCATGAATTCCACCTCGAACATCATGCCGGTCACCCGGCGTCGTTTCATCTCGTCCTCCACCGTCGCGACCGCCGGCGCCCTGTCGGCCAGCCGCTTCGCCTTCGCCCAGGGCAGCGACACGCTCAAGATCGCGCTCGTCGGCTGCGGCGGACGCGGATCCGGCGCCGCCGCCCAGGCCCTCAGCGTCCCGGGCACGAAGCTCGTCGCCATGGCCGATGCCTTCCCCGACCGCCTCGAGGGAGCCCTCAACGGTCTCAAGGAGGCCAAGGGCGCCCAGGTCGACGTCCCCAAGGAACGCCAGTTCGTCGGCTTCCAGGGCTACAAGGATGCGATCTCCGCCGCCGACGTCGTCATCCTGGCGACGCCTCCCGGATTCCGTCCGATGCAGTTCGCCGAGGCCATCAAGCAGGGCAAGCACGTCTTCGCCGAGAAGCCGGTCGCCACCGACGCCCCCGGCGTCCGCCAGTTCCTCGCCGCCGCCGAGGAGGCCAACCGCAAGGGGCTCAAGGTCGGCGTCGGCCTCCAGCGCCATCATGACCCCGGCTACGTCGAGACCGTGAAGAAGCTCCAGGACGGCGCCATCGGCGACATCACCGCCCAGCGCGTGTACTGGAACGACGCCGGTGTCTGGGTCAACCCCCGCAAGCCCGACCAGACCGAGATGGAGTACCAGATGCGCAACTGGTACTATTTCGTCTGGCTCTGCGGCGATCACATCGCCGAGCAGCACATCCACAACCTCGACGTCGCCAACTGGGTCAAGAACGCCCATCCGGTGAAGGCCCGCGGCATGGGAGGACGCCAGGTGCTGACCGACAAGCGCTACGGCCAGATCTACGACCACCACATGGTCGAGTTCACCTACCCCGACGGCAGCATCTGCTTCAGCCAGTGCCGGCATCAGCCCGGATGCTGGAGCGAGGTCAACGAGCACGCCATCGGCACCAAGGGGACCAGCGCCGTCGGCAGCAAGCTCGTCCGCCCCACCGGCGGCCAGGAGTGGCGCTATCGCGGCAAGTCGGTCGATCCCTACCAGCAGGAGCACGACGACCTGTTCGAGGCGATCCGCAAGAACACCCCGTACAACGAGGGCTTCTACGGCGCCCACTCCACGATGACGTCCATCTTGGGCCGCATGGTGACGTACTCCGGCAAGGACATCACCTGGGACGAGGCTCTGAAGTCACAGCTCAGCTATTTCCCCGACGAGCTCTCGTGGGACGCCAAGATGAAGGCGTTGCCCGATGCCGACGGCAACTACGAGATCCCGATGCCGGGCGTGGCCAAGGCCTGGTGATCCGAAGGAGTTCCTGAATCGACCCGCATCCTCCCCGCGAGGATGCGGGTTTTGTTTTTTGCGGTCCGGCAGGGAGGGTCCCATGTCGCCCACGACCTGAAGGCCACCGACCCGGTTCTTCACCGGTGGGTGGACCAGTGCTCTGGGCCGCCGGGTGCCTCGGAGGCCTCCACCCTCCCCAAGCCCAACCTCTCCCACACCCCAGACCTCCCTGGCCTCCATCCCGGGCCTGCCACCACCGTCGCCAGATCCAGGGATGCAGAGGGAACTCATACGGGGACGCGGAGGCGCGGAGGAAAGGCGGGCGAGATCAGGACAGAGGCGATGCCGGTAGGGCTGTACTCCGTCACGGCCCCATCTCGATCCGCAGCGGGTGGCGCACCCGTGAAGGGGGACGGGAAGGACCCACGTATCAGAGGATTCCGGCTAGGCCTATGGATCCGTCAAACCCATCGCGGGGAAGATGGGGACCTCTCCAGGCCTCCAGTCCACCACACCACACCGACCCACTGTCCCCACGGGTCGGCACCGCCTCACAGGGTGGGTGCTCCCGCACCCAGTGATGCAGGGCACTGCATCACCCACCGCCCTGCACTCGATCACACGCCCGCTGACGCACCGATGGGGTTCCTCTGCCCCGTGGTCAATAGGCCCCCGACGCCGTCCCGCCGGCAACGATCGCCGGACCGGCACTCGTTCCGAGCCGCGTGGCTCCGGCCTCGACGAGGGCTACCGCCGATGCCCAGTCCCGGATTCCTCCCGCCGCCTTCACTCCGATCTTCGGCCCGACGCACGACCGCAGCAGCGCCACGTCCGCGACCGTCGCACCGCCCGAACCGAACCCGGTGCTGGTCTTCACAAACTTGGCGCCCGACTCCACCGCGAGGGAGCAGGCCCGCCGTTTCTCGTCCTCCGTCAACAGGCAGCATTCCAGGATCACCTTCACCGGAATCGACTCCGCCGCCTCCACGACGTCCCGGAGTTCCCGGAGGACATACCGATCGTCGCCGTCCTTGAGCCGGCCGATGTTGAGGACGAGGTCGATCTCCTGGGCACCAAGGTCGATGACGGTCTCGGTCTCATAGCGTTTGGCATCCCCATCGGTGGACCCGAGCGGAAACCCGACGACCGCGGCGACCTTCACATCGCTGCCGTCGAGGAGGTGAACCGCCTGGACGACCCGGGAGCCCGGGACACAGACCGAGTGGAACCCATGCTTCACCGCCTCGGCGCAGAGCCGCTGGAAGTCCTCCAGGACGGCATCCGGACGCAGCAGTGTGTGATCGATGAGGCGGGCCATCTGCCCGGGCGTGGTCGACATGGGTCCACGCTGGCGACAGGCCCCGGCGGAATCAATCCCGCGGCGCGGCGGGCTCGATGGACCGGGATCCCGCCTCGTTGCCCGGGTCGACCCTCCACACGTAGTGGGCCATGAGCACCCGGAGCGCGGCGGTGAGCGGGATCGCCAGGATGCCCCCGAGAATTCCACCCATCAGGGTGGTCCCGACCATCAGGGCGATGATGATCATCACCGGATGGAGTCCGACGCGGTCCCCGATGATCTTCGGCTGGAGCACGAAGCCCTCGATGAACTGGACGACGCAGAACACGGCGACGACGAGGGCCGGATGCTGCCAATCCCCGAACTGGACCACCGCGATGATCAGGGCGGTCCCACAGGTCAGGGCCGCACCGAGGAATGGAATGATCGTCACCACGCAGGCCATCAGCCCGATCAGCAGGGCGTAGGGGAGGCCGATCAGCAGAAATCCGACGGCATAGAGGATCCCGTCGCACAGGGCCACGAGCACCTGGCCCCGGAAGAACACGATGAGCGCATCGTTGATGCTCCTCAGCACAAAGATCGCCTCGCGTTTGAAATCGGCATCCGCCACCGGGAGATAGTCGGTCCAGGTCCGGGCGATCCGACGCTCCTCCAGCAGGAGGAAGAAGGCGTACACCGGGATGAGGGACAGGCCGGCCAGGATCCCGGCGAAGGAGGCGAGACGTCCAACCTGTCCGAGACCCCATCGGAGGATGTCCGGCGTCACCGCGGCCACCCAGGTTCCCACGGATTTCAACGAGTTGGGATCGAGCGCCTTCACCCACCAGGGAGGTTCCGTGCCCGGTCCGGACTCCTTGGCGATCCACGCGGCCAGCGCGGGGGTCCCATTGGTCGAGACGCCATCCGTCTCGTGCGAGGCATCTGGGAGGAGACCCACCCGATTGGTGACCGAGGAACCCTCGGGTTGTGGAAGGCGTTCGAGGACCTCCTTGGGCAGGAGGGATCGAAGCGACGCGGGCGGGGACTCGAGCCACGTCTGGACCCGATGCTGGAGACGGACCACGAGGACCGGGAGATGGCTGGCGAGGTCGCGGGCCTCGACCACGGCCCGTGGGACGAGGCTCCCCACCGCACCCAGGAGGATCAGGCCCGAACCGGCGAAGACGAGGACGAGGGCACGCATCCGGGGGAGGCCTCGTTGCTCGAGCCAGTCGACCACCGGGGACAGCAGGTAGGCCAGGACCACCCCGACGGCGAACGGCCACAGGACCGGCGACAGGCGCTGCACGACGATCCCGAGTCCCCAGAGGACGGCGCCCAGCAGGGTCAACCCCAGCGCGAGGGCGAGGGTTGTCAGGGAGGTCCAGATGATCCGGGCCTGCCTCTCGGATGGGGGCGGGAACTGCATCGGGGTCAGGATTGACCGAGTCGGCACGATTTGTCGGCGGCGGCGCGGACGGCGGCGATCAGGGCCGCACGAACGCCACCCTTCTCCAGCTCATGGACTCCCTCGATGGTGGTTCCTCCGGGACTACAGACGGCATCCTTGAGGGCGCCGGGGTGTTGACCGGTCTCCAGGACCAGACGGGCCGCACCCAGCAGCGTCTGGGCCGCCAGCCGCTGGGCGATGTCGCGCGGGAGGCCCGCCGCGACGCCGCCATCGGCAAGAGCCTCGATCATGAGGAATCCGTAGGCGGGCCCGCTTCCGCTGAGTCCGGTCACCGCATCCAGCAGGCGTTCCTTCACCTTGAGGGCGAGGCCGACGCTGCCCAGGAGACGTTGCGCGAGGACCCCATCCTCGGCCGTCGCCACCGAACCCAGCGCGTAGGCCGAGGCCGAGGCCCCGACGAGCGCGGGTGTGTTCGGCATGACCCGGATCACCCGCTGTCCCGGAGCCGCCGACTCCAGGGAGGCGATCGAGACCCCGGCCGCGATCGACAGGATCCGATGCCGCTGGGGATCGAGCACGTCCCGGACGTCATGGAGCACGCCCGCCACCTGGTCCGGCTTCACAGCCACAATGAGGACGTCGGCCACAGCGGCAACCTCGCGGTTGCCGGGGAGCGAGCGCCCGCCCGTCGCGTTCGAGAAGGACAGGGCCGCTGCCGGGACGACGTCGCTCGCGAAGAGCCGGGGGGCATCGACCAGTCCGGCCTTCAGAAATCCCTGGGCGAGGGCCGTCGCCATCTTGCCGGCTCCCAGGAAGCCGATGCTTGGATTGGACATTGACGGGAGTGGTAGCAACGCCGAGCGCATCGACCAAGCGAAACCACGTCCCGCGGGAGGCCGACCCGGTCCCGCACCCTCATCCAACCCGACACCACGGCAGACAGTCCATGACCGCCTCCCGAAGCCGCGACACCTCCCCCGTGGTGTGGGCGGAGGACAACGCAAACCGGAAGAACCGGTCGGCCGGGCCCTGGGAGTAGCGGATCCACGACGGGTAGATTCCCGCGGCCTGGAGCCGTCGCCCGATGCGACGGGTGGCCCGCGGATCCTGGGGTACAAGGACCAAGGTTGGCCCGATGGCATGGCGTCGGGGATCCGAATCAGGGAAGACCTCCCGCGCCTGCTGGATCCGTGTGGCCAGGGTCCTGCGCCACCCGGTCCCACGCTCCTCGAGCAACCGGAGGGCGGCACGCGCCCCGGCCACCCAGGGCAAGGGAGGCGGCGTATTGCCCTGGAAACAGCGTCCCTGCTCCACCACCCGGTCCCGGAACGTCTTCGATCCAAGGACGAAGCCGCCGTAGCATCCAAAGGCCTTGCTCAGGGTTCCGGTGAGGAGGACCCGCGGATCCCGGACTCCCTGGACCTCCAGAGCCCCGCGGCCTTTCCGTCCCAGGGTTCCGACACCGTGGGCATCGTCGACCAGCAGCCACCCCTCCTCGGGCAGAACGGAGAGGAGCTCCGACACCGGTGCCAGGGATCCGTCGAGGGGGGACAACCCGTTCGTCATCACGAGAGGTGTCCCAGGTTTCCGCGGGCGTCCGAGTTGCTTCTGCAGGTCGTCGACGGAGTCGAAGTCGGTCGCGGAAACACCCAGCAGATCCGCCGCATCGCGCAGACAACCGTGGGCCGTCCGCGCCCGGTGCACCTGCCCGATCGAGCCGGCCAGTCCCTGCACCGCGACCAGCGGTGCAAGATACCCGGACGAGGTCAGCACCGCCGAGGGAAACCGGAACATCCGGGCCAGATCCCGCTCCAGTCCAGCATACAACGGATGGTTGCCCGTCGTGGTCCGACTTGCCGCCACATTGGGGCCGAGGGTGTCGACCGCCCGACGGATCACCCCGCGGATCCCGCGATTCCAGGACAGACGGAAGTAGTCGCTGCCCCCGAAATAAAGGAGCTCCCGCCCCCGCCACTCCACGGTGGTAGGAGCGATCTGGACGATCCCCGGACCTTCGTTCTCGGATCCCATGCGCCGCGCCCAGCGAACCACCGGCGACCGGTCCGACTCAAGGACTCAAGATCTCACGCGGGGAGGAGGGCGCACACGGAGACGCGGAGCACGGGAGGAGAGTGGAGGGGCAGAAGGCCACCGCACACCCAGTTCTCTCAGGCATTGGGTGTCACCAAGCCCATCCCCTGGAATGGGCGCACCCGGCCCACGGTGATACCGGGTACGGGAACACTCACCGGTTGCGTGATCCCCCTGGCTCTCAGGACTTCCTCCGCATTGCCACGCGGGTCCTCTGCCCGTCGCACTAGGCCTTGATCTCAGCGAGACGGCGTTGGATGTCCTCGGCCAGGAGCGGACCGATCAGCGGCTCCAGTTCGCCCTCCATGACGGCGGCGAGGTTGTGGAGGGTCAGGTTGATGCGGTGGTCCGTGACCCGGTTCTGGGGGAAGTTGTAGGTGCGACTCTTCTCGCTGCGCTCGCCGGAGCCGACCTGCTCCTTGCGGGCGGCGGCATACTTGGCGTTCTCCTCGGCGAGCTTGCGCTCGAGCAGACGGGACCGGAGGACGGTCATGGCCTGCTGCTTGTTCTTCTGCTGGGACCGGCCGTCCTGGCATCGGACCTCGATCCCCGAGGGCCTGTGGAAGATGCGGACGGCGGAGTCGGTGGTGTTGACCCCCTGCCCGCCATGGCCGGACGCCCGACAGACGTTGATCTCTAGATCCTCGGGCTTGATGACGACATCGACCTCCTCCGCCTCGGGCATGACGGCGACGGTGACGGTGCTGGTGTGGATGCGCCCCTGGGCCTCGGTGGCGGGAACACGCTGGACCCGATGGACGCCCGACTCGAACTTGAGTCGCTTGAAGACCTCCGGGCCCGTGACGCTGACGATGGCCTCCTTGTAGCCGCCGAGATCGGACGGGCTGGCCTCGAGCATCTCGAATCGCCAGCCCTCGGCCTCGGCGAACCGGTGGTACATCCGGAGGAGGTCCGCGGCGAAGAGGGCGCTTTCGGCACCCCCGGCGGCGGCCCTGAGCTCCAGGATGCAGTTCCTCGAATCCGTCGGACTCGGCGGCAGGATTCCTTCCTGGAGCCGTGCCGCCAGCCGGGCTTCCTCAAGGGTGAGCCGCCCGATCTCGTCCTGGGCCATCAGCGCCAGCTCGGAACCGGCCGGCTCGGTCGCGACCAGGGCCCTGTTCTCCGCCAGTTCGGTCTGGGCCCTCTGGAATCGATCCCCTGCCTCGACGAGACCCCGGAGACGGGCGTGTTCCCGGGTCAGCTCCTGTCCGCGCTGTGGCTGGGCAAAGACATCCGGAGCGCTCAGGAGCGATTCCACCTCGGCGAAGCGCTCCCGGAAACGGACGATGAAGGGATGAAGATCCACGGTGACGCAGGAGAATGGCGGCGGAAATCCGACCTGCAAAAAGCAAACCGCCCGCCGACCGGCTGAACCGGGCGGCGGGCGGTGTCGACCAAGGCACTAGGCCTTCTTCTTGCCGGAGGCCTTGGCGGCCTGCATCTCGGCAGTCCGGGCGGCGCGCTGCTGGAACTTGTCGACCCGGCCGGCGGTGTCGACGAACTTCTGCTGGCCCGTGTAGAACGGATGGGTGAATCCGCTGATGCCCATAAGGTACAGCGGGTACTCCTTGCCGTCCTCCCACGTCGCGGTGAGCGGAGTGGAGGCGCAGGACTTGGTGAGGAACGACTCGCCGGAGGCGGAGTCGCGGAAAACCATCAGCCGATAATTCTTCGGATGCGTGTCAGCCTTCATAAAAGGAATGTGGACAATACCGGTCACAAACTCCAAGACAAGGGCATTCTCATGACGAACGGCGCACGGCACCCCTCTTCCCTTCCTCGCCTCCATTTTCGCCTTCCCCACACCTCACCCGCGCCGTGAACTCAGGGGAGTGAACCGCATCCGTCTCCTCTCCGAACAGGTCGCCAACCAGATCGCGGCCGGAGAGGTCGTGGAACGGCCGGCCAGCGTGGTCAAGGAGCTGGTCGAGAACAGCCTCGATGCCCGCGCCACCCAGATCAGCGTGGAGATCGGTGCGGGCGGACGGAGCCTCATCCGGGTGACCGACGACGGGTTCGGGATGGGTCGGGACGACGCCCTGCTGTGTCTTGAGCGTCATGCCACCTCCAAGATCACCCGTGCCGAGGACCTCCAGGCGATCGAGACGATGGGGTTCCGGGGCGAGGCGCTGCCCAGCATCGCCAGCGTCAGCCGGTTCCACCTCACCACCCGGGAACGGGGCGACACCTCCGGTGAAGGGACCCAGGTGCTGGTACACGGCGGACGGATTCTCGAGGTCAAGGCTGGGGCTTCGTCGACCGGCACCGCCGTGGAGGTCCGACAGCTGTTCTTCAACCTCCCCGCCAGGCGGAAATTCCTCCGGAGCGAGGACACCGAACGGACTCACATCGCACACTACCTCGACCTCGTGGCCATGGCCCATCCACAGGTCGGATTCCGGTTCATCAGCGACGGTCGCACCGTGTTCCAACGGGCACCGGTCCAGTGGGCCTCCCCGGCCGATCGGTTCGATGCCCTCCAGGAACGGCTCCGACAGATCCTCGGGGGAGATGTTCCCCTGCTTCGCGTCGACTTCTCGAACGAGGTCGAGGACGAGTCCGGGCACGACGATCCGGAACTCGAGGCCTTGCCCGGGGCCATGGACACCCCCTCCACGACACCCGCCCCGATCCTCGCCGGACGTGTCTGGGGATTCATGGGCAGCCCAGGGGTGTCCCGGTCATCGAGGTCCGACCAGCACCTCTTCGTCAACCAGCGCCCCATCGAGAGCCGCGGAATGAACTTCGCCCTGCTCGAGGGGTACCACAATGCGCTGATGAAGGGGCGCTACCCGGTCTGCTGCCTCTTCCTCGAACTCGATCCCGCCGGAGTCGACGTGAACGTCCATCCCCAGAAGCGCGAGGTCCGCTTCCGGAACGAGTCGATCGTCCGGGGATTCGTGACCCAGGCGGTGCGCCGGGCGCTGTTGGACTTCGCCAAGCCCACCACTCCTGCAATCTCCCCGCGATTCGCCCCGGAGCCTTCGGGTCTTCCCCTGCAGCGGACTGAGATCCCCCACCCCGACGCGGGCCCCTCGCTCCCCGGTTGGGAGTCGATGGTCCCCGCGCCCCCCCCAGCCGCGGCACCCTCGTCGGCGCCGGAACCAGGGGCCGTGCCGTCATTCGGGTTCCCGCTTCCGCCCCGTTCCGAGGAGGATCCACGCCCTGCCGGGAACCCAACGATCCGACCATTGCCAATCCCGCACCCCGCCCCTCTGTCCGCCGCACCCGGCACCGCACAACCCCTCCTCCAGGTGCCGCTCCGGATCCTCGGGGTGATTGGACGGCTCTATGTGCTGATGGAGTCGGATCGCGGACTGGTCCTCATGGACCAGCACGCCGCGCACGAGCGGATCCTGTACGAGCAGATGCTGGCCCGGATGGAGTCCACGGCCGAGGCGCCGTCGCAGCGTCTCCTGATGCCCGAGACCGTGGAGATGACACTCCAGGACGCACACTTCACGACGGAGCATCTGCCCCCCTTCCACCGGCTGGGGGTCGAGCTCCGGGAATTCGGGGACCGGACGTTCCTCCTCGAGTCGGTGCCACCCTTCGTCCGGTCCCGCAACCCCCGGCAGTTCGTGCTCGGGTTGATCGACGAGCTCCGGGCGTCCGGGGGTGGGATCAACACGCTGCGGTTCGGAGAGGATGTCGTGGCCAAGACCGTCTGTCGCCACGCCGTGAAGGCCAACGATCCGCTGGCGGGTCCGGAGCTGGAGCAGCTGCTGGCCGACCTCAGGCGATGCCAGATGCCCTACACCTGTCCCCACGGACGCCCGACCCTCATCGAGTTCAGCTGGAGGGAGCTCGAGAAGAGGTTCGGTCGCACGGGGTGAGCAAGGCCTGGAGCCCAACGCAGGCCAGCAGGTCGACGTTCCCGATCCCCGGGTTCTGAAATCAGGCTCGCGACCGAGGGAGATCCGCCGTCTGCTGGGTAGGTGTTGTCGGACCTCGTCGATGAATTCCTAGTGCACCTTCGCCATGAGCGGGGCCAGGCCGACCACACCCAGAGGACCTACGCCCATGCTCTCGGGCAGCTGGTCGGGTGGCTGGAAACCCGGGGCATCGCCGGATGGAAGGCGGTGCGGCCGCAGGATCTCGTCGAATTCCTGACCCATCAGCGCAGCCGGGCCCACCTCGACGACCCGGACTCCCCGAAACGGCTGAGTGCGTCGACACTGTATCTCCAGGTGGCGGCGATCCGGGCCTTCTGCCGCTTCGCGACCGCGGAGGGATTCGTCGCCGAGAACCCGGCCGAGAACCTGTCGCTGCCCCGGCGCTGGAAGACCCTCCCGAAGGCGTTGTCGACCGAGGAGATCGAGCGCCTGCTGCGGGCCCCGACCGGGGAGATCACCCCGCGCGACCTCTGCGACCACGCCGTGCTCGAGGTTGTCTACGCCAGCGGACTCCGCCTTGCCGAACTCCGCACGATCCGTCTCGAGCAGCTCCATCTCGAGTCCGGCTTCCTCACGGTGGTCGGCAAGGGTGGCAAGGAACGGGTGGTGCCGGTCGGACGGGCGGCGATCGAGGCCCTCAACCGGTATCTCGGATCAGGCCGTCCGCGACTCGTGGGACCCAGATCCCCCGCCAACGTCTTCCTCACGCAGCGTGGCACCGCCTTCGCCCCGGTCACCCTCTGGCTCCGGATCAAGGCCTGCGTGCGCCGTGCCGGGATCGAGAAGAACGTCACGCCCCACATGCTCCGACACAGCTTCGCCACCCATCTCCTCGAACACGGAGCCGACCTCCGGGTCATCCAGGAGCTGCTCGGCCACTCCAGCATCGGCACCACCGAGATCTACACCCACATCGCCGGACAGCATCTCCGGGACGTCCACGACGCCTTCCACCCACGGGCGCGGTGACCGTCGGCACCGATCAGGAGCGGACCCCGAGGAACAGGATCGCCAGGTCGATGATGAAGAGGAGCACGATGGTGACCTCGAGGACCATCATCCATCGGTTGGCCTGGTCGGACTTCAGGATCTGGTGCAGTTCGTCCAGGGTGCGGAGCTTGTCCGAGACCGCCCGATGCCAGTCGGCGAGATGGAACCGCGCCGCCACCGCGCCGTAGACCCGCGCCAGGTGCCAGTCGCCGAAGAACTTGGTGATGTTCGACAGCTCATCGTTGAACCGGGTCATGTCGATCCGGAGCTCCCGAAGATCCCTCAACACCTCCGACCGACGCCGCATCGGCGTGGTCCCGAGATCGCGGTAGCTGCGCTCGAGGGCGGCGTCCAGGACCAGGTCGTAGGCCTCCAGCTCGGCCAGCTGGACGTTGGCCAGTTCCAGGATGTGCAGCGTCTCGTCGAAATCCCGGGCCTAGTCCACGAGGAGCGCCGCGTCCCAGTCGATCACCAGGAGATCGTCGGCATAGTAGCTCAGGCTGCGGTTCGTGGACTCCAGCTCCTCCTGGGCCGAGAGGCTGTCGGGATCCTCCTGGGCGAGAAGCGAGGCGACCTGTCGCCGATGCCCCTCCAGCCAGACCTCGGCGTTCATCGGGACCCCGTCGCCCGCCGTCACCGGGGCCTCGATGCAGAACACAGTGTAGGCCTCCTCGTGGGCCAGCTGGTCGATGGGACGCAGGATGAGCGGACCCAGCTCCTGCCGGATCGGCTCGGCCAGGTGCCGGACCTCGTGGTGGAGCATCCCGTTGTTGAACCGGAGGTCGTGGTACGGGATGAGCTGCTCGAGGAGGTCGACCTCGAACGGAACCCGGACGGAGATGCTGATGGCCCCGATGGGCAGGATCTTGACGGTGATGTCGACCCAGACCGGTCCGGCGGGGCCCCGCCGTTCCTGGGCGGGAAGCCGGACCATCTGCGGCTGGTGGAACAGGAGGTTCCGCGGGCCGCGATGGCTGACATCGACGCTGAACTGGGCCACCGGCTGGCCGAGCAGTTCGCGGAGGGGTTCCCTGCCGAATTCGTAGGCGATGTCGAACGAATAGAGATAGACCCCCTTCCCGCGGAGCCGTGGGCCATGTCCGACGGGGCGGTCCATGCGAGGGAGGGCGCGTCACCGGAGCGGTTCCAGCCGCCCGGCGGGTGGCCTACTTGGCGGAAGACTTCGCGACGGGCTTCTTGGCGTCCTGCCAGGCCCCCATGCCGCCCTCGAGGTTCACCAGGTTGGTGAAGCCCAGGGACTCCATCTTGGCGCACGCACGGGCGCTCCGCCCCCCGGCGGCGCAGTGCACGAGGTACAGCTTGGACTTGTCCAGCTTGGCGACCTTTTCGGCGAAGTCCTGCGCGCGGTAGTCGAGCAGCACGGCTCCCTCGATGGTGCCCTCGGCGAACTCGGCCGGAGTCCGGACGTCGAGGATCACGACATTCTTGCCCGTGCGGAGACGGTCGAATTCCTGCACGTCCAGGTTGCGGGTCCTGGCGGCGGGTTTCGACGGGGCCGTATCCTGCTGGGCCCAACTGATCCCGGCGAGGAGGATGGCGGTGAGGAAGGTCCACCGATGCTTTCTCATGATGGAGGAATCATTGCGGATCGAAGCCCGAGGGCAAAGGGCATTTGCAGTTTGGAGGCCCGCGGATTAAACCCGGGGATGCGTTTCATCGGCGGGGTCTACGAGAAGCTCCAGCGTCATCCCAAACGGATCGTCTTCCCGGAAGGCACGGATCCCCGGGTGCTCCAGGCCGCCCGTCAGTTCCACTCGCTGCGACTGGGGGTGCCGATTCTCCTCGGTGACCGTCAGCAGGTGAAGGCCGCCGCCGACGCCCTCAACGTCAACCTCGAGGGCATCCGCCGCATCGACCCCTCGCAGAGCCCGGACCTCGACAGCTTCGTGAAGCGGTTCCTGATGCTCCGCCGCAGCAAGGGCATCGCCGAGGAGGAGGCCCGGGAAGCCATGAAGAAGCCGAACTATTTCGGCGCGATGATGGTGGCCATGAAGCAGGCCGACGGCCTGGTCTCCGGCGCCAGCGAGGTCTCCGGCGGCGTCCTGCGACCCCTCTTCCAGATCATCAAGGTCGCCCCGAAGACCACCACCGCCTCATCCTGCATGGTCATGGAGGTGGAGGACACACGCTTCGGCGAGAAAGGTGTCCTGTTCATGGGCGACTGCGGCGTCATCCCCGACCCCTCCGTCGACCAGCTCGCGGAGATCGGCCTCAGCGTCGCGCGCCTGGCGAACCAGATCCTCGGAACGCGACCCCGGGTCGCCTTCCTCAGCTACTCGACGCAGGGCAGCGCCACCCACTCCAGCGTCCTCAAGGTCCGGGCGGCCGCCGCGCTGGCGCGACAGAAGGCCGACCAGGACCTGTTCGAGGCCGACTTCGAGGGGGAGCTGCAGGTCGACGCCGCCCTTGTTCCCGAGATCGCCGCCCGCAAGGTCCCCGGAAGCCCGGTCGCCGGCCGGGCCAATGTCCTCGTATTCCCCGACCTCAACTCCGGCAACATCGCCCACAAGCTCATCCAGCACATCGCCCGCGCCAACGCCTACGGACAGATCCTGCTCGGGCTGGATCGTCCCGCCGCCGACCTCTCCCGCGGCAGCACGTCACACGACATCCTCGGCGTGGCCGCCATCACCGGCCTCCAGAGCATCGAGTACCAGAAGCTCTACCCCGGCGCCGGCGACACGCTGCCCGGCGACGCCGTCTGAACCGTCCCGACACACCCGCTTCCACCCGTGCTCCTCAACAGCTCCACCCCTCGGGTCTTCATCGCCGCGACGCGGCAGAACGACGGCAAGACCACCAACTCCCTCGGGCTCCTGGCCGCCCTCCAGCGGCGGTTCGGACGCGTCGGCTACATCAAGCCCGTCGGACAGCGCTTCGTGGAGATCGACGCCGAGAAGATCGACGAGGACTCGGTGCTGATGGACCGGGTGTTCCGGCTGAACTGCCCGCTGGTCGACATGTCGCCGATCGCCGTCGAGCCCGACTTCACCCGGCGCTACCTACAGTCGGCCAACTTCGACGCCCTCGTGAAGCGCATCCACAAGGCTTTCGACCGTGTCGCATGGGAGAAGGAGTTCGTCCTGTGCGAGGGCACGGGCCACGCGGGGGTCGGCAGCGTGTTCGACCTCAGCAACGCCACCGTGGCGCGGATGCTCAAGGCCAAGGTCGTCATCGTGTCCCGGGGCGGCATCGGACTGCCCATCGACGAGGTCGCCCTGAACCGCGCCCTGTTCGAGAAGGAGGGCGTCGAGGTCATCGGCGTCATCCTCAACAAGGTCCTTCCCGAGAAGCTCGACTACATCACCGAGTTCGCCGAGAAGGGCCTCCGCCGCAAGGGACTCAAGCTCCTGGGCGTCGTGCCCCACCAGCCGATCCTGTCGAGCCCGACCCTCGAGCTCATCCGTGAGGAGCTCAACGCCCGCGTCCTCAACTCGACGCCCCAGATCCACAACATCGTGAAACGGGTGGTCATCGGCGCCATGGGCGCCGCCCAGGTGACCAAGCACTTCCTGCCCGGGGTGTTGCTGATCGTGCCGGCCGACCGCGACGACCTCATCCAGGCCGCCCAGGACTACCTCAAGTCGGGCGGCCACCTCTCGGGCATCGTCCTCTCCGAGGACATCCCGCCCTCCAGCGCGGTGCTCAAGCTCACCGGGACCTTCCCCTGCCCCGTCCTGGTGTCGCCACTCGACAGCTACACGGTGGCGAGCCGGGTCCACGATCTCATCGTGAAGATCCGCCCCGACGACACCCAGAAGATCAAGCTGGTGCAGGAGTTGATCGCCGCACACGTGAAGCTGGACAAGATCCTGGAGGCGATCTGAGGAGTCCCCGGCCGGGATCGGAATCCACAGGACTGCGTCGCCTTCGACAACGGTGTCCTTCGGCCTCCATGGGCGAAGAGCTGCCGCCGGATGCAGAACCGTCGGTGGGCGGTGAGCCGTCGAGGACCCCCGGCTCCCAGAGGTCCCGGGGCACGGATCCAGTGGTTCGTCTCCGCCTGTCGTTCCCTCCGCCGAAGCCGATCCGTGGCCGGTGTCCGCTTCTTCCTTTACCCCCCGGATCCGTGCGTGCTGATCTCGGTCTGTGAACGACCTGCTCCCCAGGGCCCTGGCCCATATCCTCGCGCGGGAACCCGCGCTGGAGCAGGCCCACCTCGTCGGCGGATGCGTCCGGGACTGGCTCCTGGGGGTCCCGGTGAAGGACTTCGACATCGAGGTCTTCGGAGTGGATGAGGACCGCCTCGTTACCGCGCTCGGACGCTGGGGACGGGTCAGCCTCGTGGGACGTTCCTTCGGGGTTGTGAAGCTGACCCTCGACGGACGGACCCACGACTTCTCGCTGCCCCGACGCGACTCCAAGGTGGCGCCCGGACACCAGGGGTTCCGGGTCGAGTTCGATCCCTCGATCTCCCCGACGGAAGCCGCCGCGCGACGCGATTTCACCGTCAACTCGCTGATGTGGCATCCGCGCCGGCAGGAGGTCCTCGACCCCTTCGGTGGCCAGGCCGACCTGCGGTCCCGGATCCTGCGTCACACCAGCGCCGCGTTCCCCGAGGATCCGCTCCGCGTGCTGCGCGGGATGCAGTTCGCCGCCCGATTCCGACTCACCGCTGCAACCGAGACCCTCGCCCTGTGCCGATCCATCGTCGGCACCTACCCCGAACTCGCCGAGGAACGGGTCCGGGAGGAATGGTTCAAGTGGGCCTCCCAGGCCGTGGAACCCTCCGCCGGGCTCCGCTTCCTCCGGGACACCGGCTGGGTCTCCGCCTTCCCGGAAATCGAGGCCCTCCTCGACGTCGACCAGGACCCCGAGTGGCATCCGGAGGGCGATGTCTGGATCCATACCGGACACGCACTCGATGCTCTGGTCGCCGGTGGGTTCTGGCAGGCGGCCGACCCCGAGACGCGGATCGTCCTGTCGCTCGCCACGCTGTGCCACGACCTCGGAAAACCCTCGTGCACCCGACGTGAGATCCGGGAGGGACGGGAGCGGATCGTCTCGCCGGGCCACGAGCCCGCGGGCGGCCCGCTCACCGGAACGTTCCTGGCCCGATTCAACACCCCGCCGTCGATGGTCGCCCGAATCGTGCCCCTCGTGACGAACCATCTGGCGCACCTGACGGATCCCACCCCGCGCTCGGTCCGGCGTCTCGCCCTCCGACTCGCCCCGGCCACGATCGAGGAGCTGTCCGCGGTGATCACCGCGGACGCGTCGGGTCGCCCGCCGCGTCCGGGCGGCGAACCCGAGGGAGTGACCCGACTGAAGGCGGTCGCCACGACCCTCGCCCTCGCGGCCGCCGCGCCACGACCCCTCCTATTGGGCCGTCACCTCCTGGAACGCGGCCTGAAGCCGGGACCCACCTTCACCCCCATCCTGTCCGCGGCGTTCGAGGCCCAGCTGGATGGTGCCTTCGGGGATGTCGACGGGGCCCGGGACTGGTTGTCGTTCCATCTCGCAGAGAGCTCCAACGCCCCGGAGGTCCCGCCCACCAACGATCCAGCCTCCCACCCATGAACGTCGTCTGCCTGAACGGAGAGTTGCTCCCCGCCGGGGAGGCCAGGGTCTCGATCTTCGACCGGTCGTTCCTCTACGGAGACGGCCTGTTCGAGACGCTTCGTGTCTATGGAGGCCACCCATTCGCCTGGACCGAACACCTCGATCGCCTCGAGCGGTCCGCGAGGTGGATGGGTCTCCAGATGCCGACGACGCGGGACATCCTCCGGTCGACCTCCCTCGAACTCCTGCGCCGCAACGGCCAGTCCGAGGCCCTGCTTCGCATCCAGATCTCCCGGGGCCAGGGCCGCCGTGGGTATTCCCCAAGGGGAGCGGAGTCCCCGATCTGGGTCGTCACCACCCACCCGGCCACGCCCCAGGATCCGGCCCGGCCCACGCGCTGGAGACTTGCAACCGCCTCCCTGCGGCTGGCCGCGTCCGATCCGCTGAATCAACGGAAGTCCTCCAGCAAGCTACTCCAGATCCTGGCCCGAGCCGAGGCGGAGTCCCAAGGGAGCGACGAGGCCCTGCTGCTCGACACCGCCGGCGAGGTCGTGGAGGGATCCAGCAGCAACGTGTTCTGGATCGCCGGTCGTCGCCTGCTGACCCCGCCGATCGAATCCGGGGCCCTCCCCGGGGTCACCCGGGATGCCGTGCTCCGGATCGCCCCGGAACTCGGATTCATCCCCGATGAGAGCCGGTGCACACCCGAGGACCTCCGCGCCGCGGACGGCGTCTTCCTCACCCTCAGCTCGCTTGAACTGGTGACCGCCACCGCCCTCGACGACACCGCGCTCCGGGAGAGTCCCGGAACACGGGCGCTGCACGAGGCCTACCAACGACGGACCCGCAGCGGCTCGCATTGACCCCCGCGCCTGCGCCTTGTCAGGATTCGCTGGATGGCCTTGTCCGAATCCCTCGTCGCCGAGCTCCGCCAGCGGATCGCCCCCGACGCCCTCCTGACCTCCACGGAGGATCTGATCCCCTACTCCTTCGACGGCACGGCCGCGATGACCCAGATGCCTGGGGCGGTGGTCTTCGCCCGATCCGCGGCCGATGTCGTGGCGGTGCTCGAGTTCGCCACGCGCGAGCGGATCCCGGTCGTGACGCGCGGCTCCGGCACCGGCCTCAGCGGCGGCAGCCTGCCCGTCGCGGGCTGCATCGTGCTGTGCACCGTGCGGATGGACCGGATCCTGGAGGTCGACCGCGCCAACCTGACCATGCGGGTCGAGCCCGGGGTCACCACCCTCCAGGTCTCCGAAGCCGCCGCGGCCGTGGGACTCTTCTATCCGCCCGACCCGGGCTCCATGAAGATCTCCACCATCGGCGGGAACGTCGCCGAGAACTCCGGCGGCCTCCGCGGACTCAAGTACGGCATCACCCGCAACTACGTCATGGGACTCGAGGTCATCCTCGCCAACGGCGAGGTGCTTACGACCGGCAACAAGTGCGTCAAGGACGTCGCCGGCTACTCCCTGAAGGACCTCTTCATCGGCAGCGAGGGCACCCTAGGGGTCATCACCCAGGTCCTGCTCAGGCTCATCCCCAAGCCCGCCGCCAAGAAGACCCTCGTGGCCACGTTCGACGCGATGGATGCCGCAGCCCAGACGGTGAGCGATTTGATCGCGGCCCAGATCATCCCCTGCACGCTGGAGTTCCTCGACCGCACCACGATCCAGTGCGTGGAGGACTACGCGAAGATCGGCCTGCCGACGGACTGCGAGGCGCTGCTGCTCATGGAGACCGATGGCCACCCGGCCCAGGTCGAGGAGGAGGCCCAGGTCATGGAGGAGATGGCACGTCGCAACGGGTGCCGGGAGATCCGGATCGCCCGCGACGAGGCCGAGGCCAACCGGCTCGCCAGCGCCCGCCGGAGCGCCTTCAGCGCCCTCGCCCGGGTCGCCCCCACCACGATCCTCGAGGACGCCACCGTGCCCCGCAGCGAGCTCGCCCATATGGTCCGGTTCGTCGAGCAGATCGCTCAGAAGTACAGACTCCGCATCGGGACGTTCGGACACATGGGCGACGGCAACCTGCATCCGACCTTCCTGACCGACGAGCGGAACCACGAGGAGATGGAACGGGTCCACGCGGCGTTCCAGGACATCTTCACCGAGGCGATCCGCATCGGCGGCACCATCACGGGTGAGCACGGTGTCGGGGTCGCCAAGCGGGACTTCCTTCCGAAGTTCGCCGGCGACGCCCAGATGCGCGTCATGCGGGAACTGCGACGGGTCCTCGATCCTGCTGGCATCCTCAACCCGGGCAAGGTGCTCTGAGATTC
The DNA here is from genome assembly GCA_016871805.1 of Verrucomicrobiota bacterium. Classification (GTDB taxonomy): domain Bacteria; phylum Verrucomicrobiota; class Verrucomicrobiia; order Limisphaerales; family UBA9464; genus UBA9464. The sequence continues at coordinate 35,134 of VHCG01000003.1, forward strand.
GACGGATCGACGGAGTTGGGGGTTGAGGACCGGACGACGAGCGGTGCAAATAGGGCCATGGCGACAGGACGTTCCCGGATGAACTCGATGCAGCGGCTCCAGGGCGCGACCCTCCTCCCTGTCTTCGCCCTCGCCGGACTCGCCGTCGTCGCCTTCCTCAACCAGCACGCCCTCACCCGGGCCCAGAACAACCGGTACACCTCCCAGATGCTCGCCCAGGAACTCCGGGCGAGTTCCGACGACCTGACACGGCTCGCCCGAAACCACGTCGTCACCGGCGATCCCCAGCACGAGACGGAATACTGGCGCATCCTGGACATCCGAAACGGGGTGAAGCCCCGGCCCGACGGCCGCACGATCGCCCTCCGCAGGCTGATGGAGATGCAGGGGTTCACCGAGGCAGAGTTCTCGAAGCTCAAGGAGGCCGAGGACAACTCCAATGCCCTCGTTCGGACCGAGACCATCGCCATGAACGCCATCAAGGGACGCTTCGATGATGGCAAGGGCGGCTTCACCCGGACCGCGGATCCCGACGCCGAGATGGCACGCCGGATCATGCACGATCCCAAGTACCATTCCGACAAGGCCCTCATCATGGGGCCCATCGCCCAGTTCGAGCAGATGCTCGACGAACGCACCGCCTCGGTCGCGGCCACCGCGGAACGCCGCTCCGAGCGCGTCATGCTGCTGGTGCTCGCGCTCTCCATCCTGTCGCCAATCCTCATCTGGACCGGCATCCGCCGTCACGCCCGAGTGCTGCGGCGGTCCATCTCCGACCTTTCGGCCGCGACCGAGACCGTCGCCAGTGGTGCCTCCCATGTGTCCTCCACAAGCCGCTCCCTCGCCGAGGGGGCCTCCGAACAGGTCGGTGCGGTCGAGGAGATTTCCAGCTCGGCCCGGGCCTCCAGCAGGATGGCCGCCCAGGGCGCCACGACCCTGAAGTCGGCGAGCGGACTGGTGGCCAAGGAACAGGAGGGATTCTCCGGGGCGAAGGATCGGCTGGCCGAGATGGTGTCGGCCATGGAGGAGATCGACGCCGCCAGCGGCCGGATCTCCAAGATCAACAAGGTCATCGACGAGATAGCCTTCCAGACGAACATCCTCGCCCTGAACGCCGCCGTGGAGGCCGCCCGGGCAGGCGAGGCCGGACTCGGGTTTGCCGTCGTCGCCGACGAGGTCCGCAGCCTCGCCCAGCGCTGCTCCCAGGCCGCCCGCGAGACCGCACTGCTCATCGACGAGTCGATCGCCCGGACCCAGGTCGGACGCCAGCGGGTCGACGAGGTCTCGGCCGCCATCCAGCTCCTCGTCCAGCGCTCCGCCGACATCCACCGTCTGGTCGACGAGGTCCATCGCGGCAGCGGGGACCAGAGTCGCGCGGTGGAGCGGATCGAATCGGCGCTGCGCCAGATCGAGCACAGTGCGCAGTCGACGGCGTCGGGCGCCAAGGAGGGATCGGTCGCCGCCGAGGAGCTGACCACCCAGGCCCACGTGCTGCAGGATGTCGTCGCCACCCTCGAGGCCCTCGTCGCCACTCGGACCCCGACCGAGCCCGTCTCCAGCCGCACCCTCATCCGTCGGCACCCCGACGTGGCCTAGCGGGCCCGTGAAGACAGATGGAATCCGCTGACACCCCAGAAGATCCCGTCTGGAGCAACCGATCAGCCACACCTTCGCGGGTCTAGATGGGGACGCAACGGAGTGCGTTCCCTACCCAATGGGCGCTCCCACGCGCCGTGAGGCAGGGCACTGCTTCACCCACCAACGCCCCACCCACCGCCTGCCGCCCCTGCCTTCCCCGCCTCCCTCTCTCCGGTCTTCCTCCGCGTCTCCGCGTCGCCGCGTGAGTCCCCCTCCGCGTGTCTTCAAGGCGCCCTAGAGCGTCGGCGGCACCCTCTTCGCCTTGCGCCACGGACGCGACAGGCCACCGGAGCTGAGGTTTCTCCACGCCCACTTAAGCCATGACAGCAGGGCGAACGCCAGCCACAGCGCCCAGAACAGCATCAGGATCCGGTACCACCAGATCGAGACCGACACCACCACCGTCGTCGGCAGCGCGGTCGACGACCGATCAAGATACCAACGCAGCACCGTGCGACTGGAATCGTTGCCCAGAATGAACATCTCCGGGCTTCCGAGCAGTCCTTCGCCCACCGCGTAGACCAGCACCCCCAAGGCCGCGGCGGTCATGAGCACCACCCCGAGCTGGACAAGATTGTAGAGCCACGGACCCGTCTCCTGGAACGCCGACCTCCCGCGCCACCGGACGAGAAACAGCCAGGCGATCACCACCGCCGCCGCCGCCAACGGAACCTGCGTGAGCCCGAGGGCCAGGAGCAGCCATTGCCAGGTCCGAAGGGGCGACTTCGGCAGCCGTCCCAGCGCGATCGCGGCGAGCAGCGAGCAGACGAGGATGCCCCAGAACCGGACCGCAGGACCCCGGAGCGGACCCCAGGTCAGCAACACCCACCGGTTGTCGGGCACCTTCAACACCGTTGTGATGTTGGCGCTGTCGACCGGCAGGCCCACCGCCCCGGAACCCGCATGGAATCCCAGATCGGCACCCACCTTCCACGAGAGGTCGATCGTCTGCTCGCCGGGCCTCAACGGGACCACCACCTTGCGACCCTCCTTCCGTACCGGGATTCCCTTCCCGGCATGGAGCAATCCGGTCACCTCCGCACCCTCGGGCAGTTCGATCAGAAAGTCCTCTCCCAGACTGCTCCGGACCGACAGGTTCAGCGTGGAGGTCCGCTGTCGGGATCCCACGCTGACCTCATGCGTCACACGGTCCACCGTGCGGGTCGCACCCGCCACGGCCGTCGGATGCGTCAGATCGAGGCGAACCGATTCCCCGGGCCACGGATGCCACACCGGCAGCAGATCCACCACACCGGCATCGAAGACCGGCGCCAGTCCGGTAAGGGCGACGTTCCAGATCGGGGACGCGCGCAGCTCCCATTGCTCCACCCAGGTGTCCGACGGGCGCGTGGACAGCGTCAGCACATTGCTGACCGAGAGCCCGCTGTCCCAGGAGGTGGACGTATCCTGGGCCCCGAGCCGCACCTCGATGGCGCCTTCGACGACCGGGGCGTTGGCCGAAAGGACGTTCTCCCCGGGCAGCAGCGGGATCCGAAGGGCGAGGGCCTTGCCAGGGGGCGTGAGCCGGGTCACGACCGTCCGCACCTGAGCGACGAGACCCAGTTCGACCTGACGTCGCACCAGGGCAACCGACTGGACCTCCTGGCGCTCGTAGGTGGTCGTGGATCCGACGGACCGCTCCTGCGACACGAAGAGCACCTGCTGTTCCGGAACCCCGTCGTCCCGGATCCCGCTCACCGCCCATCCGGGAGCCTCCACCACGACCCGGCGTGGCTTGAGCCGGAAGGCCCACTCCCATTCGGACGCCGCCGGGACCAGGCCCTGCCACTGCACCCGATGGACGCCCGCCGGCAGGACGACCCACAGGAAGCCGTCGTCGCGCCGCAGCGCTGTTTCGGGCTGTCCATCCACCTGCACCGAGACCGGCGACCACGTGGGGAGACGTCCCGGCAGCGGCACCGCCACCCGCAACGCCGTGTGGATCTCGGCCTCCGCGGTGAGACGCCGACCCTCGACACGCAGCGACAAGCCCGGGATTTCGGCCGCATTTGGGAACGCGTCGGGGACCTCGAGGACCCGTTCGCGGAGCCTCTCCAGGATGGCGGCATCGGGAATGACCGCGGCCACCGGGGCCTCATCCGCCTCGACACGGGGCGGCTGTGCGAGACCGACCCCAAGCAGCACGGCGAGCACGGCGGCCCGCGGGGCGATGTCGGCCAGCCCCGTCGACGACGGCCGACCGCGGCGCAGCAGGACGGCGGCGAGGGCGAGGATCAGTCCGACCCGGAGCACGGTGAGGGCGCGCTCGATTCCGATGGGAATCAGCACCGGGCGGACCTGCTGGGCGGCCTGGACCGGTCCATTCCAACCAAAGCTCACCGCGCGCCAGGTCCATTCCGGGACGCCCGGTCCGGTCTGGATCCGCGCCTCCGCCTCATAGAGCAGGTTCGCCATGACACCATTCCTCTGGAGGGGTTCCACGGAGGAGGAGGGAATCCTGGAAATCAGCCCGTAGCGTCGGGTCAGGACCGGATCCATGCGGTTGCCGGCGCTGGCCTCCCCCCTTTCGGCATCGGCGAGCGGCACCTCCTTGGCCGCAGTATCCGACGGGGCGGAAGGCGGCACCGCAGGTGAGGCGAGCGGCGACAGCTCGGGAGCCGGCTGGAAGTGCCGTGCATCGCGCCCCAGCCATTCCAGCTGGGGATAGATCGCCTGCTGCACCTGGCGTCCGATGAACGGCGCCAGCAGGAAGACGAGCGTCAGGAGGGCCGCCCATTTCGTCAGCTGGATGACACGATGGAACATTCCGGAACGGACCACCCGCTCGAGCGCCAACGGGATGAGGAGCAATAGCCACGTGTACCGCGGCGCCCCCGGCTCGTGGAAGGACAGTCCGTACGCGAGGAATGCCAGGACCGCCGGCCCCCAGCCCCACATCCGGAAGACCGTCACGGTGAAGATCAGAAGCAGGAAGACATCGAGCAGCGTCCAGGCCGTCAGCCAGTCGCCCCGGACCCAGTCGGCACCGAACAGCGCCAGCAGCCGCCAGCCAGGCGGCAGGTGGAGTGTCACCTGGAGCGACTCCGCATCCGATTGCCACCCCGTCGCGGGAAACCGCCTCGGACGATCCAGCCGCCCGGTCGCCTCGAGATCCAGGTTCCGGGTCCGCACCTCGACTCCGGCCGCACCGGTCCGGGGGTTGAGCGTGACGAGCTGTCCCTGTCCGCCGATGCGGACCGAACCGAGATCCTCCCCCTCCGCAACATCGAGCCGCCACACCTGCTGCATCGCGCCCCGGACGCGATCCCGGAACGTGAGCCCGTTGCCGTCCCCGTCGAGCCACCATTCGCGGCTGATCGCCAATCCCGGAGGCTTCTGATCCCCCATGCCGCGCATCCGCTCCACCAGACGGAACGGCTTCGCGACGTCCCAGCGATACACCGGGAACCGCCGCCACGCCTCGGGATAGGTGGTCTGGGAGACGTCGACCGAGGGGGCATCGACGACCTCCACCACGCGCAGCTCCGGACGAGAGGCAAAGCCGACCCATTGGTCGGGCGTGGCCGTGGCCACACCAGCCGGATACTGCCACGACGTGGGATTGTCGGAACGGAACGAGACAAGACGGATTGTCCACTTGCCCGGACGCACCTGGGCCTTGAGACGACCCTGGTCGTCGACCGCGACCGAAATCGGGCTCACCACCGACGCCAGATGCCACCCCTCGGGAACGACCGCACCGAGACTCTCCTCGCGACTCTTGCCCGACACCGTCAGCTCGACCTCCTGTCGGAGCCACATCGGGATGCCGTCCTCGACCAGCGAATAGACCTTCGTGGCGAGGTAGTTCTTCTCATCGGTCCCCGCCGCGCCATCGCGCTTGAGCCAGAGCTGGCCATCGGCATCCCAGGCGGGATTCGGCACCGGCTGGCCAAGCAGGGTCAGGGTGAGCACCCCGATCTCGGGAGGGATCCGGAGACGCTGCGGCATCTGGTTCCAGCGGAAGGATCCCGTCAGACGATGTCGTCCGGGTTGACCCCACACTCTGTTCCCTCCGGCCACCAGGTGCACGGCCGGTGCCGAGTCGTGCTCCAGGACGGCGAGCGGGGCCGGTTTGACGTTCCCCACCGCGGCGGAGGTGTCCTCGACCCCGACAGGCCAGACGTCACCGCCTCCCGGCAGCGGCACCCAGGTCTCGTCATACACGAGGACGTCCAGGGTGAACCGGGCCCCGTCCGCCGTGACCGCCAGCTCCAGGGTCGAGGGCCAGAAGCACCGATGGGTCTTGGGATCCGAGTAAGGGGGCGGGCAATTCCGATGCGCGTCCCCCCACGTGGCCCAGGGGATCCAAGGGCGCAGCACCTCCGGGATGCGGTCCCAGCCTGAGGCGGCATCCACACGCAGACCGATCAGCAGAAGGAGAACGAGGGCCTTGGAGAGGGACGAGGGGATCATGGAAGGAAGGCCGAAGCCGTGTGGAGAGTTAAGCGGATTCCGAGGGCGTGGAAACCCCCAAGTCGTGAATCCCAGGCACGTGACATCCCCGGGGTGATTTGGGAGCCTTCTCCATCCCATGAACCGTCCCCGTCCCTCCCGATTTCCCGCCCAGTGCGTCTCCCTCGCGGCCCTGCTCGCCCTGGCTGCCGGGGATCTCACGGCCCAGACCCGGTCCGTGCGCCACTCCCCTCCGCTGCGCGAGGCAGCACCTCGCTCGGTCGGCCTCTCACCAGAGCGCCTCGAGCGGATCGATGCGATGTGCACGGAGGCCCTCCGCGACGGCAAGATCCCGGGCGTCGTGGCCCTCGTCGCCCGCAAGGGGAAGATCGTCTACCACAAGGCGTTCGGGTCGGCCGACACCACCACGGGTCGGGCACTGCGCCCGGACGACATCTTCCGGATCGCGTCCCAGACCAAGGCGATCACCGCGACCGCTGTGATGATGCTCTGGGAGGAGGGACGGTTCCGTCTGGATGACCCAATCTCGAAGTGGATCCCGGAGTTCAAGAACCCGCAGGTCCTGAGGTCCTTTGACGAGAAGAACGGAACCTGGACCGCCGAGCCGGCAGGCCAGGAGATCACAATCCGCCACCTGCTCACCCACACCTCGGGTCTGGGCTACGGGGTGATCGATGGCGACGCGCGGTTCCGACAGATGTACGCTAAGGCGGGCGTGGTCGACCTGTTCACGACCGAACCGGTCACGATCGGCGAGAGCGTGCGTCGCCTGGCCAAGCTTCCCCTGCACCACAAGCCGGGCGAGAAGTTCACCTACAGCGAGGGGCTCGACGTCCTCGGGTATTTCATCGAGGTCGTGTCGGGCCAGACCTTCGACGCGTTCCTCCAGACCCGCCTGTTCGGGCCACTCGGTATGAAGGACACGGGATTCTACCTGCCGGCGGAGAAGGCTGGCCGATTGGTGTCCGTCCAGAAGCCGGAGAACGGCGGCTGGGTGCGCTACCCGGTCACCTTCTACGATCCGAACTATCCCATCCAGGGCGCCAAGTCGTTCTTCTCGGGCGGCGCGGGCCTCTGCAGCACGGCCCGCGACTACGCGACCTTCCTGCAGATGTACCTGAATGGCGGGGAACTCAACGGGGTGCGGATCCTGAGCCGGACCACCGTGGACCTGATCCTGGGCGAGCAGGTCGCGCAGAACCTGTTCGGAGGACCGAACAAGTACTACGGGCTGGCGTTCGGGGTGCTGACCCCGAGGGGACAGGCCGCCGGAGGCGAGGGCAGCGCGGGCACCTTCGATTGGGGTGGCTACTTCAACACCCAGTACTTCGCCGATCCCAAGGAAGGAACGATCGGCATCCTCATGAAGCAGACCCAGGGCGGGAACGACGACACCTCGTGGCGGTTCCGCCAGCTGGTCGGACAGACGGTCGACGACTGAGCCCTTCGCTTCCCCCGATGCCCGAGGGCCTGTCCCCATCGCCGCCGTACTTCGCCTACGGATCCAACATGGTCTTGGAGGCCATGCGGGAACGCTGTCCCACAGCCCGGGCCCTGGCGCCGGCGATGCTCCGCGACTGGCGCTACCGGATCAACAACCGTGGCTATGCAACCGTGGTACCGGAGGCCGGAGGGATCGTCCACGGACGGCTCTGGGAGATCGACTCCGCGGCCGAGGCCGCACTGGACGCCTATGAGGCGCTCGACGAGGGGATGTATCGGAAGACCCGGCTCACCGTGGTGCAGTCGGGACGTCCCCTGACGGCGATGGTGTACCTCGCCACGGGCTCGGATCCCGGTTGGCCGATCCCTGGTTACCAGGAGGAGATCGTCGGGGCGGCGGCATCGCTGGGCGTGCCCGATGCCTACCTCGAGGAACTGCAGCGCTGGCTCCGGCACCGGTGATGCCGGGAGGGTGCCGGACCCGTCAACGCTGCTGGACTCTCTTGGATTGGGCACGCCCCGATGCGGGCACCATGCCTTCGCTTCCGCCGATGATCAGCCCCACCGAGACGAGAAAGCCGAGGATGAGGGGCAGCGCGGCCAGGGGACCGACCTCGTCAACCGCCTCCGGGATCAGGGTCTGCGCCACGAGGGCCAGCACGGCACCGCCTGCAAAGGCCTCGGCCACGACGAGCAGCGGAGAAAAGTGGGCTCCAATGGTGAGGTGACCCAGGACCGCAGCCAAGCCCGCCAGGAGTGTCACGGCGAGCCAGGACAGGAGGATCCGTCTCCGGGAGAACCCCGCCCGCAGGAGCATCGACGCACTGGTCGACCCCTCGGGGACATCCGCGATGAAGATGCCCACCTCCAGCGGGAGCGAGAACTCATGCCAGCCCACGAAGTTGCCCCCGATGACGAACGCCGCCGGGATGACGTCGAGGAAGTTGCCGAGCAGGATCGCCGCCCCTGCAGAATTCCTGGAGTGGCTCAGCTCCTCGTCGAGCTCCCGCTGGGTGACCGTTCGACGTGCTGCGAGGCAACCGAAAGCCAGCGGCGGACGGCCCGGGTCTCGTGGTGCAGGTTCGCGAGCGCCCGCTCGTGGCCGAGTCGCTCGAGGGCCGCGGACAAAGCCGGGTTCCTCCGGACGAACTCCACGAAATCCTCCCGTCCCATCCGGAGAAGCTCGAGCGTCTTCATCGCTTCCACGGTCGCATTTCTGGGCTCGCCGGAAAGCAGGGCCATTTCACCAAAGGAATCCCCCGGTCCCAGCGAGGCCACCCGTTTCCGATCCCCGTCCTGCTCCAACAAGACCTCGGCACGCCCGGAGACCACCAGATACAGGGCGTCGCCGGCATCCCCCTGCCGGAACACGGTCCGTCCGGACGGCACCCGCACCTCCGTCACCCGATCCGCGAACATCCCGACCTGCTCCGGAGGCAGCTGCCCCAGCACCGGGGACCGGGAAAAGCTCTCCAGGATCCCACGGATCCGTTGCCGTTTCTCGAGCTCCAGCGACTGCCGCAGACGGAACTCGCTCCGGAAGTTGCCACCCATGCGGGCCAGGAGACGGGTCCCGATCAGATAGACCGTGGCCCCGGCCACGAATCCACCGGCGACATGCAGCCAGCCGCCAAACCGGCTGTAGCCATGCCTCATCAGGACCCAGCGGACTCGAAGGCCAGCTCGATGCTGACCGCGGCGATCAGGGCCCCGGCTCCGAAGGCAAGGACCCGACCGAGGACGCGACGCGACAGTCCATACCGCATCCCCAGCCAGGTCCCGAGCGGACCGCCGGAGGTCACCAGCAGTCCGAGGAGCAGCACGTCCAACACCATCGGCAGAACCTACGCAGAACCCCGTCTACCGCTCCAGCTTTCGCAGGTGGCGATCGAACCATACCGCGAACCGCTCCACGTCGTTCTCCCAGTCCTTCCAGCCGTGACCCTGACCCGGACGCACCTCGATCTCTCCAATCCCGCCCATCGCCTTGACCCGTTCGAGGAACAGCTCGGACTGCTGCATGGGCACGAGCGTGTCCCGGTCGCCCACCAGCAGGAACACCGGCGGCACCCCGGCCCGCACGTGGTACGCGGGCGAGATGGATTCCGCGAAGCGCCGCCTGGCCTCGGGCTGCGGGGGAACGGCTCCGAACGCCGAGCGGAAGTCCTTCAGGATTCCCTCCCCGAGGGCCGATTCGCCCGGCTTGCCGTAGTTCAGGAAATCCGTCGGAGGGAAGAAGCCCGCGGCGGCCTGGACGGCACTGCTCTCCCGGTCGACCGGATCCTTGGCGTCCGCCGTTCCGGATCCGCCCCCGGTGGCCAGCATGAGGGTGAGGTGCGCGCCCGCGCTACCCCCCGCCACCCCAAGCCGGTGCGGATCGATCCCGTACTCCTTGGCGTGATGCCGGATGAACCGGACCGAGCGCTCCATCTGGGGCACGATCTCGGGGATCGTGTACCGGGGGTTCGATCCGTGGACGACTGCGAACACGGTGTAGCCGTGGTCGAGGAGCGGCTGGACGGTCTTCGGTCCGATAAACTCATGGGAGGAATACCAGCCCCCGCTCATCACGTAGATCACCCCGAGGCCATTGGGACGCTCGGGTTTGAAGAGATCGAACGTCAGCGCAGTGCCGTCAACGCGGCCATAGAGGAGGTCCCGGGTCCGGGTGTAGGGCATCGGCTCCGCAGACAGGGACGGGATCCCGAGGCATGCCAGGAGCAGGATCACCCGAAGGAACCGAAGACCCAGGAATGAACACAGGTGGGGCATAGACCGATGATGTCGTCAGACCCCCCGTGCAGCAAGGCCAGCGGAGGCCCCGTTGGGAGACCCTCCAGAGGTGAATACCCACACCGGTGGATGCCGCAGTGCCCTGCGGCGTTAGGTGCGAAGCACCCACCCTCCCCAGGCTCAACTCCCTTCCCTGGCTCAGCACCTCCCCAGGACTTCACCTCCGACAGCCACCCCCAGGCACCCACCCAGCCCCCACTTATCGGGCTACCCGAGGTGTGCTGTGGGCGCTCCCGCGCCCAATGATGCAGGGCACTGCATCACCCACCCACGCAGGCCGATGGCCTGCTCCACCGCCTGCCCCCTTCTTCCTTCCCCCTTCCTCCCGTCTTTCTCCGCTTCTTCCTCCGCGTCTCAGCGTCACCGTGTGAGTCCCCTTCGCCTCCTTCACAGGGTCATCCCAATACCAGGTCTTGGATTCCGCTCCCGGGATCCGACAGCCTCCGAAGACTCCAACCACGCCCATGAATCCGCGAACCCTTCCCCTCCTGCTGCTGACCCTTCTCCTGCCCCTTGCCGCACGCGCCGCCGAGGACCTCGTGGTCGCCGACTTCGAGGGTGAATCCTACGGAGCATGGAAGGTCACCGGTGACGCCTTCGGCGCCGCCCCCGCACCCGGAACCCTGCCCGGGCAGATGCCCGTCGACGGGTTCAACGGCAAGGGCCTGGTCAACTCGTTCAACAAGGGCGACGACGCCACCGGATCCCTCACGTCGCCTCCATTCCGGATCCAGCGGAAATACCTCGCCTTCCTCATCGGCGGTGGCCGCAACGAATCCAGGCTCACCTTCCAGCTGTGGGTCGATGGCAAGCCGGTGCGGTCCGCCACCGGTCCCAACTCCCAGTCCGGCGGCAGCGAGTCCCTGGTGCAGGAGTCGTGGGATGTCTCCGAGTTCGACAGGAGGATGGCCGCCCTCCGCATTGTCGACGACGCCCAGGGAGGCTGGGGACACCTCAACGTCGACCACATCGTCCAGACCGACCGCAAGCCCGCCGGTCCCCGCAAGGATGTCACCCGCACCCTCAAGGCCAGACGACCCTACCTGCAGATTCCCATCAAGAACGGCGCCCCAAAACGGGTCCTCACCCTATTCGTCAACGGCCAGCGGATTGTCCGGAACGATGTGGAACTCGCCCCGGGCACGCCCGACTGGTGGGCCGTCATGGACATCGGTGCGTGGAAGGGCAAGGAACTCGTCCTGCAGGTCGACACCCTGCCCGTGGAGTCCCAGGGACTCGACCTCATCTACGAGTCCAGCGTTCCAGCGGACCAGGGTCCGCTCTACAAGGAGCCGCTCCGGGGACAGATCCACTTCTCCCCGAAGCGTGGCTGGAACAACGACCCGAACGGGATGGTCTACTACAACGGCGAGTACCACCTGTTCTTCCAGCACAACCCGTACGGCTGGGGCTGGGGCAACATGCACTGGGGCCACGCGGTCAGCCGGGACCTCGTCCACTGGAAGGAACTCGGTGATGTACTCCTGCCCGACGACTTCGGCCCCATGTTCAGCGGCAGCGCCGTGGTGGACTGGAAGAACACCAGCGGCCTCGGCAAGGAGGGCAGGCCCCCGATGGTCCTGATCTACACGGCCGCCGGGAATCCCACCGTGCAGTGCATCGCGTCGAGCACCGACGGCCGGAACTTCACCAAGTACTCCGGCAACCCCGTGCTGAAGCAGATCACCGACGGGAACCGTGATCCGAAGGTGATGTGGCACGAACCCACCCAGCGGTGGGTGATGGTCCTCTACGTCGAGCTGCCGAACCGGGGCCACACCATCCACTTCTTCACCTCGCCCAACCTCAAGGACTGGACCCTCGCCTCGATCGCGGACGGGCTGCCCAAGTCCAACTACCTGTTCGAATGTCCCGACTTCTTCGAGCTGCCGGTCGATGGCACGTCGGATCAACGCCGCTGGGTCCTGCTGGGGGCCAACTCGGAGTACGCCATCGGCACGTTCGACGGCACCCGGTTCACCCCAGAGCAGTCGCGGCTGCCCGGACATCGCGGACAGGGCTTCTACGCGCCCCAGACCTTCAGCGACATCCGGGCCGAGGATGGACGCCGGATCCAGATCGGGTGGTTCCAGACCGAGACCAAGGGGATGTCCTTCAACCAGTCGATGACGGTGCCGATCGAGCTCCGGCTGGGCTCCACCGCAAGCGGGCCGCGGATGACCTTCACACCCGTGCGCGAGCTGGAAGGGCTTCGGGCGAGGACATTCCAGGCCGATGGACGCACCCTCCACGCCGGGGATTCCAATCCGTTCGCGAAGGTCCGAGGCGACGCCCTGGAGCTGCGCGCGGACTTCGAGCCGGGCAGCGCCCGGGAGGTGGTCTTCCGTGTCCGTGGCGCCACGGTGGTCTACGACGTCGCCAAGGAGGAACTCGTGGTCGATGGCCACAAGGCGCCGGCCCCGCTGCGCGAGGGCCGCCAGGCGATCACGATCTATGCCGACCGCACCGGTCTCGAGGTGTTCGCGAGCGGAGGTCTGACCTATGTGCCCAAACCGTTCCAGCCGAGGGCCGAGGACCAGTCCGTTGAAGTCGACGTGAAGGGCGGCTCCGCGGTCTTCCGGACACTCCGCGCCTACCCGCTGCGGTCGATCTGGAAGGGGTCGCGATGAGCGGAGGCAAGGTCTGATCCGAGGCGCCAGGACCACGGTCCCGCGTTCCGCCGTCAGGCCAGGATCTGCCGGACCACCTCGCCGTGGACGTCGGTCAGGCGGCGCTTCACCCCGTTGTGGTAGAAGGTGAGCCTCTCGTGGTCGACCCCCAGCAGGTGGAGGATCGTCGCGTGGAAATCCGGGATCGTGACCTTGCCGTCCCCGACGAAGTAGCCGATCTCGTCGGAACTCCCATGGCGGAACCCCGGCTTCACCCCGGCACCGGCCAGGAAGCAGGTGAACGCGGTGGGATGATGGTCCCGCCCCGAGGCGTCGATGCCCTGCGTCGCCGGGCTGCGTCCGAACTCCGTCGCCCACATGAACAGCGTGTCTTCCAGCATCCCGCGCTGCTTGAGGTCCTGGATCAGCCCCGCCACCGGCCGGTCCATGGTCGCCGCCTGGGTGTCGTGGTTCTCCCGCAGGTTCTCGTGGCCGTCCCAGTTGATGCGCGGACTCCCGAACGCACCGCCGTTGACCACCTGCACGAACCGCACGCCGCGCTCGAGGAGGCGTCGGGCCATCAGACAGTTCCGACCGAAGCCCTTGGTCGCCGGATCATCCACGCCATACAGGTTTCGGATCCACGACGGCTCCCGGTCGAGGTCGGTCGCCTCCGGGATGCTCGCCTGCATGCGGGCGGCCAGTTCATAGGACCGAAGGCGCGCGGCGAAGACCTGGTCCCCGGCATGGGCCTCCGAGAACTCGCGATTGATCCCCGACAGCATCCGGAAATCCGCCTCACGTCGTGACGGATCGATGGTTTCGGGCGGACGGAGGTCGGCGATGGGATCGCCCGACCGCGTGCGGAACGGGACGCCCTGGTGGTTGGCGGGCAGGAACCCGGAGGTCCAGTTGATGGATCCTCCGGCCGGCAGGCCGCGGGGATCGGGCAGGACCACGAAGGCGGGCAGGTTCTCGTTCTCGGTGCCGAGCCCGTAGCTGATCCACGCCCCCATGCACGGGAACCCGTTCAGCGTGAACCCCGTGTTCATCTGGAACGTCGCCGGGGTGTGGTTGTTGCTCTTCGCGTACATCGAGTGGATGAAGCAGAGGTCGTCCGCGCATCCGGCGATGTTGGGGAGAAGATCGCTGATCCATGCGCCACTCCGCCCATGCTGACGGAACGGGTAGACGCTCTTCATCAGCTTCCCCGGCTGGCCGAAGAACCCAAGGTTCTCCCCCTTCCCCTCGAGGGCCTTGCCGTTCATCCGCTCCAGCTCCGGCTTGTAGTCGAAGGTGTCGAGATGGCTCACCCCGCCGCAGCAGAAGACCTGCACCACCCGCTTCGCCCGCGGCGCGAACTGCGCCCCGCCCAGAATCCCAGCCGACCCGGAGGCCCGCGCGGCCTCGCGGCTCATCAGCCATGACAACGCGACCCCTCCGAGTCCTCCGAGGCTGCTCGAGAAGAAATGGCGACGCGGCAGGAGCGACGACGTGGTGGGGTCCGGGGTGGAGGTGGACTTCATGTCAGCGGACATAGACGAATTCCGTGGCGTTGAGCAGCGCCCAGCACAGGCCTGGGAGCCCGCGATCGCGGACAACTGCCTCGGCGCGATCCCGTTCCGCTGCGCTCGGCTCCCGGCCCAGCGCCAGGGCATACACCCGATCCACCGCCGCACCAGGATCCGCACCCGCCGCCTCGCGTCGGACCCGCTCGGCAAGTCGGTCGGCCTGGCGCTGCACAAAGGTTCCGTTCATCAGCCCCAACGCCTGCAGCGGCGTCGTGGTCACACCCCGGCGCGGGGTCTTCACGGAGGGATCGGGACAATCGAACGCGTCGAGCAGCGGCTCCTTCCCCGAGTTGATGTTCATGCGGTAGACGGTGCGTCGATTGAACTCCGGGTCCGCCTTGTCGAAGAGATGGTAGAAGGTGGCGCCATACTCGGACGTGGTGAACGGACGGAAGCTCGGTCCGCCGTACTGGAGGTTGAGCTCCCCGCTGACCGCCAGCATGGCGTCGCGGATGGCCTCGGCCTCGAGGCGCCGGGGCGACATCCGCCAGAGCCAGCGGTTGTCGGCATCCACCTCGCCCGCCGCCTTCTGGTGGACAGCCGAGCGACGATAGGCCTCCGAGGTCATGATCCGTCGATGCAGGGCCTTGAGGCTCCAGCCCGAGGCCATGAAGTCCGACGCCAGCCAATCCAGCAGCTCGGGATGGCTCGGGGTTCCGCCGCTCCGTCCGAGGTCGCTCGGGGTCGCCACGAAACCCTGGCCGAAATGGAAGTGCCAGACCCGGTTGACCATCACCCGTGCCGGGAGGGGATTCGCCGGATCGGCGAGCCAGCGGGCGAAGGCCTTGCGGCGATCGGCCTCTGGACTGTCGGCAGACAGACCGAACTCGGCCGGAACGGTCCTCACGGCGCCGAGGGCCGCGGGAATGACGACATCGCCCGGGCTCTTCACGTCGCCACGCTTCAGGATCCGGGCGGGCGACGGCTGCGACCGCGTGCCGGCATAGACCAGCGGCGCGGCGCTCTCGGCCCGCGCCAGCTCGGCCCGCGCCTCCTGGACCCGCACCAGGGCCGACTCCCGGGCCTGTCGACGCGATCGCGGCAGCGTGTCGAGTCCCCGCGCCAGCTCGGCCCGGGTGACGCTGGATCCACCCGATCGGAACGCGGCGGAGACCTCCTCGGGGGTGAGTGCGCGATCATGCAGCGCCACGCTCCGGACGGTGCCCGTCAGCCATGGACGTCCCCCCGCCTCGTGGCGGCGTCCCACCACGATCCGGGCCTTGCCCGCCGCGAACACGGGCACGGGCGAGCCCGGGGCATAGGCCTCCCCATAGGACTCCCCGTTGCGGAAGAGCTGGATCCGCTGATCCGCCGTGAACACGGCGACCAGATGGACGAAGGCCCCGGCCGGAGCGTCCTCGACCGGACCCGCTAGGTCACGGGTTCGGGCGAACCCCTCGCTGCCCACCATCCACTTCCGGGGCTGGCGTTCCGCGAAGACGATCGCGTCGAACGGGGATCCCCCCATCGCCTCGAGCGAGATCGCAGCCCCCCCGCCCTGCTCAAGGTCGGACAGCGCCACCCAGGCCTCGAGCGACTTCTCACGTAGATCCCGATCGATCGGAGGCGCCTCGAAAAAGTCCCCGGGCGTCGACAGCTCAAGTCCCCGTGCCCCCCAGCGCGCGCCTCCGCGGAGTCCCGAGGACCACTGGGCACGGTCGGTCGATCGGAAATCCCACGAGAGCCAGGGGGTCGGCCCCGTGGCGGTCGGCAATTGCGGCCGGGAGGCCGTCACCTTCCGAACCGCCTCACGTTCCACGTCGGCCACGATCCTCGACGCCTCGTCGAGCCGACGACGGGCGGCATCGCGACGCGCCTCGCGACCCTGTCGCTCCACCAGGCCCTCGACCGCCCGATCACCATGGCGGACGCCGTCGAACACGGCCCGGACGCGGTAGTAGTCGGCGAGCGGGATGGGATCGAACTTGTGGTCGTGGCACCGGGCACAGTTGACGGTGAGTCCCAGGAAGGTCTGTCCCACGACGCTGACCAGATCCTCCATCTCCTCCTCGCGCGTGATGGCCCGCTGGGTCGCGTTGGCCTGGGAGTTGCCCGCCTGATCCCACGGCCCCGACACCAGGAGGCTGGCCGCGATGATGCCGTCGTTCGTGACCGGTTCGAGGACATCCCCGGCGATCTGCTCCTGCATGAAGCGATCGTACGGAAGGTCGGCATTGAAGCTGCGCACCACATAGTCGCGGTAGGGCCAGGCCGTGTCTCGAAGCCGATCATATTCGAACCCCTGGCTCTCGGTGTACCGCACGACGTCGAGCCAGTGCCGTCCCCAGCGCTCGCCGTACCGCGGGGAGGCCAGGAGCCGGTCGATCCAGCGCGCCTCGCGGTCGGGTGCGGTGTCCAAAAGGAACGCCTCGACCTCCTGGGGCGAGGGTGGCAGTCCGATCAGGTCGAAATACATCCGCCGGATCAGCTCCCGCGGGGAGGCGGGTGGATTGGGGGTCAGGCCCTGGGACTTCAGGGCGCCCTCGACGAAGGCGTTGATGGGATGGCGGCCTGTAGGAACGACAGGACGCGCCAAGGGCTGGAGCGACCAGTGGGGTTCCGGGTTCGCGACGGGCTCCTCGGCGCGCGCCCAACCGATGCAGAAGACGAGCAGCACCAGTCGGATCCCCCATCGGGTCGGGAAGGACATCCATACTGGGGCACCGGGGTTCATCGGAGGACTGCGGATGACTATGCCTCAGGGTGAATTCAGTCCCAAGCGCTCAAATCGCGGGAACCGCAGCGCCCGCCCCTCGAGGACGGCGTCACCGATCGGTTCCATCAGCTCCGTGTGTTCCGCAATCCTGCACCCGCCTTCCCTGGTGGGTGGACCAGTGCTCTGGGCCACTGGGTGCCTCCCAGGCACCCACCCACCCCAGGCCCTACCTCTCGAGGCCTCCAGTCCACCCCACCCCACCGACCGGCAGACATCACGCCCGCGCCTCCATGACGGCCGCTCCGACCGCTGAAGGCCCTGAACTTCCCTTGCCTCCCCGTCCCCCGGTCCGTCTCAATGGGTCCCGTATGAGGGCCGCCGTGTTCCGCGCCCAGGGATCCCTGGAGATCGATGACGTGGCCAAACCCGCACCACGCGCCGGGGAGGCACTGGTCCGGATCCAGGCCGCGGCGCTGAACCACCGGGACCTGTGGATCCGCGGTGGGCAGTATCCGGGACTCCACTTCCCGGTCATCCCAGGATCCGACGGTGCCGGCTACGTCGCCGAGGTGGGGCCCGGGGTGGAGGCCTCCTGGATCGACCGTGAGGTGGTCATCAACCCCTCGTTCGACTGGGGACATCACGAGTCGGCCCAGGAACCCCGGTTCACCATCCTCGGCATGCCGAGGGACGGCACCCTCGCGGAATACGTGGCCGTGCCTGTGTCCCAGCTCGCCCCGAAGCCGTCGCACCTGAACTGGCACGAGGCGGCCGCCCTGCCCCTGGCGGGTCTGACCGCCTACCGGGCTGTCTGTGTCCGGGCACGGCTCCAGGCCCATGAGAAGGTCCTGATCACCGGTGTCGGCGCCGGCACCGGCCTCTTCGCCCTCCAGTTCGCCGTGGCGATCGGCGCGGTCCCGTTCGTCACCTCCGGCAGCGTGGCCAAGCTCGACCGGGCCAAGCAGTTCGGGGCGCGTCATGGGGCCCTCTACAACGTCTCCAGCTGGGCGAAGGAATTCGGGGACCACTACGGACCCTTCGACGTGATCATCGACAGCGCCGGTGGTCCTGGCTTCGGGGATCTTGTGGACATCGCAGCCCCGGGCGGCCGCATCGTCTTCTTTGGTGCCACCCGTGGGAATCCCCACGAGATCCCGATGCGCAAGGTCTTCTGGAAGCAGCTCAGCCTGCTGGGCACCACGGGGGGCAGCCCGGCCGACTTCGCCGCGATGCTGGACCTGGTCAACGGCAAGGCCATCCATCCCACGGTCAGCCATGCGTTCCCGCTCGACCAGGTCGGCGCCGCCTTCGACCTCCTCGAGGCCGGCACCCAGTTCGGCAAGGTGGTGGTGACGCTGTAACCCAGCCGCCAAACCAGGTTCCTGGGTCGCAACTGTCCTGACAGGACTCTTTGGTCCTTGGCTGCCGGGCGGTCCGGTCGGGAGACGGATCCGATTCCGGATCAGGTTCCGGTTGATCTGGTGACACGGCATGGGAAGGGTTGGCGTTCGTGACCCGCCCCGAGTGCCAGGCCAACACCCTCCGCCGCTCTGCCAGAGCGATCCTCTGGATGCTCGCGGGGCTCGGCCTCGGCTGGGCGATGACCGCCGACGCCCAATCCCCGGGCCCCGCCTTCAGCGCCATCACGAACACCCCCCGGGCCGACCTCCACCTCGCCGACTTCCGTCGCCTCGTCCTCGAACGCAACGAGACGATCCAGATGCAGCTCCTCGAGTCGGAGGTGTCCCAGCGTCTTGCCAGGGCCGAGAAGGGCATCTTCGACCCCGTCGCGGTGGGTGGCATCGACTACATCGACACCCAGCGGCCGAACACGCGTCTCGACGCCGCCCAGCTGGGGCTGTTTGCCAGCCCGGTGTTCCTCGAGCAGAACACCCTGTACAACGCCGGCATCGAGAACCTGCTCGGCTCCGGCACCAAGGTCCGCACCGGCTAGGCCCTGCGGCAGCTCAACAACAACATCGGAGCGCCACAGGCCAATCCGGACAGCCTCGTCGGCAACCAATACTCCACCTTCCTCGGGGTGAACCTCAGCCAGCCCCTCCTCAAGAACTTTGGCCCCACTCCCACCCTCGCCCGCATCCGGATCGCCGCGATGGCGTCGCAGATCGCCTTCCAGCAGTACCGACGCCAGACCCTCCTGGTCCTTGCCAGTGCCGAGGCGGCCTATTGGGACCTCTTCCTCGCCCAGGAACAGGTCCGGCTCGGGACGAAGTCCGTCGCGATCGCCGAGAGGATCCTGGCCGACAAGCAGGAACGGGTGGCCGTGGGAAAGAGTCCCCAGATCGAGGTGCTCTCGGCCGATCGGGGTGTCGAACTGGTCGTGGACGGTCTGGTGCCGAATACCCGCTATGAGCTGGAGACCAGCCCTCGACTCGACGGATCGACCGAGCGCGAACGGACCCCGATCCTCGCCACCAACGCCGTCCAACGTCTCTGGTTCCTGTCCTCCCAGCCCGTTCGCTTCTTCCAGCTGCGACGGGTTCCTTGAGGATCGGCCGGCGCGACGGCAAGGGGCGACGCCCCGGAGGAATCCGGCGGGGACCGGGAATTCTTGCCGACACCGTCGCGATTCCGGATAGGTTGCCGGGGTTGAAACTCGAGATCTTCACCCTCTGTGAATCCGCCGCGGACTACGGCGGCAAGCTGTGCATCCTCGGCGGTTTCGACCGCATCCACTCCTCAGAGGTGCCACTGGTGCTGCCACGCTGCTCCGTCGTGGCCCGGCTCCGGGTCCATCGGATCGAGGAGGGCGACCACAAGCTGCGCATGACGATCGCCGACGAGGACGGCAAGAGCATCGTCCCGGGCGTCGAGGCCCAGGTCTCCGTCCGATTCCTCCAGGAGCTCAACAGCGCCACGGTCAACCTGATCCTCCAGGTGAACGGCCTGAAGCTGGAACGCCACGGGGAGTACATGGTCGACCTCGCCGTGGACGGCATCCATCAGGGATCCCTGCCCCTCTACTTCAGCCCTCCGCCCCAGGCCCAGTCCGGTTCCGGACAGGCCGCGGTCTGATCTCTGGAGCCTCGACTGGCACAAGAACCGGGGACGCCCGCGAAGCGTCCGGGCAAATAGCGACTGGGCAACCCACACCCCCGGCTGGTTGGATTGCCCGATGAACCTCGATCCCTACGTCGCCGCGCTCCATGAGCTGAGCCGGATCAGTGGCGATGTCATCCTGCCCCACTACGGCCGAGTCGGGCTCGGCGTGGAACACAAGGCCGACCAGAGCCCGGTCACCATCGCCGACCGCGACGCGGAACTGGCGATGCGAGGCTGGATCGAGGCGCGGTTCCCGGACCACGGCATCCTCGGCGAGGAACACGGAACGGTCCGGCCCGACGTCGAATTCGTCTGGGTCCTCGACCCCATCGATGGCACCAAGTCCTTCATCACGGGCGTGCCGCTCTTCACGACCTTGATCGGACTCCTCCACGAGGGACGCCCCCTCCTGGGCGCGATCCACCAGCCCGTGCTCCGACAGCTCATGATCGGCGACGGACGCCAGACCACCCTGAACGGATCCCCCGTCCGAGTGCGTCCGACCGCGGATCTGTCGCAGGCCACCCTGGTGACCAGCGATCCCCTCCTGCCGATCCGACATCAGAATCCCAAGGGCTATGCGGCGCTGTGTGATCGGGTCCGGCTCTACCGGACGTTCGGCGATGGCTATGGCTACATGCTGGTGGCGAGCGGCTGGGCGGACCTGATGATGGATGCGGTCATGAACGCCTGGGATCTCCTGCCGCTCGTGCCCTGCATGACCGGTGCGGGGGTTCGGATCACCGACTGGCAGGGCCGACCGCACTCGGGACTGGGGGAGACGTCGGCGGTGGCGTGTCGTCCCGAGCTCCACGACGAGGTCATCCGGATCCTGAATCCGGGATGAGGATCGGGACGGGAGGTGGGGATTGGACCCGTCCGCTCCTGCTTTTGCGATTGAAGTGGTTTTGAACCGCGTGGTTTCTTGAATCCGATCATGTCCACCGGATCCCCGCCCACGGAACCCTGCCCCACCGACCTCCGCGGGCGCGTGGTCTGGCTCCCCGGTCGACTGGTCTCCCTCGATGCCCTCCGGGGATTCGACATGCTCTGGATCCTCGGGGGCGACTCGATCGGCGGGGCCACGGCCGGTCTCAAGGCCGGTCCGGTGGCCGCAGGGGTTGCCCGCCAGCTGGACCACGTCCCGTGGGAAGGGTTCCGGTTCTACGACCTGATCTTTCCCCTGTTCGTCTTCATGGTGGGCGTCTCGATCGTGTTCTCCATGACGCGGCTGATCGCGAAGGAGGGCAAGGACCAGGCGTTCCAGCGGATCCTCAAACGCGGGGTCCTGCTCTATGTCCTGGGGGTCCTCGTCTACAACGCCGACCACCATGACTTCGTGTGGAAGACCGTCGACGACGTCCGACTGATGGGGGTCCTCCAGCGACTCGCCCTCTGCTATCTGATCACAGGGGTCCTGTTCCTCGTCTGCCGCCTGCGGACCCTGGTGGGGCTCACCATCGCGATTCTTCTCGGCTACTGGGCGTTGCTCACGTTCGTTCCCGCTCCCGGACGCGCCTCGGTGTCCTTCGACGAGGGGCAGAACATCGTGAACTGGGTCGACGCCCACTATCTGCCCTTCCGGAAGTGGGATGGTGACCATGATCCGGAGGGCCTGCTGAGCACCCTGCCGGCCGTGGCCTCGTGCCTGATCGGCGTCTTCGCCGGGATGTGGATGGTCCGGAAGGAGGTCCCGGACCTCCGGAAGCTCCAGTTGCTCCTGGTTGCAGGGGTGGCCCTCCTGGTGTTGGGCTACGGCGGAGGCCAGTTCTCGCCGATCATCAAGAAGCTCTGGACCCCGACGTATGTCCTCGTCGCGGGTGGATGGAGCCTGCTGCTCCTCGGGGTGTTCTTCTGGGTCATCGACATCCGGGGCTGGCAGCGGTGGGCCCGGCCGTTCGTCTGGATCGGCATGAATCCCATCACCCTCTACCTGCTGGTGCATGTCATGAGCTTCGACGACGTTGCGTCCAACCTGGTGGGAGGTCCCGTGGCCTCGGCCCTCGATGCGCGGATTCCAGGCCTGGGTGGCGTGGGCATCTCGGTCGTGGGCATCGGACTCTGTCTGGCCCTCGCCCGGTTCCTGTATCTCAAGAAGCTGTTCCTCCGCCTGTGAGCACCTCCCGCCGACGCCCTTCCGCCCGCAGCCGCGGCCCAGCACAGCCCGAGGGGCGTCTCCTCTCGGTCGATGCCCTGCGGGGGTTCGACATGTTCTGGATCGCCGGCGGCAGCCTGGTCGTCGGAGCCCTCGACAAGGGGCTCGGCAATCCGGTGGTCTCGCTGATCCGGCAGCAGCTCACCCACGTCCCTTGGGATGGTTTCCGGTTCTACGACCTCATCTTCCCCCTCTTTGTCTTCCTCGTGGGGGTCTCGATCGCCCTTGCGATTCCCAGGAGCCTCGAACGCCGCGGCAGGGCCGCCACGGTGCGGCACATCCTCACCCGTGGCGTCCTCCTGTTCGCCATCGGCCTTGTCTACTCCGGCGGGATCTCGGATGGATGGGAGGAGATCCGATGGCTCGGGGTCCTGAACCGCATCGCGATCTGCTACACGATCACCGCACTCCTCTTCACCGTCCTCCCCATCCGGGCCCTCGTGCCGCTCGCCGTCGCCGGACTGGTCGGCTACTGGGCGATCCTGGCCTTTGTTCCCATCCGGGACATCACACTCGAGAAGGGGGCGATCACCCGTCTCGCGGCGAAACGCGGCGAGACGAATGTCGTCCGGCTCTACGAGACCACTACGAACCACGTGCGGGGCCGGTTCCTGCCCGGACAGAACGTCGCCCACCACTTCGACTTCGAGCACCTGCCGGGGCGGCGGTATGACACCTACTGGGATCCGGAGGGCATCCTGAGCACGCTCCCGGCGGTCGTCTCCTGTCTCATCGGACTCTTCGCCGGAGTCTGGCTGGTGGGGGGATCGGCCTCCTCCACCGGGGGCTCCCGGACCTTTGGACTCCTCCTCTCCGGATTCGTCCTCGTGGTCCTCGGGATGGCGTGGTCGATGCACTTTCCGATCATCAAGAAGATCTGGACCTCCTCGTTCGTGCTCGTGACCGGGGGCTACAGCCTCATGCTGCTCGGGCTCTTCCATCAGACGATCGACGTCTGGGGCTGGCGTCGGTGGTGCGAACCCTTCATCTGGATCGGCTCGAACGCCCTCACGATCTATCTCGCCGCGCGCTTCCTGGGATTCGGAAATCTGGGTCAACGGATCGCCGGCGGACCCGTGCGAGCCCTGTTCGGCCCCTTCGGCGATGTGGTGGTGGCCCTTGTCTCGGTCACCCTGCTCCTGGCCTTCGCACGGTTCCTGTACCGGCGGAAGGTCTTCATCCGGCTCTGAGCCGATCCGATCCGGCTCCAATCGCCATGAACCTCGAGGTCCGCGGTCTCCGCAAGCAGCTGGGGGGGACAACGGTCCTCCGGGACGTCCGGTTCCAGGTCGGCGACTCCGAACGGTTCTTCATCCTGGGCCCCAGCGGCAGCGGCAAGACCACGCTGCTCCGGCTCCTCGCCGGTTTCCTCGAGCCCGATGCGGGCGACGTCCTCCTCGACGGTCGTTCCGTCCTCGGCGTTCCAGCCCATCGACGGCCCATCGCCCTGGTGTTCCAGCAGCCGGCGCTCTGGCCTCATCTCACCGTTGGGGACAATCTGGGATACGGACTCGATGTCCGGGGCGTCACCGGAACCGAGCGAAAACGCCGGATCGCCGACGCCCTGTCCCTCGTGCGGCTCGAGGGCTTCGAGGACCGACGCCCGAGGGAACTCTCCGGCGGACAACAGCAGCGGGTCGCCCTCGCCCGGGCCGTGGTCATCCGCCCCGGGATGCTCCTCCTCGACGAGCCCCTCTCCCACCTCGACCCGCCGCTCCGTCGGGGACTTCGCGAGGAGCTGATCGGAATCCAGCGGACGCTCGGGATCCCGATGGTCTGCGTCTCCCACGACCGCCAGGACGCCCTCTCGATCGCCCACCGGATCGCCCTCCTGAACGAGGGCTCCGTCCTCCAGGAGGGTCCGCCATCGGACCTGTTCCTCCGCCCCGCGACCCCGTTTGTCGCCGACTTCCTGGGCGAGATGAACTGGTGGTCCGGGACACTCATGGCCCGGGGGAGCGATGGACTCGAGGTCGGGTCGCCCCTCGGTATCCTGCGGTCCTTGTCCGATATCCCCTTCGGAGTCGGCACACCGGTCCGGATCGGCGTCCGCCCCCGCGATCTCCACCCGCTCCAGGCGGGTCCCAACACCCTTTCCGGAACGGTCGTGGAGTCCGTTGGAACGGGTGAACATGACGAATCGGTCATCCAGCTGGCGTCCGGAACCCGGATTCGTTGGCATCATCTGATGGGGCCTCGACGCGTGCGGGCGGGCGATGCGATCACGCTGGGGGTCGACCCGGAGCACGTGCTCCTGTTCCCGGCGGCCTGATTCTCTGGTCGCCGTCCAGCGGAACCCAGGACGCAATCCGGGGCCCGACCCCGGCCGGGGCCACACCCTGCGGAACCCGCTCGGAGGCCTGGGGGCGTGAGCCGTCGTTGCCTCGACGGGCAACGCAATGACGGTGGATGCGTCACGGTCGGAAGGGTCCTTGCCGGTGCTGCGATGCGGCTCCGACGGATTCCCACGACGGTGTCCGGGAACCCTTGGAAACCGGGGTTCAGACGGCGTTCGGAGCCTGGATTCCGCCCCGTGCCAGGCGGTGGAGGATGTCCGTCTTGTAAGCTGGAATCGGGGGCGGTGTTTCAACCGATCACGACGCGTTGGAGGGCGTCTGACTGGGCAATGAACGAGGCAAGCCCAGTGAAACCTCGCGAAGCCAACCCAGGAAATCAACCGACATCACCATGACACTCATCGCCTCCAAGATCGCCCTCCCCACGACAACCCCGCGCCGCACGATCGTTCCGACCCGGAAGCCCGCACCCATGGCGGTGCCGATCGGACGGCGTCCCACGGCTGCCCTCCCCGCCCCAGCCGGCCATCCCCGTTCCAAGGCTGCGGCCCGGACCGTGGAGCCCACCCGGCCCCTCCCGATCTCGGTGCCCCGCTCCGACGTCGAACCCGCCCCGGTCGTGACCCGGGACCGGGACTCGAGGGGACTCGCCCGCGACGGCGAGCTGAACCTCCGGCGGTATCTCCGCGAGATCAGCGACACACCGCTGCTCACCCTCGAACAGGAGGGCCTCCTCGCGGCACGGATCCGCAAGGGCGACGCGGAGGCCCGCGACCACATGATCCGATCGAACCTCCGGCTCGTCGTGAAGATCGCCAAGGACTTCGACGGCATGGGCCTGCCTCTTCTGGACATGATCAACGAGGGCAACATCGGCCTGATGCGGGCGGTGGAGCGGTTCGACCCGCGCAAGGGGGCCAAGCTCTCGACTTACGCGGCCTGGTGGATCAAGCAGGCCATCAAGCGGGCCCTCGCCAACCAGGGGAAGACCATCCGGCTCCCCGTCCATCTCGTCGACCGCGTGGCGAAGATCCGTCGGACCGCCAACCGTCTCCACGAGGAACTCGGACGCGAGGCGACCGATGCCGAAATCGCGGAGGCCCTCGGCATGACCCGGGAACGCGTCACCGAGCTGGTCACCGCCAGCTACAGGCCGGCCTCGCTCGATGCGCCGGTGGGTGACGATGCCGAAACCCAGCTCCAGGACATCGTCCCCGACGAGAACATCCAGACCGCCTACGAGGACTACGAGGCCCAGACGCGGCTTGAGCTGCTGCGCGAGCTGGTCGCCGAGCTCGACGAGCGGGAACTCACCATCATCCGGTACCGGTACGGACTGGATGGCGGACCGGAGCGCACTCTCGAGGAGGTCGGGAACCGGTTCGGCGTTACCCGGGAACGGATCCGCCAGATCCAGGGCACCGCCCTCGCAAAGCTGCGTCGGATGATGGAGCGGCGCGACACGATCCTCGATCCCGACATGGAGGCCTTCCGTCAGGAGCTGGGCCGGTCACGACTGCATGGACGAGCCCTCGCAGGTTGCCCCTGCGGCTCCCGTCCCCTCGCCTGAGGTGCGGTCCACACCCCGGCCGACAGGGCTGGGGTGTGGACTTTTCCGTCGCCCTGTTCAGATGGGCCGGGTGTCATCGGGATTGAACATCCCTGCCCCCCCCGACACCAGAATCACGGCGGTGATCCGCCGGTTCTGGTGGCCCGTATACGCCGGGTCCCGCGATGGGGGCCATCCACCGGAGACCAGCCTCCGCCACTGCCACGCGTTGGTCGGCTCGGAACCCGACCGGATCCTCCACGGTCTCCGACAGACCCACTCCCGCGGGCGGTTGAGGTGCTGGATGGAGAGCGAGCTCCACAACGCCCTTCACGGACGCCAAGCCGACCTCGAGTCCGACCCTCCAGGACAGGACCCGATCCCAGTCACCCTCGAAAAGGCCGAGTCGCGTGAGCCGATGCGGCTCGCGACACGGACCTCCCGGGAGGACCCACGCCCCGCCTTCCAGCAACGGTGGTCTCTGATGCTGCTCGAGATGACGCTGAGCCAGCTTTTGGATTCCACCGGTGATACGGTTGCCGCACTGGAGCGTGACGAGCTCCTGGGCTACCTCGACCGCCCGCTGCCCTCGGGACCCGCCAACGACTTCACGGGCTGGATCCAAAGCCCACAGATCCTGGGTCTGAAGCGGAGGTTCTGATCGGGCCTTCGGGAGGCCATCAACGGGACGATCACCGGTCCCCGGATGCTGGAGATCGAGCTCCTCGAACTCTTCCCGCCGCGATGAACCCATCGGACCGCTGCCCCGAGTGTGGGGGCCCCAAGGACCCCGCGGTTCTCCGGGGACTCTGTCCGACCTGTCTGGTGCGGTGGACCCGGAGTCCCCAGCTGCCGGGAGATCTCCGGGACTCAATCTGGGTCTGGGATGGCCGGCCGGGGGCGCGGATCCAAGGGTATGAGCTGGGCGAGGAGATCGGGCGGGGAGGTTCCGGGATCGTCTACCGGGCACGACAGGTGAGTCTGGACCGCGCCGTGGCGGTCAAACTTCTCATCGAAGGCCCCTTCGCCCATTCCGATCAGGTGGAACGGTTCCGACTCGAGGCCAAGGCGGCGGCCGCGCTCGAACACCCCTCCATCGTTCCCGTCCACGAGATCGGGGAGGCGGACGGGCGGGTCTGCTACAGCATGGCGCTCATCGAGGGCCCCACCCTCGAGAAGGTCCTCGACCGCTTCTGCCTCCCGGCGACCCGTCAGCGATGTCCCAGCAGTGGCATCGAGGCAGGGCGGATGCTCCAGAACCGGCAACGGGAGATCGCGCGGTTTCTATCGGAGACCGCGCGCGCGGTGCACCACGCCCACCAGCACGGGGTCCTTCACCGGGACCGCAAGCCGGGCAACATCCTCATCGCCGAGGGGGATCGCCCGATGATCACCGACTTCGGCCTCGTCTGGGTCGCAGGGTCGCAACACCACAGCGGGGACTCCGGGCGGATCCATGGAACCCCAAACTACATCGCACCCGAGCTCACCCGGGACCCTGGCCGTTCCAGCGTGGCCTGCGATATCTATGCCCTCGGGGCGATTGGCTATGAGCTCGTGACCGGCGAACCCCCGTTCGAGGCGGGCAACCCGCTCGAGACGCTGCTTCGCATCCGGAATGGCCATCTCACGCCCCCGAGCGATCTCGAGACCTCGCTGGACCCGGATCTCGAGGCGATCCTCTTCCGGTGTCTGGATGCCAGCCCCTCCCGGCGCTACACGACCGCCGGGGATCTTGCCGACGACCTCGACCGCTTCGCGCGAGGCGAGGCGGTGCGCGCCCGGCATCCGGGCTGGTTCCGACTGGGCCGGGACTGGGTCGTGCAGCATCCATGGACCGTCACGGGCGCCTCCCTCGCAGTGCTGATCCTCGTGGCGGTGGCGGTCGTCTCTTGGGTGGTCGCGGAGCGGCGCGACGTGGAACGAAGGCGCTCCGACCTCGCGGGCCAGAAGCTCAGGGAAGATCTAGAGGAATCGGTGATGGCGCGGCTTCAGGCGGAGCGTCTCTCGGGATTCCATGGCGACCGTGCCTCCATCCTGGAAGGGCTCCATCAGCTGCATTCCGCGAAGCCGAACCCGCGGATTGTCGACGAGGCGATCGCCCAGCTGGCCCGGGTCGAGATGCCGGCACCGCAGCACCTGCACGCCCGCCTTCCTCCCGGCGCCCCAGTGGCCCTCACACCCGATTTCCAGACCTGCTTCGAGGCCGACACCCAGGGACGTCTCATCGCCACGGACCATCGGACCGGAACCCGTCTGTGGGAGTGGTCCGACGGCAAGTCCACACCCTTCCTCGAGCTGCACCCGTCTCTCGATGGATGGCACCTCATCGCGATCCGCAAGGGACGAGCCACCCTGCTGGAATGGTCCACACCCACCGCCATCGCCGAAATTCCGCTCATGGATCTCGTTGGATTCGGACCCGACGGGGACTGGTTCCTTGCAATGGACTCGGAGCGGCATCTGGACCGCTATGAGACCCGCACCGGACGCCATCTCGGCCGCCTTCCTGACGGATCCGTCCACCCCGGGAACATCGCAATTTGTCCGGATCCCTCCAGGACCCTGATCGCCACCACCGGGGGCGGACAGATCCGGATCATCGACTGGTCCACTGGGGCACTGGTCGCCAGCCGCACCAATGGATTGGCGAACGGAATCGTCCGATGGGTCGGGGACTGGCTAGTCCACCTCGTCGATGGCTCCCGGATCGTGGGCCACAACCTCCAATCCGGCCGGGAATACATCATCGGACAGTTCACCAGTCCGGTGATGACCCTGCTCCCCATCCCCCGGCGCAATCAGATCGCGGCGACGACCGCCTCTGGGGAGTCCGGCCTCTTCGACCTCGACCTGCGGACCCGGATCCTCGGGTTCCAGAACATGGTACCGCTCCAGTTCAACGCCGATGGCAACCAGGTGATGGTCGCCGTCCAGGACTCCTGGGATACCGTGCCGTGCCACTCCTCCGAGGTGCTGGTGTCGCTGTTCCCGGCCGACACCGGCCAGGACCCGATCCGTGCCCTCGGCTTCTCCCCGCGCGGGGACACCCTCCTCGTCACCAAGCAGGCGGGGGTCCACCTGATTCCCCTCAGGGAGGACCGTGACCCCGGATTCCTGCCCGCCATGGGAGCCGTCCAGGCCGCATGGGTCGGGGATACGGATGAGATCGCCGTCCAGACCCGGGGATCCATCCGATGGCACGGCCTGGAGCCCGGGACACTCCAACCCCTGCCGGAACCCATCCACGTCTTGGACAGTCCCGGCACCGGATGGATGGAGCCAGGGGGCCTCTGTGCCTCCACACCCAGTCTGTTGGTGATCCGACCCGACTCGCGGCTTGAAGAGATCCACCTCGGCCAGCGGAGGTCCTTGCGGGTCATCGAGGATGCACGCCTGAAGGGGGCCCGCTCCGTCGAGCACTCCGGTGCGGAGATCCTGTTCGACTCCCGCAACCGGGGCACGGTCCGCTCCCTGAACGGTCTTCTCGACCGGGTGGGCCACCGTCCGGAGGAGCGGATCGCAGGGTTTCGGTTCTCACCGGATGGAACGTCGCTTCTGCTCAGCAGCGGATCCCAATTCCGTCTGATCCAAACGGACGGGGGACAGCCCAGTGGTCGCTGGCCGCGGGAAAGATCATTGGCGGTGGCGAGCGGGTCATCGCGTGGAGCCCGGACTCAAAGCACGTCGTCCTGGTGACCGGTCCCGACCGCATCGGGATCTTCCGGGTCCGCGACGGAACCCGGATCGCCCAGCTGACCCATTCCTTCGACCTCCACGTCACCGCCATGGCGGTCAGCCCTGGGAACCGATGGATCTCCATCGGTCTCGAGAACGGAAGCCTCCATCTCTGGGACCTGCACCGGCTCCGGACCGAGCTCCAGTCCCTTTCAGGCCCCCTCGACGGCGAGACCGCATCGGCCCCTGCCGTTCAGGAAGCGGGAGGGAGGCCTGGCGGGAGACGATGGGCCCAGACCGGGATCTGGCTCGGTCCGACGCCGGTGGTCGTGCCAGGACGGGATCCCCGCTGCACCCCGGCCCAGTTCGACCTGGGGCCGCTCCAGGAGGGGATCCTTCCTTCGCGCTTCCTGGATTTGCCAGGGGGGGCGAGTGGACCCGCATGGGTTTTTGATCCATGACGGAACTCCCTTCGATGCGCGCTGGGCGGTCCGCATGGATTCGAGGGTGGCCCACCTCAATCTCGAACCGGCGATTCCTCTGCTCACGCAACAGCTGGATGGAGCGGCCGTCCACCAAATCCACCTGCTCGCCAACGTCAACTTCGCACCGACCTCGGTCCGACGTCCCGCCGAGCTCGCACGCCTCCGCCTCCGGTACAAGGACGGACCTCCGGTCGAGTTCCCGATCCGACTCGTCATCGAGGTCGAGGACGTCTGGTCCCAGGACGACAACAAGATCCGGCTCCAGCCTCGGTTCGCCTGGCGCGGCATGGATGCCAACGCCGAGATGTCCCGTCGCTGGGTTCAGCTCTACCACGCCACGTTCGTGAACCCGCACCCCGAACAGCCGGTGGAGACCCTCGAGATCCAGTCCTCGATGGCCCTGCCCTCGCTCATCGTCTCGGGGCTCCCGCTCGACTGAGACAGGGATCCCCGTCCGGGCCTCCCATCCGACCCACCCTGGTGCGCACCGGAAGGGCCAGCGGGCCGATCGGTCTGGCCGCACCACCCCGACCGCCATCGATTTCCGGTCCGGCAAGGCCTGGCCAGGTTGCAGTCTCCATCGGATGCAGGCCCCGCTCCGAGGGCCAGCCCGCCCGGCCTGCCGCTCGCTCAGCACCACCAATCGGCGGCGCTCCTTCGCACTCATTCGCAGATGTCCTTCCATGGGCTCGCGACGCGCTGCGGCGCCAGCCCCATGGGGACATTTTTATCGAGTTCACACGGGGACATTTTCAAAGAGTCAGGACAGTCCACCGCCCGACACTTGCAGACCCGGGCGCCTCGTCCGCATGCTGACCTCTCATCTATGGCTCGTCGGCAATACCCGTTCCACGTGATCGAACCCAAGTGGCAGCAGTTCTGGAGGTCTCAGTCGACCTTCCGGGCCTGGAATCCCGGCGAGCCCATCCCCGAGGCCCATCCCTTCGGCCAGCGGCACGGACTCGGCGGCCGGACCCCCTCCAAGGAGGCCCTGCCTCCGAAGTGCTACATCCTCGACATGTTCCCCTACCCCTCCGGAGCCGGCCTGCATGTCGGCCATCCCGAGGGCTATACCGCCACCGACATTCTCTCCCGCTACCGCCGTTCCCAGGGCTTCAACGTGCTCCACCCCATGGGCTGGGATTCCTTCGGCCTGCCCGCGGAGCAGTACGCCATCCAGACCGGCCAGCACCCGCGCAAGACCACCGAGCGGAACATCGCCAACTTCACCCGTCAGATCCAGTCGCTCGGCTTCTCCTATGACTGGTCCCGCGAACTCGCCACGACCGATCCCGAGTACTTCCGCTGGACCCAGTGGATCGTCCTGCAGCTCTACAACTCCTGGTTCAACCCCACGACCCAGCGGGCCGAGCCAATCGACACCCTGACCTATCCGTCCGACTGCACCTCCGAGGCCCAGCGCCGGGTGCATCGCGACGCCGCACGGCTCGCCTTCGTCAGCGATTCCCTCGTCAACTGGTGCGAGGAACTCGGCACCGTCCTGGCCAATGAGGAGGTCATCGACGGCAAGAGTGAACGCGGCGGGTTCCCCGTCGTGCGCCGCCCCATGCGCCAGTGGACCCTGCGCATCACCGCCTACGCAGAGCGTCTGCTCCAGGACCTCGACTCCATCGACTGGTCAGACTCCCTCAAGGAGATGCAGCGGAACTGGATCGGCCGCAGCGAGGGGGCACTGGTCGAGTTCGAGGTCGCCGACGCCCCCGTCGGAACCCGCATCCAGGTTTTCACCACTCGGCCCGACACCCTCTTCGGAGCGACATACCTCGTCCTGTCCCCAGAGCACCCGCTGGTCCAGTCGATCACGACCCCGGCGCAGGCCGAGACCGTCCGCAAGTACCGTGAGTTCGCCGCCTCGAAGTCGGACCTCGAGCGGACCGAACTCGCCAAGGAGAAGACCGGCGCCTTCACCGGTGCCCACTCCATCAGCCCGGTCACCGGCGGACGCGTCCCGATCTGGATCGCCGACTACGTCCTGGCCAGCTACGGCACCGGCGCGATCATGGCCGTTCCGGCCCACGACTCCCGCGACCTCGAGTTCGCCGAGAAGTTCGGCCTGCCCGTGGTGCAGGTCGTCCAACCGCCGGACGAGGAAACCCCGTGGCGCGGGTTCGCCGACCCCGGCACGGCCGTGAATTCCAACGGCCCGCAGCTGTCGCTGGACGGTCTGCCCACCGCCGAGGCCAAGAAGCGGATCACCGAATGGCTGGAGTCGGTCGGACGTGGCCGGAAGACCATCAACTACAAGCTCCGCGACTGGGGCTTCAGCCGGCAGCGGTATTGGGGTGAACCCTTTCCGATCGTCTGGAAGACGGCTCCGGATGGGAGCCGATATCATGAGGCGCTGTCCGAGGATGTCCTGCCTGTGCTGCCGCCGGCGCTCGACGACTACAAGCCGACGCCCGACGGGCGTCCCCCGCTGGCTCGCGCGACCGACTGGGTGGACCTGACCGACGGATCCCAACGCGAGACGAACACCATGCCGCAGTGGGCCGGAAGCTGCTGGTACTACCTGCGCTATCTGGATGCCCGCAACACCTCGGACCTCGTGGGCCGCGCGGCGGAGTCCTACTGGATGATTCCCAACGGTGCCGCGCCGCTGCCGCCGGGAGCCCCGAAACCCTCACCCGGTGTCGACCTCTACGTCGGCGGGACCGAGCACGCGGTGCTGCACCTGCTCTACGCCCGGTTCTGGCACAAGGTGCTGTTCGATCTCGGACACGTCTCGACCCCAGAGCCCTTCTTCAAGCTGGTGAACCAGGGGCTGATCCTGGGCGAGGACAACCAGAAGATGTCGAAGTCCCGCGGCAACGTGGTCAACCCCGACGACGTCCTGCGCGAGTTCGGGGCCGACGCCTTCCGTCTCTACGAGATGTTCATGGGTCCGCTCCAGGACGTGAAACCCTGGAACACCCAGGGTGTGGCCGGGGTGTACAAGTTCCTGGGACGGGT
This sequence comes from Verrucomicrobiota bacterium, assembly GCA_016871805.1. Lineage (GTDB taxonomy): Bacteria > Verrucomicrobiota > Verrucomicrobiia > Limisphaerales > UBA9464 > UBA9464. The sequence continues at coordinate 68,457 of VHCG01000003.1, forward strand.
CTGGCGTCTGGTGATCGACGAGGCGACCGAGACCGAGTTCGAGCAGTCGTGCACCGTTGAACCAAGCCGGGTGGCTGAGTTCCTCGGGGCGCTGAAGCCCGCAGCGATCGTGCGGGATGTCGCCCCCACCCCGGCCCAGCTCAAGGCCCTGCACACCTGCATCAAGAAGGTGACCGAGGATCTCGAGGGACTCCGGTTCAACACCGCCATCTCGGCGATGATGATCTTCGTCAACGAGGCCACCGGATGGGAGGTCCGGCCGGTGTCGGTGCTCCGGACCTTCCTCCAGCTGCTCGCACCGTTCTCGCCGCATCTGGCCGAGGAGCTGTGGGATCTGCTCCATCGCGCCGCGGGCGCTGCCAGTCCGTCGCTGACGTACGCCCCCTGGCCCGCCTTCGACCCCGCCCTGCTGGTCGAGGACTCCCTCGAGATTCCCGTGCAGGTCAACGGCAAGCTCCGCGAGGTCATCCGCGTCCCGGCTGCGGCCACCAATGCCGAGCTCGAGGCCGCCGCGCTCCAGGCCGAGAAGGTGCAGCCCTTCCTTGCCGGCAAGACGGTGCGCAAGGTCATCGTGGTGCCCCGCAAGCTCGTGAACATCGCCGCCTCCTGAGGGGCCCGCAACCGGACCCGATCCCCACTGGCAGCCCACTCCGCCTCCCGATGGCCCAACGCCCCATCCGGACCGCCCTCCGGTTCCTCGAGTTCCTGAGGTTCAGCGTCACGAGCGTCCAGGACTTCAAGCGATCCGTGCAGCCCCGGGAGACCGGAGGGGTCGACGTCCGCGCACGGGCGGAATGGACCCATCGGCACGCGAAACGCCTTTGCCGGATCCTGCGCTGCACCGTAGAGACGGTCGGAACCCCTCCCTCGGCCGCACTCTACGGGTCGAACCATCTCGGGTACCTCGACATCGTTACGCTCGGTGCCGCGACGCCGGTGGTGTTCGTGTCGAAGGCCGAGGTCCGCGGCTGGCCGATCCTCGGAACCCTCGCGAGCTGTGGTGGGACGCTGTTCCTGAAGCGGGAGCGCAAGGAGGACCTGAAGCAGGTGAGCCAGAAGTTCGACCCGGTGGTGTCGTCGGGAGTCCCGCTGGCGATCTTCCTCGAGGGCACGAGCAGTGGAGGCGATGGCGTGCTGCCGTTCCGACCGAGCCTGCTGGCGCCGGCGGTCGACGGCGGATGGTCCGTGGCTCCGGTGGGAATCGACTACGAGGTGAGTTCGGGTCGCGTGGCCGACGATGTGGCCTACTGGCGCGACGACACCTTTCTCCCGCATTTCTGGAAGCTGCTGTCGCAGGACTGGATCCGAACCCGCATCGCCTTCGGCCCCGTCCAGCCCGCAGGTACGGACCGCAAGGTCATTGCGAAGGAGCTGCAGGAGCAGGTGGTCTCGCTGAGGAGACGCTGAGGGAGACTCCCTCGGGGACGAAGACTCACAGGGAGACGCGGGAAGCCGGGGAAGAGAAACGAGGGGCGCTGTGGTCGCTAGTGCCCTTTGGCACAGAGGCACCTGCCGATCCATCGTCCGAGCCCAACCGCAGAGTCCCCAGTCAGAACTCCTTCGGTTGGGCTTCGGGTTGGGGGGGACTCACACGGCGACGCGGAGACACGGAGGAAAGAGGGAGAGATCCTTCAGAAAACGACACTTGGGGAACTTCATTGCTCCAGGACCTGAGACCTATTCTCTGACCCTCATCGCCCTCTCTCATTCTTCCATGCCAAAATCAGCCTTACCGTCTTCCCCTCCCCTCCGCGTCTTCCTCCGTGTCTCCGCGTCCCCGTGTGGGTCCCTTCCTTGCCCCTCACCCTCTCCGCGGCTCGGCCTGCGCGTCAGACCCCTGCGCCTGATCCTCCCAACGTCTTCAGCATTGAACCCCCGAAGTCCGGGGGCCAACGTCTTCCTGACACCTCAAGCATGCCCGCTCAACCCCATCCCTGTTGCGGTCCGTCGATCTCCCGACGGGAATGGCTCCGGGTGGGTGGCCTTGGCGCGCTGGGTCTGGCGCTGCCCACGGTACTGGGTTCGCCGGGAATCTCCGCCTTGGGCATCGTCCCAGCTGTCCCCTCCTTCGGACGCGCAAAGTCCTGCATCCTCCTCTTCCTGAGCGGCGGTCCTCCGCAACACGAGACCTTCGACCCCAAGCCGGACGCCCCGATCGAGATCCGCGACACCTTCCGATCCATCCCCACCCGGGTGCCGGGGATCCACTTCAGCGAGACCCTCCCCTACACCGCGAAGGTGGCCCACCGGCTGTCGATCGTCCGGTCGATGACCACCGAGATCGACGCCCATTCCACCAGCGGGGCCTTCATGCTCACCGGCTACGAACCGGCCTCGAAGGCGGAGAACGTTCCACCCAGCCCGGACGACTGGCCCAGCATCGCCGCGGCCGTGGGGACCCTGAAGCCCAGCACCCGCTCGCCGATGTCGTCCGTAATCCTCCCCGAGATCATGGCCAACGACGGCAACATCGTCTGGCCCGGACAGGATGGCGGCTTCATGGGGGCGAAGTGGCATCCGGTCGTGATGCGCTGCGACCCCACCCAGCTCCCGGTGCGCATCGAGGGTCTGACGCGTCTCAAGGACGTGCCCGAGGTCCGCCTTGAGGACCGGCAGGCGCTCCTGCGGCAGCTCGACTCCCACTTCTCCGCCGGACTCCGCAGCGAGCAGGCGACGGCATGGGACCAGTCCCACCAGCGCGCGTTCCAGATGCTGCACTCCGACGGCTGCCGACGGGCCTTCGAACTCGAGCGGGAATCGGCAGCGCTCCGACGGGCCTACGGCGACCACAAATTCGGGCAGAGCGCCCTGCTCGCCCGCCGCCTCGTCGAGGCCGGGACCCGGCTGGTCCAGGTCAACTGGCCCCGCGAGGGCAAGGCCGAGGTTGCCGGGAGTCCGCTCTGGGACACCCACGCGAACAACGCCAGCCGGGTCCGCGATGTGCTTTGCCCCCAGTTCGACCGGACCTTCGCCACGCTGATCGACGATCTCCAGGAGCGCGGGCTGCTGGAGGAGACCCTGGTGATCGCGGTCGGTGAGTTTGGTCGTTCCCCGAAGATCAATGCCGTGGGCGGACGCGACCACTGGGGAGCCTGCTTCTCCATGGCGATCGCCGGCGCCGGAATCCCCGGGGGACAGGTCGTGGGATCGAGCGACCGCATCGGGGCCTTCCCGGACTCCCGCCCCATCCGTCCGCGCGATTTCGCGGCGACCGTGTTCCACCTCCTCGGGATCGCACCCAACACGGAGTTCCTCGACCCGATCGGCCGTCCCCGTCTTCTGACCGACGGCGGCACCCCGATCCGGGAACTCGTCGGCACCTGAGCCGACGACGGCCTAGGCGCGGGTGGAGGCCGACGCTCCGGACCTGGTACGGAGTCGACGTTGCAGGAGCTCCACGCTGATCCCGAGAACGGCCACAACGGCACAGGTGATCCCGAAGACGTCGCCCCGGAGCCGATACCACGTCGGCCCCTGATCCTTCGGACGTCCCGCCACCTCGATCCGCAGCACACCGGGCCCGTAGACGCTTCCGTCCTTCTGGAACAGGTCTGCCACGCGTCCGGTGGGGTCGATCCGGCAGGTGAGCCCATTGTTGGCGCAGCGGACGAGGGTGACACCGTTCTCGACCGCCCGGAAGACCGCGCCAGCCGTGTGCTGCCACTGGGCACTGCCCTCCCCAAACCACCCGTTGTTGGTGAGCTCGAGCAGGAATCCGGTGGTATCAGACACATGGTCCCGGGTCGTCTCCGGGAACATGTCCTCGAAGCAGATCACCGGCGACGCCACCACGGTCCTGCCCGGACCCAGCGGGAACGCGGCGGCCCGGGTGCCCGCGGTGAAGCTGCTGCCGATCGGCGTCAGCCATCGCATGAACGGCAGGGTGTTTTCGAGAGGAATATACTCCCCGAAGATCACCAGGCGTCGCTTGATGTACCGGTCGACCACCCGGCCCTGGGCATCGACCAGCAAGGCCGCGTTGTAGTGCTCCGGACGTCCCTCCACCTCGCGTCCGAACCCGGTCCCGAACACCCACGTCGCCCCGGCCTTGGCGGTCTCTCGGGTCACCGATTCGAACTGGTCCCGCGTGATGTCCGGCAACGACCCCTCGGGCCAGACCAGCACGTCGGGTCTGGATTCGAGAGCCGTCCGCGTCAGGGCAAACACCGTGCCGAACCGTCCAGGATTGGCGCCTTCGTCCCAGATCAACGTCTGCGGAATGCTGGGCTGGACCAGGGCCAGCGACACCGGCACCCCCTCGGTCCGGGGCACGGCCAGACGGCGTACCCCCCATGCCAGCACCAGGAGCAGCACGAGCACGGGCAGCCGGAGATCCGACATCCAGGACGTGCGTTGCCGCGTGGAACGGATCAGCTGGAGGACCGAGCCGGCAATGCCGAGGGAGACCCAGTGGACCAGTGCGGTCACCCCGAAGATTCCGGTGACCGAGGCGATCTGGATCAGCGGCAGGTTCTTCCATTGGGTGATGCCCCAGAAGTTCCAGGGGAATCCGGTCAGGAATCGTCCCCGGATCACCTCCAACCCCGCCGCGCCAAGTCCCAGTCCCAACCAGAGTGCGGAACGTCGAACGGTGGGGAGTCCCGCAAGGGTCGAGGCGGCCGAGACCCACGGCACCGGGCCTCCGTCAGGGGCTGCGGTCCAGCGTCGGATCCACATCGTCGCCCAGACGGTCCAGAGTGCCGGGTACAGGGCGCAGTAGAGGGAGAGGGCGAGCCAGGCGGCCACGGCACCCGATGGAAATGGGATCGCGAGCAGCCACCGGAGGGACACAAGGAACTGGACGAGTCCCGAGAACCAGCCGAGCCGGAAGGCGGCTCCCGGGGACGTCCCGAGCGCGGCGAGCAGCAACAGGCCCGGGGACACCCAGGCCAGACCGGACCACCCGGGCAACGGAAACGCCAGAGCGGCCAGGAGTCCGGCCAGACCCGCAGCGATCCACGGCAGCGCGCCCTTCCACCGCCCGGGGACGGCGGATCCGACAGCCCTGGAGGACGGCAGCGACATCACCTCTGGCGAGGCTATCAGGGCCCCACGCCGGAGACCACGTTTTCGCCCCCGGCGCCCCCGTCAAAAGAGAGACGGCCATCCCGCATCCGCAGGATGGCCGTCGACTCAGAAAGGGTTCCGACGCTCAGGCGTGGAACGACTTGCCACAGCCGCAGCTGCTCTGGGCGTTCGGGTTGTTGATCTTGAACCCGCCCCCGGTCAGCGCATCGCTGAAGTCGATCACGGCGCCCCGGATGTAGTTGGCGCTGAAGGGATCGACGACCACGGACACGCCGTGGAACTCGGCCGCGATGTCGTCGTCACGGCGCTCGTCGAAGGTCATGCCGTACTGGAGACCCGAGCAGCCTCCGGCCTCGACGTAGACGCGCAGGGGCTTGCCGGTGTTCGCCTTGTCCTCGGCCAGCATCGACGCGATGTGGCGGGCGGCCGCATCGGTCAGCGTCACCACGGAGGCGGAGGTGGTTTCGGTGCAGGGGGATTCGGTCACGGAAGAGCTCATGTCGCAGGCAACCTATGGAGCGTCCTCCGGGGTGTCAATCGGCGGACCCAACCCCGACTCACTCCGGCTTCGCCATCCTGTCCTTGAGGCGCAGGTATTCCCAGACGGCCTGGATCGTCTTCGGACCGTCGCCACCCAGGATCTCCGGCAGCGGACTCCGCCCCTCCTCGTCGAAGTAGACGGGCATCTTGCTGGCCGGATCAATGGTGGTCGGCGCCCGGAGCCAGCGGTGGAAGTAGTCGGGCTGCAGGCGGTCGAAGCTGGTGGCGAGATTGATGCCCGGGGCCTCGAAGACCTGGGTGGCCCCGAATTCCCCGATGCTGTGGCAGCTGATGCAGCCGAACCCGCCGTTGGCCCCGACGAGCTTGCGTCCGGCCTCGGCCAGTGTCGCCGTGTCGGACGGCGCCGGATCGGGCGCGGTCACCGGCGGCAGCCCCGCGAGGGTGGAGAGTCCCTCACCCAGTCCCTGCGCATAGGCCGGGAACGCCGGCATGCGGTATTCGGCCCAGGACCGAGGCTTCACCGCGATCTCGCCCCGGATGAACCGTGTGGCCCACTCGGGCTTGAGCTTGCCCACGAGATGATCCCAGGCCGGGAACCCCTCGAACTGGCCATGGCACTCCCGACAGTTCAGGTGCACCGAATGACGCTCGAGGAAATCGGCCGCCGTGGCGCGGTCCAGCGAGGCTCGGTCGGACGCCCCAAATGCCTGGAGCGCGGCCCGCTGGTCGGCGGTGAGGGTGTACCGCGGTACCTTGGATCCGGTGGAGGGTGTCTCGGCCAGACATCCCGATTTCCAGGATGCCGGCGCCAGCTGGACCAGTGGCTTGGCGGTGAATTCATTCTTCACGCCGTCGAGGGCATGGCAGTTCAGGCACCCGATCGAGGCGACCCGCTTCCTCCCCTGCTCCACCCGGTCGGCATCCGCCTTGGCGGGATCGCCTGCGGGTGCTGGGTCGGCAACGGAATGTAGATAGGCCGCGAGGTCCGAGGCTTCGGTCGCGGTCAGCTTGAAGTTGGGCATCCGGATCCAACGGAAGTGCTGCTCGGGTTTCTGCAGGAAGGCGGCGAGGGCGCCGGGTGTGAACTTCGCGCTGACTTCCTTCTGGGAGACCTGATGCGGCTTGAGGTCGGAGGTGCCCGGTGCCGGATGGCAGGCCCCACAGTGGAGCTTTTCGAACAGCCCCTTGCCGGTCTCGATGGCGCCTGGCTGGACCGCGGCAGGACCTTCGCCCTTCAGGGAGCCCAGGTAGGCCGCAATCGCGGCGGCATCCTCCGCGGAGCCCTCTCCCGAGAGCATCGCCGGCATCGGCGTGCCAGCCCGGTGGGCCTGCGGATCTCGGATCCAGGCGGCCATCCAATCGACCTGTCGACGCGATCCAATCCCATCGAACTCCGGGGCATCCATGGACAGTTCCGGAACGGAGCCCGGAGTCTGGTGGCACCGGGCGCATCGGAGTTCCAGGAAGAGATCGCGTCCCTCGTGCACCCCCGCGGAACGCCGCAGCGCCTCGGTGGATTCATGGGACAACTGGGCCAGCGGGAGGGTGCTGAGCGGGATCTCCCGGTTGGTCCAGAACAGCCGGACCATCGACTCCCCCACCGCCGGGGAGGTGAACTCCACCTTGAGGCTGTTGGTCCCCTTGTTCAGACGAACCGATTGCCCAATCGCCAGGGCTGGACCCGTGTCCTTGGCCTCGAGCGCCAGGGCACCGTTGATGGAGACCTTCAGGGCGCCTTGGGCGAGGACCTGGAAGGTGAAGTCCCCTCGCAGGTCGGCTGAGATCGACCCCTCCCATCGGGCCGTGAAGGGACCCGCCGGCACGAATGGCGTGGCCGGCTGGCCTTTCGGGACGAAGAGCCAGACGTTCGGGGTCACCGACACGTCGGTGACCCCGCCCGCTGTGATCGTGCGGATCAGTCCCGTCAAGGGCTCCGCGGCTCCCAGTCCCTGGGTCGACACCGCCCACAGGACCAATCCGGTGGCGAGGACGTCGAGACGTCCCGAGCCGTGCCGGAAGATCCGGGTGAGGAGGAGCCCAAGGGACCGGAGTCGGGAGTTCATCATGGGACGGGGATCTCTGGGGTGTCGGTGGACTTCAGTTCATCGACAGCGGACGGCCCGGGATCTGGTGGATGGTCTGCTGGATCTCCTGCGAGATCGGGGTGCCGTCCGCCGCCTTGATGTCCCATTTCAGGGACTGCTGATTGACAGGACGGAGGCCCTCGATCTTCAGGATCACCGAACGTCCATCCTTGCCCAGCTTCGCACCGGTGATGTCGAGGGACTCACGGCCCTTCTTGGCGGCATTCGACACCCAGACCTCCGGCGACCCGTAGTTCTCGCTGCGGATATAGTTCCAGCGCTTGCCGCTCCAGTTCTGGACATCCTCGGCCGAAGCCTTGTCGAGCGGCTGGCTGAAGTGAACTTCCACACCCTCCGACACGACCTTGACGGCATTCACGCCATAGACCGGCTTGCCGGTGTAGCGAACCCGGTCAAACCCGGTGATCCGGGCGGCGTTCGACTGCCACTCGCTCAGACCCGCCACGTAGAGCTGCCCGTCATGGGGATGGAACCGTGCCCGCATCACGGAACTGGTGAACTTGAGGGGGAAGCGGACCGCCGCGGCCTGCTGACGTCCGTCGCCGAGGTCCTGGCGCATGACCAGGAATAGCGACGACCTGCCGTAGGACTCGTACAGGAGCTCGTTGCGGTAGGGACCCCACTTCGAGCTGGTGACCCAGACCTGGCCGCCGTTGGAGTTGCAGAAGTCCGAGTGCGACAGCCACAGAATGGGTGGAACGTAGTTCCCGGGGGCCCCGGCCGGCGTCTTCGAGTTGATCACGCCATGGAACGCCTTGCCATCGACCCAGTTCAGGGGCGAGGTCGGCACCCAGGTGCCCTCGTTGTCGCCCGTGGTCACCTGGCCGTCGCCACGGACGCCGATGCCGTTCGGAGCCCGGAAGCCGCGGGCCACGACCTCGAAGGTCTTGCCGTCGGGACTCACCCGGAAGAGGCAGCCAGCATGGGAGCAGACCACACCGTTGCCCCGCGAGGCCTTCTCGTCGCCGAACCCACTCCCACCCCCGTTCACCGGGTTGGCCTTCGCGAAATAGAAGTTCCCGGCATCGTCCCGCTGGAGGTCGAAGACGAACTCGTGGAAGCCCCGGGTCGACATGACGTCGTTGTTGAAGTTCTCGTAGTAGTCCGCCTCGCCGTCCTTGTTGAGGTCGACGAACCGGGTGATGCCGTCCCGCCCGGAGGTGTAGATCTGGTCCTTCACGATCACGAGCCCGAGGGGTTCGTACAGGCCCGAGGCAAACCGGCTCCACACCAGGTTTTCGAGGGAGTCATTGATGCCCGAGACGATCCAGATGTCGCCATCGTGCGTACAGAGCGCCGCGCGCTTGCCGTCCGAGAAAAAATCCATGCCGCCAAACCGGACACGACGCTTCCAGGGATTGTCCTCGGGGGCCGTGATCGAATCGGTCACATAGGCGCCGTCCGGGGTCGAACTGGTCGCCAGGCGCCCCTTCAGGTTGACCGTCTCCGGCCAATGCCGGGGTCCGCCCTTCATGAAGTCCGGCAGCGACGGCGCTGCCTTGGCGAGGTCGATCGCACCGGAGGTCGACGCCCTCGGACCGCTCCAGATCGTGACCTTGAACGGTTCATCCGCCTTCACACCGGCCCCGACGAGCAGAAACGCCCGCGAGCCCTCCACCTTGATCTCGACGCCCTTCGGCAGCGCGGTCCCGGCGACCACCGTCGACCGATCGCCTGACGAGAAGACCAGCGCCGGAAGCCCCGCCTGGAGGCCCACCTGGACCTGGGCGTCCGACACCTCGGCCAGCTGGATCGTGAATGGGTCCTTCACCGTGTGGCGTCCGATCGAGGTCGCCCCCTGCTTCGGCGGACCGAACCGGAACGTCCGGGTGAACGCCACACCGGCCGGTCCCGCAAGGCTGCCCGGCTTCTCATAGACCATGGTGCCGCGCACCGTGTAGCTCAGGACCGTGTCCATGCCGTCGACATAGAGTCCTTTCCAGTGGCCGACGGATTTGTCGATCGGACCGAACGGCTCGGGCCGGGTGTCGGCGAACCCCTGGCCCGGGATCCCGACTCCGGGTCCGTTGCCGACCCCGAACCTCTGCTCGCCCACCATTTGGGGGTGCTGGCCATGGTTTCCGTCGAACACCACGCCGCGGGTGTTGATGAACCCGCCGGTCCAACCCGCCGCCATGCGGAGGGTGTCGGAGTCGAAGAGCATCGTGGCGTCGTTGCCGACACGGATCGCATAGCCCTTGAGGGCGACGTTGTTGCTGGGGAAGTCGGCGCCGATGCAGGCGGACTGGAACGGGAAATCCTCCTGCAGCATGCGGAAGGCCGAGGCCTTTGGCTGGGCGGCGGAGGTGGAAAGAACCAGGAGCCCCGCGGCCACTGCGGCGGAGGCGAGAGTTCGGAGGGGAGTCATCATGATGGACATCGTTGCATTCCTGACGCGATTCTCAATCGGACCGCACCGGTCCGGAGAGCGTAGCAAGACCGCCTCGCCCAAGGTCCAGCCGGGAAAGCGAAGGAAGAGCAACGGTCCAGGGGACCGCCCATCCGGGAATTGGCCGGGATCACCCCCAAAGCCGGGTGAGGTGGAGCCCTGCATCCTCCCACAGGGGTCCCGGTCCCGCCTGCGAGACCCATCCCGGATCCGAGGATCTGCGACACATGCGGGTCGGAGATTCCCAGTCCCGGTGAACCCCCGACACGACCGGTCGCACAACCTGGGGACAGACCCCCAGAAATCCGGATTGGGGCCCCGAAAACATCGCTGGGTCGTCGCGGCATGCTCACTGCTGAAGGGATGCTATTGGATGGAACATCCAGAACACTGAAAGGACAACGACCATGAACTCACTGATCACACGTCGCAGCTATCCCACCAGCCCGTTCGCGTCCCTGCTCAATCTCAGCCGGGACTTCGACCGGCTTCTCGAGACTCCGTGGACCTACCTGCCCCGGGACGGTTTCCAGGGCGAATTCCTGCCCGCCATGGAACTGCATGAGGACAACGACACCTTCACCATCAGCCTGGAGCTCCCAGGGGTCGACACGAAGGACGTCAGCATCACCTTCCAAGACAATGTCCTGACCGTTTCCGGCGAGCGGAAGCAGGAGCGCGAGGTGAAGGAGAACGAAGTCCTCCGCTCGGAGCGCTACTACGGTCGGTTCGAGCGCCAGGTCGGCCTCGGCCAGCCGGTGATGACCGACAAGGTCAAGGCCGCCTACAAGGATGGCGTCCTGCGCATCACCCTGCCGAAGGCTGCCGAGGCCAAGGCAAAAACCATCGACATCGCCACCAACTAGGATTTCGCCCTAGGGTTTGGGGCGGACTCCCCGGGTGGGTACGGAGCGATTCCAGGTCCCCATCGGCCGCCAGGCCGGTGGGGACTTTTTCCTCGTCCCACCCGTCACCCTCCAACCACGAGCGCCTTGAGGAGCGAATGGATGTCAAGAGATCCAAGGGATTCCCTCTCGACAGTCCGTGGCGAGATCAGGACCGGCCAGTCGTTCCGGTCCTCGGGCCGTCGACCGTGTGACCCTCGCACCAAGGTGGAGTCCAGCGGGATGACGTCCATGAGCATCCGGAATCCCAGCTTCTTCTGGAGGAGGCGCCACGCGATCTTCAGCCGGACCGCCGGGATCGCAGGATCCAGGAAGAGTTCGACCGGATCGTATCCGGGCTTGCGATGGATATCCACGCAGCGGGCGAAGTCCGGGGCCCGGGCGTCGTCCTGCCAGTAATAGTAGGTGAACCAGGCATCGGGATCCGACCACACCACCAGATCCCCCGCCCGGGGGTGGGCGAGGCCGTTCTGGACCTTCATCGGAAAATCCCAGACCTCGGCGACACCCGGGACGGATTCGAGGAACTCCTGCACCTCCGGCACCAGGCGCCTCTCGTTGACATAGACATGGGCGACCTGGTGATCGGCCACGGCGAAGACCTTCGAATTGCCGGGATCCAGAAGCTCCAGTCCCAGCTCGTCCTTGACCGTCAGCCATCCGCGCTCACGGAAGAGCCGGTTCAGGTGCACGGGCCGGGACACGTTTGTGATGCCGTATTCGCTGAGGAGGACGACCTGGACGCCCTGTTCGGAATAGAACTCCAGGAGATCCCCAACAATGGCATCGATCGCCCGGAGCTCGGCCACGACTTTCGGGTTGATGCCCCCGCCTTGTGTCGGACCCCACCGCTGCAGGTTGTAGTCGAGGTGCGGCAGATAGACGAGGCTCAGGGTCGGACGGTGGCGACGCTCGAGGATCTTGGCGGACTCGGCGATCCATCGGGTGGCCGCATCCATCCGCCCCTGGGGGGTATCGACTCCTGCCGCCGGGCCCCAGAACCCCGGGAACGGGAACTCCCCCAGCTCGGACTTCAGCTCATCACGGACGGAATAGGGCCATCCATAGATGTCGAACACCTTCCGTCCATCGGCCGGGTACATCGGCCGCGGCGTGACCGACCAGTCGGCGGTCGAATACATGTTGTACCACCAGAACACCTTCGCGCAGGTGAAGTCGGGGAAATAGGACCGCAGTTCGTCCCAGATCTTCGGTGCGGTGACGACGTGGTTCGACTGTTTCCAGAACTGCACCTCGGACAGTTCCCTATGGTACCAGCCATTGCCGACGATCCCGTGGTCCGATGGACGGCGTCCGGTGAGGTAGTCCGACTGCGCGGTACAGGTCACCGCGGGTAGGGCCGGATCGATGAGCGTGGCGGGATGTCCGCGGGTCCAGGCCGCAAGGCGCGGCGTGTGCTCCCCGATCAGCCCGCGGGTCAGTCCCACCACGTTCAGAACGGCGGTACGGTGCATCGAGACGATCCCTGTGACGCTGGCGTGACGCGCATGGCTCCCGGCTAGGGAGCGATGGCAAGCCGCTGGTCCTCGGCGGACCCCGCCATGAGCACGCCCTGCTCCTTGTAGGCCCTCAGGACGAAGTGGGTGGCCGTGGAGAGGACCCCCTGGATCGTCGAGAGCTTCTCCGACACGAAGGTTGCGACCTCGCGGAGGTTGGTTCCCTCGACCTCGACCAGGAGGTCATAGCCTCCGGACATGAGGTGACAGGAGCGAACCTCGGAATACTTCGAGATCCGTTCGGCCAGCTTGTCGAACCCGCCACCACGCTCGGGTGTGATCTTGACCTCGATCATGGCCCGGACCAGATCGCGTCCCAGCTTCTCCTCGTTGAGCACGGCCCGGTACCCGAGGACGTATCGGTCGCGCTCCGCCTGCCGGATCCGATCCCGCACCTCGGCCTCGGTGAGATCGAGCATGGCCGCGAGCTGGGGAGTGGAGAGCGAGGCATCGGAGGCGAGCAGCTTGAGCAGCGGATCCATGGTGGGCGGATTGAACTGGGGTCCAGGGACTCGCGGAAGGGAATTCTGCTGGGCTTTGGAGCACCGAACTTCCGGGACTCAGGCACGGGCCTGATGGCGTCCGGGAGAATTTTCCAAGAAGAGGGGAGCTCGGACCCAATGACACCCTCCAGCCGGCTCCCGAATGGACTGACCGACCGATCATTTTGATCCGGACTCTTCTTGATCCGGACTTGCCCGAACCGCGATTCCGGATCCATCTTCCAACAGGCTCGCCCCAGTGTTTTAACCCACCGGCACTCCATGCTGACCGTCCTCGCCTCCTCTCCAACCCGGTCCGGGTTCTGTGACGGACTGTCCCGTCGCAATTTCCTGCGCATCGGCTCGCTGGGGCTCGGGGGCATGGCGCTTCCCGGACTGCTCCAGGCGGAGGCCGCCGCGGGCATCGGCAGCCGTGGCAACCAGCACAAGGCGGTCATCATGATCTTCCTCCCGGGTGGGCCCTCCCACCAGGACATGTTCGACCTGAAGATGGATGCCCCCGGAGAGGTTCGTGGGGAGTTCAAGCCGATCCCGACGAACGTCCCTGGAATCCAGATCTGCGAGCACCTGCCCCGTCTCGCCCGGCTGGCCGACAAGTACACGATCATCCGGTCGATGACCGGCATGGAGGATCGACACGAGTCCTTCCAGTGCTACACGGGTCGATTGAACCGGAACCAGCCTCCCGGGGGCTGGCCGTCGATGGGGTCCTTCCTGAACAAGGTGCAGGGCTCCGCCGATCCGTCGATGCCGGGTTTCGTGGGCCTTGCGCCGAAGATGGGCCACGTGCCGTGGTCCGACAACGGCGTCGCCGGATTCCTCGGGGCCGCCTGTGCCCCGTTCGAGATCAACAAGGGCGGTGGCAAGGACGACATGATCCTGAACGGCGTGACGCTTGACCGGCTCGCGGATCGACGTGCCCTGCTCTCGGGTCTCGACCAGTTCCGTCGTGACGTCGACAGCTCAGGCAACCTGTCCGGGCTCGACGCCTACAACCAGCAGGCCTTCGGGATCCTGACCTCCAGCAGACTGGTCGAGGCCCTCGACTACAGGCGGGAGGATCCCCGGGTGATCGAAGCCTATGGCAAGGGGGATCCGAAGAACCGGGACGACGGTGCCCCGAAGCTGATGGAGCATTTCCTGGTGGCCCGGCGCCTCGTCGAGGCCGGAGCCCGGTGCGTCACCCTGGCATTCAGCCGGTGGGACCATCATGGCGACAACTTCGGCGCCCTACGGCAGGACCTCCCGCTGCTCGATCGAGGCCTGAGCGCCTTGATCCAGGACCTCCATGACCGTGGGCTCGACAAGGACGTGAGCGTGGTGGTCTGGGGCGAGTTCGGACGCACGCCCACCATCAACAAAGACGGAGGCCGGGACCACTGGCCCCGGGTGAGCTTCGCGCTGCTGGCCGGAGGCGGGATGCGGCACGGACAGGTGATTGGCGCCACGGACCGGCTCGGCGGAGAGGCGAGCGAGCGACCGGTGGGATTTGGCGAGGTCCACGCCACGCTCTACCAGAACCTGGGCATCGACGTGAACAAGGTGACCGTCACCGACCTCACCGGCCGGCCCCAGTTCCTGGTGGAACCCGGGATCCAGCCCATCCGGGAGCTGGTGGGCTGAGTCGGTCTTCGGAAGGCGCCTCCCCAGGATACACCGTCCACGACGGCGGATCTCAGCGGTCCACGCGGAACCACGAAGCGATGGCGACGGCTCCGAGGATGAGTGCGCCTCCCAGAACCCGGAAGGCCATGGTGCGCCCCCCGACGGCCTGGCGCTCGGCGTTGCCGAGCCAATTCCCCACCAGCCACACCAGGGCGAGGCTCATGAGACCGCGGGTCGCATAGAGCACATTGACTCCGGCGGCATCCCTCCACATCGCAATGGTCACGGTGATGATGAACGCCTGGATCGCCGACAGCAGCGTGGCTAGGGACATCCATTTCCAGGCCGTGAGTGGTGCCCTGAGGGACGACCATCCGAAGAACGGAAGGGTGGACAGCGAGAGGATTCCAAGAGCGGCGAACTGCAGCGACAGGAACCCAAGGACACCGAAGTTTGCACCCCACGTCTGGATGAGGGTGTCGGTGAGCGCGAACGCGGCAGCACTTCCCAGGGCGGTCAACGTGGTGCGACCCATGCTCCGACCGGACTGCAGTTCCGTCAGCCCCATCACCACGACCCCGGAGGTCGCGAGTCCCGCGGCCCACCACTGGGCGGGCGTCAGTATGTGACCAAAACCCCACCGGGCAATCAGCGCCACGAAGATGACCTTGGCGCCGAGGAGAGGGGTCGAGACCGAAACATCGCCGATCCGCAGCGAAAGGACGTTGAGAAGGTGTCCCAGGACGAACGCCGCGGCGGTGAGGACCGGCTGATACCACAGGTGCCACGGGATCGGCATCGGCTCCCAGGCCAGCGTCGGAACAAACAGGAGGGCCAGGATCACGTTGTTGACCACGACGGCGTGGACAACCCCAGCCCCGGCCGCGTAGGCGCGCTTGAACACCAGCGCCCCGGTGGCGAACACGACTGCCGCAACCAGGGGCAGGATCAACTGCATGCCAACCGGTGGACGGCATCACCCGACCGACCGCGAAGGGAGGTCTGGAGCCGGAGGACGGCCCGGGCGGACCAGGCGGACCCGACGCTCATTCGAGTTCCAGCCACGCCCAGGCGGCGTCGATGTTGGCGCTGTCGAAATACTCGATCTTTGCCAGGGTGAAGGGCTTGCAGACCTTCGCCATCCACGCCTCCCACTTCCGATCCCCAACGAGGGCGATCCGCTCGATGTCCGTGCAGTGCTTCGTCGAGAACTTGATGTCGTCCCACAGGGCATGCAGGTCCCATCCATGGAAATCGTCGAAGTGCGCGAGAAGACGGACCTTCTTGTGGCTCTCGGTAGCCTTTTCCACGGTGGGCTGGAAATGGCGGTAGTCCTCGTCATGGAGCTTTCCACTCATCCTGAAGCCGAGGGTCCGTCCGGACGAGCGTGGGAGTGCGGTGATCATGGTCGGTGGAGTAACGGTGCGGTTGCTGAATCGGGGTGGAGCATCCCGGACCCACACCCGTGACTCCTTGGAGGAACGACCGCCCTGTCTAGGGAGTCTATTCTGCCACGGAACCCTCGGGAAGATGGATTCTCGGGGACAACGGGAGCAGAACCGGTCCTGGACCCAGTCCCGAAACTCCGGGGGCATTCTTCCGCTGCGGGGACGGGACCACTGGAGGGCACACTGGCTCTCGAGCCTCCTGGATGGACCTCCCACAAAAGAAAAGCGGGCTTGGGGGTGACACACGGTTTGCACCGCCCAAGCCCGCCAACCCACCCACTCGGGTGAATTAGTTTGGGGACCCGATTTGTCTAAGCTCGTTGACGTCCTCCTTCAAGTTGTTTGTGAAGAATTTTTGGCGCACGGCGACCCGAGCGTGGGTGAATCCATGAGCCCTAGAATCTCCAGACCACAGAAATCACCGCGGGCGGACCCAGGAGGAGGCGTCGGCCCGGAATTTCGCCTCGTCCGCAAGCCCAGCACCTCCTAGCCTCGAACCATGCTGCCCGGGCCGCTCCTCGCCGCCATCGCGACCAATCCCCCTGCCTCTCCAGCCTTGTCCCCGGAGGCGGGAGCACCGGGGTTTGGGGTGATGTTCTGGGTCCTGATCCTCGTGGGAAGCGCCGCCGTGGTGGTGGTCATCGAAAGGCTGCTCTATCTGCACCGGGTCCAGATCGACTCCGCACAGTTCCTCGCGGGTGTGCGGAACGTGATCCGCCGCGACAACGTGATCGAAGCACTGTCGATCTGCGACGCGACACCCGGACCCGTGGCCCGTCTGGTCAAGGCAGCCATTCTCAACCGGGATGGAGGTCGGGAACGCATCGATGAGGTGATCGAGGAGATCGGCCAGTCGGAGGTCCCGCGTCTGGAGCACAACCTCCCGCTTCTCGCCACGATCGCCCAGGTCGCTCCGCTGCTGGGGCTCATGGGAACCCTGTTCGGGTTCGGTGGCGTCTTCCGCGGTCTCCGCGGGGATGGCACGTGGGGCGCCGGCTATGCCGCACCGGCCCAGATGTTCGATGGCCTGATGCAGGCCCTCTACTCGGGAGCGGTCAGCATCGGGATCGCCGCCTTCTGCTACGCCGCCTACAACTACCTCGTTCATCGGGTCAACCTGATCGTGATGGACATGGAGAAGGCGAGCCGGGATGCGGTCAGACTGGCCCTCGGGGATGCCGGTGCTCCCGGAGACCCGGGGCGGAACCCATGAGATTCCAACGGACCACCCGCCTGTTCCGCGGCCAGCTGGACCTAGCCCCGTTCCTGTGTGTGCTCTTCCCGATCGCACTCGCCGCGATGCTGCAGGGGCACCTCATCCTGCCCCGCGGCAACCGGATCGCACTGCCGGCCTCCTCCGCGGGTCCCGCAACGGCACACGGGGAGCCCACCCTGATCCTGGCCGTCGACAGACACCAACGGCTCTACTTCGAAAACCAGATCACCACCCTGCAGTCCCTCGAGGAGACGCTCACCCGTCGCAGCCGTAACCCGCGCCCGGGAATCCTCCTTGTGGAGGCCGACGCCTCCGTCTCCTACGGATTCCTGATGGGAATCTCGGACCTCGCACGCCGGTCCGGGATGACTGAGATTGTCCTCTCGACCCTCCCCGCTTCCACCCCGTGACAGCACCCCACCCTCCCGAGCCGTCCGCGGTCTGGGGGCGTTCCCGGATCCTGGTCACCACGGCGCTCCTTGCCACGGTTCAAGGCATCCTGTTCATGTCCTTATCCCACTGGCCAACCCTCCCGACCCCTCAGGTTGGAAAAGTCTTCACCATGAAGCTGGATCCCAGGCCCCAAAACCGGGTCGGGGCGGAAGGCTGGTCCGCGGATCCCCGACAATTCTCGGCAAATCTCCGGGAGACGACGCCTCCGCAAAATCCCAGGTCCGGCGGAGGATCCGAATACCCGTTGTTCCGATGGGAGTCGTCCCCCCGATGGCTGGAGGCCTCTTCCGGGATCGAATGGAGCCCCGGACCGGACGGACAGGCCAGACAGGATCGGCAGGCGGGACGGACCATCGACGGTCCGATTCCGGGCCCTGCGATCCGACCCCTGCTTCTGAAAGGTGAGACCTCGGTCGCGCTCAGAGGTGATCTCGCATCGCTTGCCTTCGAAGCCGCCACTCCCCCCCCCTCCTCCATGGTCGAGGACATCCTGCCGTCGACGGTGGTCGAGCTCGTAGTCGGTCCGGGAGGCGACGTGATCCGGTCACGATTGGTCGAGGGATGCGGCAACGCCGACGCGGACCGTGCTGCTCTCGGATGGTCCCGCGGGCTCCGATTCATCACTGGGTCGGGCCAAGCCGGCCCCGGAATAGGGAATCCGGCGGAGTGGAGGACCGGCGAGCTCGTGCTCCGCTGGAACACCCGCCCCGCCCCACAACAATGACCAGCCCGGAGAATCTCATCCTCGGCTGGACCCTCGGAGTCCTAGGCACCCTCACGGTGCTCGCCCTCTGGGACGAACGGGTCCGACGACGGGTCGGCGCCGACATCTCGGAGGATCGGATCTTCCGCTGCGCCCAGTGCTCACTCGTCTACACGGATGACCCAGAGGTCGACCGGTCACGCTGCCCGGGGTGCGGACGGACCAACATCCCCGTGGAGTTCTGAGTCCCCCTCCGAGGAGGCTGGCCGCTCAGCCGAGGAGGTCCCGGGCCCCCGCGCAGTCCCGGTCGATCTGTGACCGAAGCGCATCGAAGGAGTCGAACCGACATTCACCCCGGAGGAATTGGACGAAGGTGATCTCGAGCTCCCGGCCATAGAAATCCCGCCCCCCGTCGAGGAGATGGACCTCGAAGCGGCTCTCCCCTTCCGGACGCTTCAGCGTCGGACGGACACCCCAGTTCAGCACGGCCGGGACCTCGACGGTGTCCGGCGGCATCCGGACCCGCGCGGCGTAGACGCCGTGCGGGGGAAGCTCGAGCCCATGGACATCGACGTTGGCGGTCGGAAAGCCGATGCGACGTCCCAGCCTGTCGCCCTCGACCACGATCCCAGAAACGGCGTAGGGCCGACCCAGGAGCTCCGAGACGGTGTCAAGGTCCCCTTCCCTGAGGCTCTGGCGGATGCGTGAACTGCTGACGACGGTCCCGCCAATGGAGACGGGCTGGGCCACATGGACGGCAAATCCCCGTTCCGTGCCCATTCGTCGAAGGAGGGCGATGTCGCCCGACCTCTGCGCCCCGAACTGGAATCCCTCCCCCACCGAGAGGCTGGAGAATCCCGAGGTCCTCGACAGCAGGTGCTCCACGAAGGCCTGACCACTGACGCGGGACAGTTCGGGGGTGAACTCGAGGACGAGCGCGACATCCATGCCGATCGACCCGAGATACCTGAGCCGCTGGGACAGGGACTGCAGAAGCCGTGGCGCCCTTTCCGGACAGACCACGGACTGAGGGTGGGGATCGAAGGTGAGAGCGACCGCACGTCCCCCCCGGATTCGGGCCTCATTGAGCGCGAGACGCAGCACATGCTGGTGCCCCAGATGGACCCCATCGAACATGCCCCAGGCGATGCTGGAACCCCGAGGGCTGCCTGGAAACGGTTCCGCGCTGCGGATGACCAGCATCGTTCCCCCCTTACTCCATTCCCTTGAGGCGGATCAACGGGATCACCCGGGCCTCCAGCCCCTTCCGATCCAGAGCCAGAACCTCCTGGAGGGGCAGCGCATCGGCCACATCGAAGCGACCCGACGCCGTCCGGCGCAATGCCGCGAGATGGGCCCCGCAACCGAGGCGCTGGCCCAGATCGTGGGCAAGGGAGCGGACATAGGTGCCCTTGGTGCAGCTCACCCTGAAGTAACCGAAGGGGTCCTCATAATCCTCGAACCGGAAGGTGTAGACGTGGACAAGCCGGGGTTCCCTTGGAATCTCCCGCCCCTGGCGGGCCAGCCGGTACAGCGGAACCCCCCCGACCTTCTTCGCGCTGACCATGGGAGGAATCTGCTGGAGGTCGCCGACGAACGCCGATGCCGCCTCGTTCAGGTCCTCAAGGTAAAGCGGAGGAACGAGGCGGGTCTCCACGAGCTCGCCATCGGCGTCATAGCTGTCCGTGACCTCACCTAGGCGCATCGTGCCCTCGTAGACCTTGTCCGACGCCATGAGACGCTCCGAATACCGGGTCGCCTTGCCGAGGACGAGGATGAGAAGTCCCGTGGCCATGGGATCGAGCGTCCCGCAATGCCCCACCTTGGGGAGCCGAAAATGGCCACGGACCTTCGCCACGACGTCGTGGGAAGTCCACTCGGAGGGCTTGTCGACCAACAGAGCCCCATCCAGCGCGTTGAGTTCCTGCATGAGGGGGCCTAGGCGGAGAGGGAACGCCGGACCGCGGCGAGCACGCGACGCTGGACCGACAGGGCTGTTCCCTGGATGCGGGCGCCCGCGGCAGCGCGGTGCCCCCCGCCACCAAAGAGGGCCGCGACGGCGCCCACGTCGATGGACGGGTTCTTGCTGCGGATGCTGAGGCGGACCATGTCGGCCCCCATCTCCTCGAACATGATGGCGACAACGACGCCTTCGATGGCCCGGATGTGGTCAATCAGACCCTCGCTCTCCTCGGAGTCCGCCCCCGCCCGTGCATAGTCGGCCTTCCGGAGCCAAAAATAGGCGGTGCGATCACCGTGGGCCATGCGGAACTTGCTGTAGACATGGCGGAGGAGTCGAACGCGCGTGATGGGGTAGCTCTGGTAGATCTTCTCGCAGAGCCCACCCAGATCGGCCCCGGCATCGACCAGCCGCGCCGCGATCTCCAGCGTTTCGGGGGTGGTGGTCGGATACTGGAAGCTACCGGTGTCCGTGCTGACCGCGGCGAACAGGCAGTTGGCCATCGGCTGGGTGATCTTCCAACCCGCCCACTGGCAGAGGTCGTAGACCAGTTCCCCGGTCGACGGCTCGCGCGGGGACACCCAGTTGATGTCGGCATACCGGGTGTTGCTGGCGTGGTGGTCGATGTTGATGAAGATCCCACGATCCCGGACCAGATCCCCGCAGCGTCCGAGCCGTTCGAAGCTGGCACAGTCCGTCGCAACGACCGCGTCGAAGCGGTGACCCGAGGCAGGACGCCGGACCCGTCGCTCCGGATCAAGGATCCGCAGCTTATCGGGACACCCATCGTCATTCCAGACGGTCACCGCCTTGCCCGCCCCCTCGAGGGCCAGGGCGAGACCGACCTGGGACCCGATGCAGTCGCCATCGGGTCGGACATGCCCGACCACACAGACGGACTTCGCGTCGGCGAGGGCATCGAGGAGATCTCGGACAGGTTTGGGTGCGGCCTTCATTCGGAGGAAACGTCGCGCTGGAGAGAGGACAGACCCGTCACGAAGGCGTCTGGTCTACTGCTGCTGCTGCCCGCGCTGCTCCTGCTCGATCTGCTCGAGGATGGAGAGGACACGGTTGCCCTTCTCGATCGAATCGTCGATCTGGAACCGGAGCTCCGGGGTGAACTTGAGCCGGACCGAGGAACCGACCCGGGACTGGATGAGACGGGATTTGGCCTCGAGCTCCTCAAGCGCGGTCCTGCGCTGGGCCTTCGAGCCGACAAAGCCGAGGAAAACGATCCCGGAGCGGAGGTCCCTCGCAACGCCGACATCGTTGACCGTCAGAAGCCCGGCCGTGTCGATCGGGATCTCCTGCCGGATCACCTCGGCGATCTCCTGCTTGAGCAGTTCGCGGACCCGGGCGATACGACGGTTTTTGGTCGGTTGCATGCTTGGTAACAGCCCATCGGCGTTCTGGGGACAGGGTGTCAACGCAAGGACACCCCGACCGACGTCACGAGAGATTCTGCGCCACCTTCTCGATGACGTAGCACTCGATCAGATCACCCTCCTGAGGGTCATCGAAGCCGTCGAGACGGACGCCGCACTCCATGCCGGCCCGGACCTCGTTTACCTCGTCCTGGAACCGACGGAGCGTCAGGGAGACCCCCTCGTAGATCACATGGCCGGAGCGGCGGATCCGCATCTTGCCCCGGACGAGCCTGCCGGAAGAGACATGGCAGCCAGCCACCTTGCCGCCCTTGGAAAGCTCGAAGGTCTTCCGGACCTCGGCCTGACCCACCACGACCTCCTTCTGAAGAGGGTCGAGGAGACCCGCCATGGCCTCCTTCACCTGGTCGATGAGCTCGTAGATGATCGCGTAGAGCTTGATCTGGACGCCCTCGCGCTTGGCCGCCTCGGCCGCGCTGCTGTCGACGCGGGTATGGAAACCGAGGATGACAGCGTCGGCAGAGCTCGCCAGAAGCACATCGCTCTCGGTGATGGCGCCGACGGCATCACGCACGATCTCGAGCGAGACCTTGATGGACTCGATCTTTCGAAGGGCCTCACAGATGGCCTCGACGGAACCCTGGGTATCCGCCTTGACGATCAGTTTGAGGATCTTCGCGGACCGCTCGTCGATACGACCGAAGATGTCCTCGAGGGTCTGCCGTTGCGGACGACCGCCATCGAGACTGGACTTCTTCCGCTCGAGGGTCCGCTCTTCGGCGAGATCCCGCGCCGCCTTCTCGTTGTCGACCGCGCTGAACTCGGACCCAGCCTCGGGGACGCCGTTGAGGCCGAGCACCCTCATGGCCACAGAGGGGCCCGCCTCCTTCAGACGCTTGCCCTCCTCATCCATCATCGACCGGACCCTGCCGTAGAATTCACCGCAGATAACGACATCGCCCTGACGAAGGGTGCCCTTGCGCACCAGCACGGTGGCGACGGGACCTCCGGGCTCGATGCCCGACTCGATCACGTTGCCCTTGGCCTTCCGGTCCGGATTGGCCTTGAGCTCGAGCAACTCCGCCTGGAGCAGAATGCTTTCGATGAGCTTGTCGACCCCTGCCCCTGTCATGCCTGAGCAATCCACGTAGAGTGTGTCACCCCCCCAGTCGTCGGGGACCAGCCCCTTGTCCTGGAGCTGTTGGCGAACCTTCATGCCGTTCGCTGCAGGGTGGTCCGATTTGTTAACGGCCACGATGATGGGAACCTGCGCGGCTCGAGCATGCTGGAGCGCCTCGAGTGTCTGGGGCATCACACCGTCGTTGGCAGCCACGACCAGGATGACGATGTCCGTGACATTGGCACCGCGGGCCCGCATCGCGGAGAACGCGGCGTGACCGGGGGTGTCGAGGAAGGTCAGCTGCTCAAGCTTCCCGGACACGGGGTGCGGATAGGAGATTGTGTAGGCACCGATGTGCTGGGTGATTCCACCCGCCTCGCCCGCGGCGACGTCGGATTTTCGGACCCGGTCGAGCAGGGTGGTCTTGCCGTGGTCGACATGGCCCATGATGGTGATGATGGGCGCCCGGGGCATGAGGTCCTCGACGATGTCGTCCTTGTCCAGTTCGAGCTTCGGCTCGCGTGGCTGGATGTTGGTCTTGTGGGTCTCGAGGTCCCGTCGCTCGGTCTCGAAACGGAATCCGTTCTTGGCGCAGAGCCGCTGTGCGACCTCGGCATCGATCGTCTGGTTTACCGTGACGAATACACCCATGCCCATGAGATCCGCGATGATCTGGAACCCTTTCCGGTTCAACTTCTCCGCCAGCTCGCGGATCGCGATCGGCGGCTTCATGATGATCACCGGCGCATCGACAGGAGCCTGGACCCTCGGTTGGGAGGGTCGGGGCGCGGGAGCCGGGGCGCGTCCACCCATCGACGTCGGTCCGGAAGGCCTCTGAACGGCCGGGCCACCACGCCCGCGGTCCCCAGCGCCACCGCCCCGGTCGTCACGGGCGGGAGGCTGCGGAGAACCTCGTCCACGGCTGAACCGATCCAGATTGACCCGACCCACCAGGTCGCCGACGCGCAGACCCGCAGGAGGGGCAGGAGGAGGAGTGGGTTGAGGAACGGCTGCCGGAGCCGCAGGCGCGGGCAGAGCTTGCGACACCGGCGAAGCCACGCGGGTGTCGTTGACAGGCCCGGATTTGTCGGCGGCAGACGGAGTCGGCGGAACCGCAGGACTGGGCGCCTCAATGGACGGAACCGGGACGGCCACAGGTGCCACAGAAGATTTCTGCACCGCGGGAGCCGAACCGGCCTGGATCGACACCTCGGGGATTTCCAGAACCGGGGGTTCGGGAGCCGGCTCGGCAGGCTCGGGAGCCGCTGCAGGAACCGGAGCCGGCGGGATGATGATGACCGGTTTGTCCGCCTCGGCAACCACCTCGGGCACCGCCGGAGCCACTGGTGCCTCGCAAGCCCCGGGAGCCAGAGGAAGAAGCTGGTCCCGAAGGTACTCCGCCGTGATCTTGTCGAGCGAACTCGACGCCACCTTAGCGGCGGCGATGCCGAGCTCCTTCGCCTTGGAGAGAACAACCTTGTTCTCCAGTTTCAGCTCCTTGGCGATCTCGTAGATTCTGACGGGCATAGTGTTTCGTTCTTCGACTCTTCAGGCCAACCCTCTTGCAGGGGTGGGGCGGCCGAATTCAACTTTCAGGATTGGGTTTCGGATTCAGGGGACGCCCCGGGCCCAACCGGAGCCGAAGGGGGGGCCTGACGACGGATCAGTTCCCCACGGGCCGCCTCGAGGATGGCCGATGCCGCCTCACCGATCTCGGGATTCTGGGACAGGTCGGCCACCTCGGCATCCAGCAGGGACTCGACCCCATGGAAGCCCATGTTGACCAGCACCCGGGCATGATCGACGGAGATCCCGGGGACGGAGGCGAGTTCCTGCACCGCATGGTCCACGCGGGCCTCGAAGCTGTTGACGTCGGCCTCGGGCTCGATGTCGATCTCCCAACCGGTCAGCCGCGAGGCCAGCCGCGCATTCTGCCCGCGACGACCGACCGCCAGCGGAAGCTGATCCGGGGTGGTGGTAACCCGGACGCGGCGATTGGCCTCGTCAATGTCGAAGTTCTTCAGCCGGGCCGGGTCGAGCGCCTTGGAGACAAAGGACCGCACATCGGAGGACCAGGGGATGATGTCCACCTTTTCGTTGTTGAGCTCGCGGACGATGTTCTTCACCCGCTGTCCCCTGAGACCGACGCAGGCGCCCACCGGATCGACCTTCGAGTCCCGGGAGGACACCGCGATCTTCGTGCGGAACCCTGGTTCGCGGGCGATCGCCTTGATCTCGATCGTTCCGTCCTTCAGCTCGGCGACCTCGGCGCGGAAGAGACTGAGCACGAACGCGGGATCGGCACGGCTCAGGATGATCTCAGGGCCATGGGGAGTCTGCTCGATCGCCTTCAGGAAGCACCGGATCCGTTCACCGATCTGGTATTCCTCGGTCGGCACACGCTCCCTGTTGGTGAGTACCGCCTCGGACTTGCCAAGGTCGAGGATGACATCCGACCTCTCGAACCGGCGCACCGTCCCGCTGACGATCTCCCCGACGCGATCCTTGTATTCCACGTAGATCTTCTCCTTTTCAGCCCGGCGGATGTAGCCGGTCAGGGCCTGCTTGGCGTGCTGGGAGGCGATGCGTCCGAAGCCGGAAGGGGTCACCTCGACCTCGACCTCATCGCCCACCTTGGCTTCGGGATGGCCGGCACGCCGGGCATCGAAGACGGAGATCTGGTCGTGCTTCGAGATGATCCGTTCGGCGACGATCAGCTTGGCCCAGGCCTGGATCACACCGGATCGGGGATTGATCTCCACCCGTAGATCCCGGGCGGGACCCAAGGCACGCTTGGCTGCAGTGACGAGCGCCTCATGGACAGCGCCCAGCAACACATCACGGCTGATGCCTTTCTCTTTCTCGAAGAAATCCAGTTGGGCGAGCATTTCAACATTCATAGGCGGACGACCTGCATCCTTCCGGGGTAACAAAAAAGCCGGTTTGGAAAACCGACTTTTTCTTGGCGAGAACCGCCCCAGCAAGACGCTTTCGGAAGAGGAGTAGAGTTTCCAGGGCAGTTAGCGTCAAGCCGAAGTTCCCGTTCAGGCGCGGCATGCGGCAGCCGGTGTCATCGACACCCGCCCACCGTGGATCCCCACCACGTGCCTCCGGGGTCTGGAACAGTCCTTGCAGAAAGCCAAGGGTCTCGCCCTAGCCTCCCGCCACGCTCATGAACACCTGGCCCGTCTGGACCCTGATTGCCGTCACCTCGTGGGGATTCTGGGGCGTCCTGTCACGCATCCTCGGCGACGCGCTGTCGCCCGAACTGGGGCAGGCGCTCTCGACCCTCGGGCTCATCCCGCTCCTCGTTCCCCTCGCCCTCCGGGAAGGTCCAGGCCTGCTTTCGGCATCCCGCCGAGGCGTCGGGCTCGCCCTGTCCGGGGGACTCATCACCTGTCTGGGCAATGTGACGTACTATTCGGCCCTCCATCGCGGGGGTGCCGCCGCGACCGTGGTGACCCTTTCCGCCCTGGCACCGGTTGCCACACTGACCCTTGCCTTGGTGCTGCTCCGGGAGCGCCTCAACCGGATGCAGATCGCCGGCACCGGGTTCGCCCTGGTCGCGCTTGGGCTGCTGAATGTCCAGCCCGACGGCGCCCTACTGTCACCCGTGGTCGCCTATGCCGTTCCCCCGATCCTGCTGTTCGGGGTTTCGGGGTTCCTGCAGAAGATCGCCACCCAGCACCTGACCGCTCCCCAAGCCGTGCTCTGCTATCTGGGCGCCTTCGTCCCGGTGGCACTCTGGTACGGGCTCCAAGAACCCTGGCCGGCCGCCATCCCTCCCCGATCATGGATCCTCGTCGTCGCGCTCGGGTTCTTCCTGGGGCTCGGCAACCTCGCCGTGATCACGGCGTTCGCGGCCGGAGGCAAGGCGTCTATCATCTCACCGCTCAGCAATCTCTATCCCATCATCAGCCTTCCCCTCCTGCTCCTTGTCGGCGATCGGATCGGACCGAGGGAATGGACAGGCATTGCGCTCGCCCTAGTGGGGGCGGTCGGTCTGGGTTGGGACGGTTCATCGGAGGACCCCAGGCAAGGTTCACGCAGCTAAATTCCGGCGGACCTTGACAGGCCACAGGGACCCTCCCCGCATTCCAGACTCAGGACGTGGCCAGGCTTCGGGAGGATCCCCCGGTCTTCAGAGATCCCACCAACTGGTCGAGGACCGCCAACTGACAGATCCTGGGGCCAATCGAGAAGCTCCCCTCCGGGGGCTCCACCGTCTGCGTCGGCAGAAACACATCGACATACCGCGCGAGTTCGCTGGCAGGCTCGTTGCTAAAACCGATCGTCGACACCCCGGCCTTCCGGGCCTCCTGGATCGCCCTGACCGGGAACCGGCTTTCGCCGGAGTGGGAGATCGCCAGCAGCACGAGGCCCTTGACCGGCGGGGTCAGCGCAAACGCCAGCATCTGGGAATCCGACACGGCCAACGCCTGTTTGCCGAGGGCGAAGAGGACATCGTTCAGGATCAGGCCGATCCCGTACGAGGCTCCAACCCCCACCAGCACGATCCGAGAAGCGGGCCTCAGCAGGCGCACGGCCTTAGGCAAGGCATCGGCACTCGCCTTGAGCCCCGCCTCGATATCGTCGGCGTAGTCCAGGTGCCCAATCAGGGACCCGCGACCCGGGACGGTAGCACCGGCCGACGTCAGCTCCCGAAGAACGTTGAACTTGAGGTCCTGGAACCCGTCGTACCCCGCGGCACGACACGTCCGCACCACCGTCGCGTCACTCGTCCTACACCACGCCGCCACCTCTCGGAGACTGCCCGAGGCCACCCGACCGAGATCGCGCAGCAGCCGGCGGGCGACCTCGGCCTCGCTGGGGCGCATCGTCGAAAGACTCCCTTCGAGGGTCAGGTGTACACGCATGCGCTACACAATCACGATTGCTGTTGCAGATACAACATCGACATTCTTCCCTTTGCGCAGACAGCATCCCCACAAAGCCAGAACTCCATGAAGAACCTGATCGAACTTCTCCAGGCCGGCGTCGTCCTCGGCGACGGCGGCTATCTCATCGAACTCGAGCGACGCGGCCATGTGGACAGCGGTTCGGGGCGGGAGAAGGTGGGTACCGGCCGCGGAAGCGGTCAGTTCACGCCGGAGATTGCCATCGAGAACCCGGAGGCACTCCGGGAGCTCCATCGGGAGTTTGTCCACGCCGGATCACAGGTCCTCCAGGCCCTCACCTTCTTCGGCACCCGGGAGAAGTTGAACCGGTCCGGATACGGCTCGGACACCGAGCGGATCAACGCCGCCGCCGTGAAGCTCGCCCGTGAGGTGGCTGGCGATCGCGCACTGGTCGCCGGAAGCGTCTCGCGGACCCAGCTCATCGAGCGCGAGGGGATGGAGTCGCTGGGCAAGGCTTCCGACCACATCGGGGAGCAGATCCGTCTGCTGAAGGACGCCGGCGTGGATTTCCTGATCCTCGAGACCTTCTTCCACCTCGCGGAGATGCGAGTGGCGCTGGAGGCCGCGGCCAGGGCAGGACTCCCTGCGGTCGCGACCATGAGCTTCCGTCCGCTGGTCGATCGATGCAGCGACGGCCATACACCGGCCGAATGCGCCCGGGTGATGGCGGACCTCGGGGCCGTCGCGGTTGGCGCCAACTGCGAACAGGATCCGCAGCGCATGCTGGCGGTGCTCCGGGAGATGCGCGGTGCGACCCGGATCCCCCTGGCGGCACAGCCTGCCGCGTTCCGGACCACTGAGATCTGCCATTCATTCACCCGGCTGCCGGCATTCCCGGACGATCTCGAGACGATCCAGATCTCCCGGAGGCACTTCGTCGAGTTCGGAGGGATGGCCCAGACCGAAGGCATCGGATACCTGGGCGGATGCTGCGGCTGCAACGCGGCCTACATCCGGGCGCTCGCGACCGGACTCGGCAGACCCGCCCACTCCAAGCCTGTGTAGAGCCATGTCTTCCCTCCTGATCCAGATCCTGCAGACCCCCGCTGTCGCGAACCAGGCCGCCGCCGAACTACTGACGGAATGGATGCTCCAGCCCGGGGTCCGGAATGTCATGCTCGCGGCTGGCAACACCCCCCTCGAACTCTATCAGAGGATCGGTTCGCGGGGGCTCCGATCGGATCATCTCAGCCTCCATGCCCTCGACGAATACGTGGGCGTGCCCGTGGACGAGCCTCGCAATTGCGCCAATCTGATCCGACGGACCGCGGTCGAACCCTGGGGTGTTCCGACGGAGCGCTACTTCAGCGTGAGTTCGGACCCCGAAGAGGCCGAATGGAGCGTGCTCGACCATGAGCGACGGATCGAGAATGCAGGCCTCGATATCGTCGTGCTGGGTCTGGGACAAAATGGCCACCTCGGCTTCAATGAACCGGGCAGCAAGCGGGATTGCGGGGCGCGGGTGCTGGACCTCGACCCGATCTCCATAGAGGCTAACCGGAAGTGGTTCGGCGGGGACTATGCCCCGTCGCGCGGTGCCACCATCGGCATGAGGACACTCCTTTCTGCCCGCCGCGTGCTGGTGATGGCCTATGGTCTCCACAAGGCAGCCGCGGTAAAGGCCATGGTTCTGGGACCGTCCTCGCCCTCCTGCCCAGCTTCCTTCCTCAAGGACCACCCGAACACGACCCTGTTCCTCGACACCGCCGCCGCGATCGATCTGATGCCTGAGATGAACCCCAAATGACGGCATCCACCTCGGTGATCGGCATCGATGTCGGAGGCACCAAGATCGCCGCCGGATTGCTCGAACTTCCGGAGGGTCGTTGGACCCGCTTCCGCACCTGCCCCACGCGGAGGGATCGGGGTGGACGGGAGGTCCTGGACGATGTCCTCAAGATCTCCGAGGACCTGGCCCGTGAGACCCTCACGGCTTCAGGGCGGCCGGTCGCGGCAATCGGAATTGGCCTGTGTGAGCTGGTCGGACGGACCGGCGAGATCCTGAGTGCCCACAGCCTGGATTGGAGATCGTTGCCGGTGCGGGAGGAGCTGGGTCGAATCGCCCCGGCCATCCTCGAGGCGGATGTTCGTGCGGCGGCGCGGGCGGAGGCCCTCTTCGGCGCCGGACGCCGATTTGGCTCCTTCCTCCACGTTACGATCGGCACCGGCATCAGCTGCTGTCTCGTGATGGAGGGACGTCCGCATATGGGCTCCAGAGGACTGACCGGCACGATGGCCAGCAGTCCGCTGGGCCCGCTCCTGGGCAACCCTGACAGCGGCCCGTCCATGACCCTCGAGGACCTCTCTGCCGGACCGGCCCTCGTCGCCCGGTTCCAGAAGGCGGGAGGTGTCGCCGAACGGGGTGAAGAGGTCCTTCAGGCGGCCGCCGGCAGAAACCCGACCGCCCTCCAGATCCTCGACAGCGCGGCGGCGGCACTCGGCGCGCACATCGGCCTGCTGGTCAATGTCCTCGATCCCGAGGCGGTCCTCATCGGTGGAGGCCTCGGTCTCAGCACGGGGCACTACTGGGACGGGCTGACGACCGCGATTCGCAACCAGGTCTGGTCGGAAATCCACCGCGGTCTGCCCATCCTACAGGCCACCACCGGCATCGATGCCGGATGGCTCGGCGCCGCGGTTGCCGCCACGGAACGATTTGATCTTTTACCTCCACCGTCCCACCCTCTCAAATCCCGTTCATGAAAAATTCCATTCCTGCCCTGACACGACGCGAATTCACGAAGACCGCCCTCCTTTCAGGTGCTGCGGCAACGACCTTGGGAACCCGGATCCTCGCGGCCGACGCGCCAGCCCGCCGGATCCGCACTGGCGTGATCGGGTGCGGCAGGGTGTCCAACCTCTACCTCCCCGTGCTCAGTCATTCGCCGTTCGTCGAGGTCGTCAGCCTGTGCGACATCCGGCCCGAGAAAGCGCGCCAGCAGGGGGAACGCTTCAAGATCTCCAACACCTACCCTGACATCGACTCGATGCTGAAAGGGGTGCCCTTCGACTTCCTCATTGTGCTCACTGACATGCAGGAGCACGAACAACTCAACCGCCGTGGCATCGAGGCAGGCAAGCACGTCTGGAGCGAGAAGCCCATCGCCAATACCCTCCGGGTCGGGCAGGAGCTGCTTCGAATGGCCAGGGCGAGGGGAGTCCAGCTCTGGGGGGCACCGATCACGGTGCAGAGCCCCCAGTTCGCCTTCATGTCCAGAACCCTGAGGTCCGGGGCCCTGGGCCGTGTCGCCGCCGCTCACGCCTTCTATGGACACGAGGGTCCCAACTGGTCGGCCTTCTTCTACGAGAAGCTAGGGGGCTCGATGCCCGATCTCGGAGTCTACAACTTCACCAGCCTCACCGGCCTGCTTGGCCCCGTGAAGAGCGTCACCGCCATGCTGAGCATCGTGACCCCGGAACGGACGGTCGATGACAAGGGCCGCATCCGGGTCACCGAGGAGGACAACGCTATGGTGCTCATGGAACATGCCGACGGTGTCCTCTCTCATGTCCAGTCCGGCTTCAACTACTTCAACCCCAACGGACACACTGGCGAGAACGAGGATCGTCACACCATCCAGATCACAGGATCCAAGGGCTACATGGGACTGGTGGGCTATGACTGGGAACCCCTCGGAGTCGATCTCGCGACGAAGGAGAAACCGAATCTGACCCGCCACCAGACCCACGCCGAGGGCTACATCTGGCAGCAGGGGGCCGTCCTCGCGGCCGAGTCATTGTCGACGGGTCGGAAACTGCTGGTCACCCCCGAGCAGGCACTCCATGTGCTGGAGATCATCACCGCCGCAAGAAAATCCCAGGCGACCGGTCGTCGGATCCGGCTCACCTCGACCTTCGATTGGCCGCTCGCGGTCTAGCAGGACCCTCCGCGCTATGGGGTCATGGGCCAACCGGCCTCGGTCATCGCCCGGTATCCACCGGCCAGCGAGACCACCGCGGAGTAGCCCATGCGCTGGGCGACATCCGCGGCCAGGGCGCTGCGGAAACCGCCGCCGCAATACAGGATGAGTTCGGTCGTCGGATCCGGAAACCGGCTCTCGAGATCCCGTTCGAGGATCCCCTTCCCCAGGTGCTGAGCCCCCACCGCATGCTGGGTCCTCCACTCGGACTCCTCGCGGACATCGATCAGGACCGCCCTCGGATTGGCGGCGAGACGCGTCCGGGCCTCCGCCACGGTCACCTCACGCACCCGCGACTTGGCCTCATCCACCACCTTCAGGAACCCCGGGGAATGCTTCATCGAGACGAGAGTGTCTTGCCGGCCAGACCCTGCCAAGCCAGCTTCGGCGTCGATGGACATCGTCAACCTCGACCACGTCCCCGCCTTCGAGACCAAGGACGGCTCCGAGATCCGGGAACTCCTCGCGCACCGCAATTCAGCCATCCGGAACCAGAGCCTCGCCGAGGCCCGGCTCGGCGTCGGACAGGCCACGACGGAGCACTACCACGTCAGGACCGAGGAGATCTACTACATCACCCAGGGCACCGGCCGCATGCGGATCGGCGACGAGATCCGCGAGGTCCGGGTCGGCGACGCCGTGGCGATCCCGCCGGGTGCGCGCCACAAGCTCTGGAACACCGGAACCGAACCCCTGCGTCTCCTGTGCTGCTGCGCTCCCGGCTACGAGCACAGCGACACCATCATGACCGAATAGAACCCCCTGAAACCGCAC
Source organism: Verrucomicrobiota bacterium (assembly GCA_016871805.1). Lineage (GTDB taxonomy): Bacteria > Verrucomicrobiota > Verrucomicrobiia > Limisphaerales > UBA9464 > UBA9464. The sequence continues at coordinate 100,908 of VHCG01000003.1, forward strand.
ATGACCCCGAAGACGATCCGACTCTTTGTGAAATCCGGCTGTCCCTGGTGTGAGGAGGCCATGGAATGGCTCGACCAGCGCGGCATCCGGTACGAACTGCTGGACGTGCTCCGGAACGCGACGGCACGGCAGGAGATGCTGGACCTCACAGGACAGACCAAGGCCCCGTCGATCGACGTCGACGGCCACATCCTGGCGGACTTCGGGGCGGATGAGCTCGAGTCGTGGTGGCGACACCAGGGATTCGGCACGGGCTGAACACCGGTCCCCGCACGGACCGGCTCAACCGGACGCCTCCGCCCCACGGCGGCATCCGAAGGCGGTGACCTCGCCCTTGTTCGCGTTGAGACGCAGGAGGAACAACGGGTCCGCCACCCGCGCGAGATCCCGACGGATGCCCGCAAGCCTGGCCCGGTCCTCCTCCCCCTTCAGCTTCAGCGTCACGACGAACCACTGGGTGTCCGAACGCTCCAGCCATTCGAGGAGCATGGCAGCGGACCTCTCCGGTGCCGCGATGACGTCGCAGACTAGCCAGTCCACCGGACGGTCCGGCCGGAACGAAAACGCGTCGCCCCGGATGAACTCCAGCCGGGGATCCCGCATCAGGTCGTCACGGAGCGGGGACCGGTCCACCGCCGTCACCCTCGCCCCCCGGCCCAGGGCCACATGGGACCAGCCCCCTGGCGAGGCTCCGAGATCGACACAGTGGTCGCCCGGCCCCATTCCCCTGCCCAGACGTTCCAGGGCCTCCGTCAGCTTCGCAAACGCACGACTGGGCGCCGACCGGTCCTCGGCCACCGGAATGGATCCCCCGTCCCAGGGCCAGATCAGGTCGCGGCATCGGACCGGGACCGGCGCCGACGCGATCGACACCCAGCCCCGATCGGGGGCGGTCAGCACACCCTGAACCAGGGATTCCTCCTGCCCCCAGGGTTCCGTCGACTCGCGAAGCTGACGCAGCAGATGCCGGCGGCGCTCCTTGAGTCCCTCCACGAGCGCCTCACGAATCCAGCGGCACCGGTTCATGCCGGCGGTTGCCGCAACGCCCCCGGGGGTCTGCCCCGCCCGGTCCTCCAGCTTCGGGGAACGATGTCCCAGCACGTGGGTTCCGAACGCCCTGCGGGCACCCACCGTCCTCGGCGCGACCGCTCCGTAATGGGGCCACAGGTGGAGCCTCCAGGGCTTCCCCTCCGGCACACCGACAAGGATCGCCTCCAACAGGGCCTGGGCCCATCGGTTGACGGAATCGGCGCACACCAGGCGCGCATCCGGAAGAAGTTGCCGACAGAAGCAGAGAGGCCCTCGTCCACCGGAAGGCGGGGAATCGGCGGCGACCAGGCCGGCGGGAAGGCCCGAGTCGCGTGCCGTGATGCCACCCTGCCGCAGTTCCGCGACCAGGTCGGCATCATCCCCCTCTGCACTGATGAACAGATCCACGTGTCATCGGGAACACGCCGGATCCCGACCCGGTTTCTAGGCGGCCCCACCCCCCACTGGCAAGAAGGCGATCACCTCGCCCCCTCCACGCCTCCGGGTCGCCGTGTGGTTTCCCCACCCCCTTCTCCGCGTGCTTCCCAACCGTCCCGGCCTGTCCCAAACTCGCCCAATGAGTTCCGTCATCTACCCCCGGTCTCCTCGTGAACAGATGGACGGCTGGGTCTACCTCCCCCGGTTCATCGACAAGATCCGACTCCACCTCGCCGGGAAACTCCCCGAGGACTATCGCGCCAACTTCGCCCACGGTGGTTTCGACGCGAAGTGGCTCGAGGCCGCCGGGCTCCGGGCCGACGACTTCATCCCAGTCGTCCGGGAGTCGATCACCGACGGACAGGTCTGCGACTGGATCCACAGGAACGTGAGCCGGTCGTCAGCCGACAAGGCCGCCTTCAACCACCACGTCCTCAACCGCGGACGCGAGGAGAACGAGCCGGCGATCCGGGAACGTCTCCGCCAGCGCAAGGCCGAGTCCGGATTCGCGCACCGCGACGACATACAGACCTTTGTCGACTACATCGATGCCGACGAGAAGCGGCTCTGAGAGCAGGTCCTTGCCCTCCCGCCACCGCATCCTCGTCCCGTGACGGTCTGGCCCTTCCTGATCGTCCGGGTTGTCTCGAACCCCTGCTCCAACGCGCTCCAGAAGTGGCTCGCCGGCCAGGGGGTGCCCTCGTCGGCGCAGCTGCTGCTCGTCCATCTCGGACTCAGCCTCGTCACCCTGTCCCTCCTCCTCCGGGATCCCCTCGGCATCCGGATCCCTGGATTCTGGGGCTGGTGTGGGCTGTCCGCCGCACTGGCGGTGGCCGCCAACTGGCTGATCATCGAGGCGCTCCGAAGATCCGACCTCTCCCTTCTGGGACCGATCAACGCCTTCAAGCCGGTGGTGAGCCTGCTTCCAGGCTGGATCCTTCTGGGTGAACCCCTAGGCATCCCCGCCGCCTTCGGCATCCTGCTGGTCCTTGCGGGATCCCTGCTGCTGACGCCCCCCAGGAACCCCGGACAGGGGAGCCTGGCCCTGCTGGGCGATCGGGGAGTCCAATTGAGGTTCCTGGCCCTCATCCTGTCCGCCGGCGAGGCGGTGACGCTCAAGCGGGCGCTCCGGCTGGCCGATCCCCTGACGGTCTTCGCGGCCTGGTGCCTGCTTGGACTGCTGATCCTCCTCCCCATCGCCACCCGGTCCCTCCTCGGCACGGGACTCTCCCGGACGGTTCCGACCCGAAGGCGCCAGTCGATGGCGGCCTTGGGACTGGTGACCACGACGGGCCTGATGCAGTCCTGCACCCTCATCACCCTCGCGGCGTTTCCAGTGGGAGCCGCACTGGCGCTCTATCAGACCTCCTCGATCCTGACCGTCCTGCTGGGTCATGCCGTGTTCCAGGAACCCCACTTCCGCCGCCGACTGGGTGGGGCCCTGGTCATGGCGACCGGCGCCGCACTTCTGGTGCTGCAGGCGAGCTGAAATGGGGGATCATCACTTGTCCCCCATTGGGATCGAGGCATCCGAAGGGACAATCGCGCTCGATCCGGGGGCATCAAGGCCGTCTGGGCGGTAGACACGTACCCATCGAACCGCCTTAGCACCCTTTAATTTCAATCCTCCAAATTACAGGATTCTGCGATTTCCTTTGATTTTGGACCGAGACCGAAAACCAAATCCTGTCGGCGGAGGGAACGGACGGTTGGAAAAAGCGGGGCCTGGAAAACGCAAAACCGGTCCGAAGGGATCCCCTTGGACCGGTTTGTTCGCGGGAAAGTGGCGGGAGTGGCGGGGCTCGAACCCGTAAGAAATGCCGTAAATGGCGTCTCGTTCTCTCAGCTCTCGTCGCTTCATCTGCTCAGGAACAAATAGCAAACCTCTGATGGACGGGCAGTTCAGTTAAGTGCATCGACGGTGGCAAAAAGCAGAAAACGGGAAGACGCCGAAACCGCTGCCATACGTCAAATCAGCACGTTTTCAAAAACCGTGGCCTTAATCGTTCGCAAAATCCGAACGCAATGCAAGCCCCAACAGGCTCATATCACTCCGTGGATCGCCTTGAGCACAAGCAGCATCCATTCAATGGCACAAGGGTATGCCCACCATCCCAGTGCCTGCCTGCCCGCCTTACCGGCGTAGGAAAAGGCTAAACCTGTTGCCTGCTCTCACCTTTGGTTCGTCGGGGTTGTTCGGAATTAGGCGTTGCCTCCGAAATCATTTTGGGCAAACTCGACGGATGCTCTCATTTGTCCATCGTCGGCAAGCATTGGTGTTGCTATGGCTCGTTGCTGCACTCCAGACCATAGGGATGGCGGTACAAGCCCAAGTCTTCAACGGGCTGCGCTACACCGCCGCAAATGGAACGGTGACAATCGTCGGGTATGATTGTGGCACCAACAAGACGGTGCAGATTCCAAGTACGATAAATGGAACCAGTGTCATCAGCATCGGGGAATATGCGTTCGCCCAGTGCACCAGCTTAACCACCATCGCTATTCCTCACAGTGTCACTAGCATAGGACATGGGGCATTCGCCGGCTGCGCTAGCTTGAATAGCATAACGGTTGATCCAGCTAATTCTGTTTACAGCAGCGTCGGCGGTGTATTGTTCGACAAAAACAAAACCCTATTACTACAATGCCCCCATGGACTCACAGGGATTTACACCATTCCTAACAGTGTTAGGTCTATCGTAAGCTATGCCTTCTTCGGCTCACGCCTTACCAGCATCACGATTCCCGAAAGTGTTAAAAGCATCGGAAACTATGCGTTCGCCCAGTGCAGCAGCTTAACCAGCATCAGCATACCAAACAGTATTACAACTCTCAACGGAGGTGTATTCGACGGCTGTAGCAGCTTAACCAGCATCAGCATACCAAACAGTATTACGACTATCGCCGGAGGTGTATTCAACGGCTGCAGCAGCTTGACCAGCATTACCATACCCAACAGTGTCAAAAACATCAAATCAGATGCATACGGCGATCCATTCGGCGGCTGCACCAGCTTGACCAGCATCACAATCGGCAACAATGTCGCAGAATTCGATTACCGCTTTACAGGTTGCACCAAATTAAACAGCATTACTGTTGATCCTGCGAATTCTAGCTACAGCAGCGATGGAGGCGTTTTATTCAACAAGAAAAAGACAACTTTATTGCTATGCCCTCAAGGAGTCAACGGAAGTTATACTATTCCAAACAGTGTCACCAGCATCAGATACGGTGCGTTCGCTCAGTGCAGCAGCTTGACCAGAATCGGCATCGGCACCAGCTTAACTTCGTTGGGAGGCGGAGAATTCCTCAGCTGCACCCGTTTGGATAGCATCACTGTTGATCCTGCGAATCCTAAATATAGCAGCGATGGAGGCATTCTATTTGACAAAGCAAAAGCCACATTATTGCTTTGCCCTAAAGGTTTCATCGGAATTTATACCATTCCCAACAGTGTCACAGCCATCGGAAACCAGGCGTTTTCTCAGTGCAACAGATTGACCGGAATCACCATTCCCAACAGTGTCACCAGCATCGGATACCGTGCGTTCGATCAGTGCAGCAGCTTGTCCAGCATCACCATTCCAGACAGTGTCACAGCCATCGGACACCAGGCGTTTTCTCAGTGCAGCAGCTTGTCCAGCATCACCATTCCCAACAGTGTCACAGCCATCGGAAACCAGGCGTTTTCTCAGTGCAACAGATTGACCGGAATCACCATTCCCAACAGTGTCACCAGCATCGGACACCAGGCGTTTTCTCAGTGCAGCAGCTTGTCCAGCATCACCATTCCCAACAGTGTCACAGCCATCGGAAACCAGGCGTTTTCTCAGTGCAGCAGCTTGTCCAGCATCACCATTCCCAACAGTGTCACAACCATCGGACAACAGGCGTTTTCTAGGTGCAGCAGCCTAACCAACATCACTGTTGATCCTGCAAATCCTGCATACAGCAGTCAGGGAGGTGTTTTGTTCGACAAAAACAAAACCACTTTAATAAGCTATTCCCAAGGATTGACAGGGGGCTACACAATTCCCATCAGTGTAACAACCATTCAGGGAACTGCTTTTATTTACTGCTCGGGCTTAACCAGCATCACCATTCCCAACAGTGTCACAACCATCGAGGCAGCTGCTTTCGTCGGCTGCAGCAGCTTGACCAGCCTCACTATTCCCAACAGTGTCACAGCCATAAGTGGATATGCTTTCGACGGGTGCACCAGCTTGACCAACATCACTGTTGATCCTGCAAATCCTGCATATAGCAGTCAGGGAGGCGTTTTGTTCAATAGGATAAGAACCACTTTACTGACATGCCCACCCGGCTTTGTAGGAGCCTACGCCATCCCCGAAGGTGTAACCAGTATTGGGGTAATGAGCCCTTCAGATAGTGCTTTTAATTTTTTCGGCTTTAATAACTGCCAGCGGCTAATGTCCATAACTATTCCGGATAGCGTAACCAATATATCATACCAAGCCTTCTCTAATTGCGACCGATTGACGAGCATTAGAATACCAAAAACAATCAAAACTATCGGAGGTAATCCCCCCATAGGTGAACATATGGCTAACAACATCGCCTCGGGGGCGTTCAACGGTTGCAGCAGTCTGACCAACATTGCCATTCCAAACGGAGTTACGTTAATATCCCAGTATGCATTCTCCGTTTGCAGTAACTTGACCAGCATCGTGATTCCGAGCAGCATTCGTGCTATAGGGGTGGGACCTTCGGATACTGATGGGATGGATTTTCTTTACCAACGTTTTCCAAATTTAACCAACATCTTCTTCAGAGGGGATGCTCCTCGTCTTCGTAATCTGATAGCAATGGATGGTTCTCCGAATACAACTATATACCATATGCCAGGAGCGGCGGGCTGGGAGAGTTTTCCGGTGGAGGCAAACGTAAAGGTATTACCCTATCCTGAAGGCACTCGGTTTCCTGCAGATGCAACTGCACAAGTTGTCAATGGCTATATTGTCGGCTTTAGAATTGAGGATAGCGGCTATGGATATAAAGCGCCGCCACACATCAAAGTAGTCGGAGGGGGTGGAAGCGGGGCAACGGCAACTGCTACGATTGATGTTGAAGGAATGGTATCCAGCATCAAAGTCGTTAATCCTGGAAGTGGATACAGTACCGAACCCAAGGTTGAGATTACGGAGGCAACTATTGCGCCCAGCCCCGAACGTGCAACAGCCACGGCAACTCTGGTGAATGGATTTGTTGTTGCCATCAATCTAGCCAAGAAAGGCTACGGCTACACTGAGGCTCCCAAAGTGGCGATCGTGGGAGGTGGCGGAACTGGAGCTGCTGCAATATGTGTCCTAGATGCAAGTGGCTCTATTGCGGCAATACATATTCAGAATCCCGGTTTCGGTTACAGTAGCGCACCTACCGTGGTCATAGATCCGCCACTTGTTGCTGCTTCTGGCAACGCCAGCATAGTCAATGGCTTTGTTGTAGGAGCCAACGTAGTTCAAGGTGGTTTCGGCTACGCCACTCCACCAGTGGTACGCTTTATCGGAGGTGGTGGTTCTGGTGCCACTGCGACAACAACCATTGACGCAAACGGAACTGTCACTGCCATCAACATGCTCAATATTGGCAGTGGATATACAACCGCCCCCACACTGCTGATTGCACCGCCGATTGTGCCTGCTCCCACGGCTAGTGCCAGCACGGTGCAGACACTGGTATTTGCTGGCTTGAACAACCTGCTTCGGTACGAGCTGCAGCAGTCAACAGATTCTGGATTGTTTCAAAGCACTGGCATCGCAGTAACACCCGAAAATGGAGCATTTATCACCACCAGCGATCTGTTGAGCCAAGGAGTGTTCAGCAACAATGTCAATGACACACATAGCTTTCGGCTTGTGGCTCAACCTGTTCCAACAGCTGCAAGTGCCAGCGTCCAGGTGGTCAATGGATTTGTGGTGGCTGTGAATCTGATCAATGGTGGCAACGGATATACTGTGGCTCCAACAGTTTCTATTGCTGATTCGACTGGAGCGGAAGCCGTAGTAACCGCCACGGTGAACAATGGAGCAGTAATAGGGTTCACTGTAAAGAGTCCTGGTCACAGTTACTCATCATCTGCAAAAGCAATTGTAACGCCACCACCAACAGTGAGCATTGCACCATTATTGGAACCCACCTTGCGGATTGGCGTTACCAATTTGTTGCAGAATTTCAGCTACCAACTGCAAACAAGCACGAATCTGCCGACGTTCGGCAACAGTGGTGCAGCATTTATTGCCACCAACACTTGGCAGTATCTTTACATTCCGATGCAGTCGGCACAAGGCTTCAGCCGAATCCAGTTTGTTCAATAACGCTGGCGCACTAGGCAGCCAAAGTTGCCTCACCAACTGCGCTACTTGAGAGCGTCAATGGTTTCCTTGGGGTTGAAACGTTGCAGATACCTTGCAGTGGTTGAAACGGATGAATGCCCCAGCGAAATCTTTTAGGACATTACTAAATGAATTAGGTAGGCGTTTTGCTGTAGATGATTTGCAATTAAAACGTCACACGGGGGGCATTTCTTTAGAATCTAGTTTGTCTGGATATATTGAAAACCATTCATTCGCCTTCTCGGGCGTGACTATCTAGCGGTAGTGCTTGAACACCATTTGCGGACTATTGCCCATTTCGAATGACACTTGTGCAGCATCTTGGATGATTGCTAATCGATATGAACCATACGAGTGACGTAACGTATTGTGAACCTGTTGCACTCCTGATCGTTTTGATATTCGACCCAAGGCATTTGCAACGTTGGAAACAGTGACCACTAGTCCTGAATGGGACTTAAATGAATTTATACACGCTATCAGGTTCGGTTGGATTTCAACCAATCGAGTTGATTTTGTACGCTTTTCCGCACCACGAATTCTGATGTACTTTTCACCAATATCTTCCCATCGCAATCGTTGCAACTCGCTTTGCCGCAACCCTGCGAAGGAGGCGATGACGAGATATGGCAAGAAGTCGCTGCAAGAGGCTTTCAGTATTTGGCGAAGTTGCGCTGGACCGTAAATTCCTACCTCCCTCGATGGTTCTTTCATCTGTTGAACTTATTTCAGCGGATCGGCATCGGATGGGTAAAACCCCCGCATTTTGGAGAAGCTCACCAGGTTGCTGATGCTGGTGCGAAAGTTGTTTACCGTTCTTGGGGCAAGATTTAGTCCAAGCAAGAAGTCCGGGATCTTTGCAGCAGTCACCTCGCCGATGGGTAACTGTACGGCGGCAGCGAACCGTTTGAGACGGGAGTCGAGATCATGGACATGACGGATACTTGAGCCGTCTTTTTCACGAGTCGCAATCAACTCTGCCGCAACGTCTCCAACGGTTTTCTCAACGGTTACCGTTGCTGCACTTCGAGCGTAGTGTCGTGCAGCCTCGAGAAGGGTGGCAGTTTTGCCCAGCACTTTGATCGCAGCGACGTATTCGGCTACAGCGGTGTAGAGGCTCACACCAAAGCCTTTGAGGAGCGAACTCGCTTCGATTAGGGCGACGGCTTCATCCCCGGACAGGGACACGGCTCGAGAGTAGCCGCCGGCAATTCTGGTGGCGGCTGCACGAGCTGCCTTCAAAGCCTTGGCGACCGTCGAGTATCCACGCTTTTTTCTGGATCCTCCTTCACGGTAGGCGATGACGTAGCTGACGTAGCCAAGTGACGACCTGACCCGATACACGGGCACGGTTACGCCGTTCTTGTGGACTTTAATTGGGAACTTCGGCTCTTTTCGCTGCACGGGCAATTTCCATGGTGAGAACTGCCTGGCGATTGTGTCCGTATTCTGTTCGTAAGATCCGATTGGCAAATGCCCACCGGAGCAGGAGAGCCGAACAGAAGCTGCAGAACTTGCAGCGTTTTCCCGGCTGTCGGTCACGTCGACAGCCAAGAGAGAAGTGGCGGGAGTGGCGGGGCTCGAACCCGTAACCTCTGCCGTGACAGGGCAGCGCTCTAACCAGTTGAGCTACACCCCCGCGAAATCAGCGGGCGCGTTTTCTACGCGACTCCGAGCAAGGGTCAACACCTTTCTCGTTTTGGAATGGAAAAGCCCAGGTCCGGGAGCCAAGGAGGTGGAGGTGGGGAACCCCGCGGAAGAGACATCCCAGAACCTGAGCCTGGGGAGTCTACCCAATCGCCCAAACCCCTGTCAATCGTCCGGAAATTCCAAAATGGCCCATCGAGGCGCCCCCAAATCTGCAGCCAGAACAGCCCTACTGCGCCTCGCCGCGGACCTCGATCAGCTGGGCGCGGAAGATCCGCATGGCGTCCTGGATCAAGGGGTCCGACAGGAACTCCTCCCGATTCAGCTTCACCGGCTCCACCCGCTGGGACTTCCCCTCGGGGACCTTGACGGCGGCCGGCTTCGAACGACTCGGCGCCGGTGCCGCAAGATCAACCACCGGCACCACGGCACCGGGAACGAACTTCAAGGTGTAATCCCCAGGAGCGAGCTCCCGGAGACGTGTCCGGAGCAGCGTCGCCGTCTTGCCGCTGGTGACCAGCTCCAGGGCGTCCGGCGAACAGGCCACTGTCAGGGTCTGCATCTCCCAGGATCGTCCCTCAGACCCCGCCAGCAGCGTCCAGAGCATGCGCTCCCCCTTCTCCAGTCCCGCATAGAGGGTCGACCAAAGCTCGGTCGCGGAGGCGATCGGTGCTGGCGTGGATGGGATCGTGGATCGCGATGCCGAGCCAGGCTGGGGCTGCGCCGGTTCCAAGGTCGGCGGCGGTGCCAGTGGACTCACAGGCACCACCGGCACCGGGGCCGCCGCAGAAAGGATCGGTGCCACCGCCGAAGGCGAGGCTGGGGGAGCCGAGGGCGGGACAGCCGCCACAGGCCCGGGAGCCGGTGCGGCAGGTGCAGGAGGGGTTGGGACCATCGCCGGGGTCGCGACAGCCGGACGGCTGGCGGCCGGCGCTGGCGCACCCTCCCGGAGCGCTTTGAGCTGGCGCAGGACCTCGTCCAGGCCCACGGCATTGCGGGCCTCGACCGCGTTGATCAACGTGACCTCCAGGAAGATCCGCTTCGAAGGCGCCTCACGGAGACGTCCCTCCGCCCTCGACAGCACCTCCAGAATCCGGGTCAGCGCGGTTGCATCGACCTGCTTGGACTGGGTCTGGAGCGCCGCCCACTCGGCGTCGGTCACCTCGACAAGGTTGCGGTCGCCGCCGCTGAGCTCGAGCAGCAGCAGGTTCCGGAAATGAGCCAGGAGATCCCCCAGCAGCCGTCCCAAGTCCTTCCCGCCCGACGCCAGGTCGTGCAGGAGACGAAGCGAACCCGCGCGGTCGGCCGCCAGGATCGCACCCGCCAAGGACAGCAGATGCTGCCGGGAGGCGAGACCGAACATCGACAGGACATCCGACTCCACCACGCGGGCCCCACAGAAGCTGATCAGCTGGTCGAGGGTGGACTGGGCGTCCCGCATGCCGCCGTCCGCACCCCGGGCGATGGCATGCAACGCCGCCTCATCGAGTTCCACCGACTCCTGGCGGGCGATCCGTCCGAGATGCTCGACGATCAGGGGTGTCGGAATCCGCCGCAGGTCGAACCGCTGGCAGCGGCTCAGGATCGTCTGCAGGACCTTCTCGGGATCGGTCGTCGCGAAGATGAACTTCACGTGGGCCGGGGGCTCCTCGAGGGTTTTCAGCAGCGCGTTGAACGCCGCCGTCGAGAGCATGTGGACCTCGTCGATGATGTAGATCTTGAACTTGCCCGAGGCCGGGGCGAACCGGGCCGTGTCGCGCAGCTCCCGGACCTGCTCCACGCCGTTGTTGGAGGCACCGTCGATCTCCAGGACATCCATCGAGCGCCCCTCGGCGATCTCCTTCACCCGCGGATCGTCCTCCGTGAAATCCACCCGGGGACCGCCCGTGGCGTTCAGGGCCTTGGCGAAGATCCGGGCCAGCGTCGTCTTGCCTGTGCCGCGTGGGCCACAGAACAGGTAGGCGTGGGCGATCCGACCCGACCGCACCGCGTTCATCAGCGTGGTCGTGACATGCTCCTGTCCCACCACGTCCTCGAAACGCTGGGGGCGGTACTTGCGGGCAATGACCTGGTAGGACACGGGATCGGCTTGGGTTCGGCTTCGGGGTTCGGTACCGCGCCTTGAAACCGGTCGCGCGGGAGGTTGGGATTGGAGAGCCAAATCCCGTCTCCGGAAACCAAAAAGAGGGAAGCAAAGCCAGGGTGACCACGGCAGACGGGAGCAGACTACCGTTGCTGCCTTCCGGCCCTGGCGGGGTTCGTCAGTCCGCGTTCCATGGGCCCTGGCGTCGGGGAATCTGGGTATCGACGCCCCCGGGGGCAAGCGAGGAGTCGGAGTTTCTGCAGGCACCACCCCTCGTTCCGACGTCGCAAGGAACCCTGGCAAGGAACCCTGGCTTGAGAAGCGCCCGGACCTCATCAAGGCTGCGCGGGTGGATGCGACGCCAGACCTCTCGCAGATCGCCGCCGACCTCGGGATTCCGTCGGTTCGACGGCACATCGTGCTCTGCGCCGACCCCTCAAAACCGAAGTGCTGCCCCGCAGAGCAGAGCCTTTCCGCCTGGGACTTCCTCAAGCGTCGCCTCAAGGAGCTCGGCCTGGTGGGGCCCTCTGCCTCCGTCGCCCGTACCAAGGCCAACTGCCTCCAGGTCTGCGCAAAAGGCCCCATCGCAGTGGTGTATCCCGAGGGGGTCTGGTATCACTCCTGCACGCCCGAGGTGCTGGAACGCATCGTGCAGGAACATCTGATCCATGGCCGCCCCGTCGACGAATTCGTCTTTGCCCGGAACCCGCTCGACCGAGGTGGCTCCTGACGTGAGCCAGCTGGATTTCCTGCGTCGGCTGTGGCCGAGCCGGAGTCCGGCCACCCCTCCCGCATCCCAGCGGGACGGAGCCCTGGCCGTCGACGAGCTCGCCTGCGACGACTCCGGCGTCGTGGTCCGCTTCGTACGCCACCCGAGGGCCCGACGGTACCGTCTGACCTTCCGCATGGACGGCACGGCGCGCTGCACCCTGCCCCGCCGCGGCACCCTGGCGGAGGCCCGACGGTTCGTCGCCTCCAACGAGGCCTGGCTGTTCGAACGGTTCCGGCAGCACCGCAGCCGGACCGGATCCACCGACGCCCTGCGTCCCGATGGCCAGGTGTGGTGGAACGGTGAGGAGCAGACACTTCGGGTGGAGGCGAAGGCGGAGGGCGGGTTCGAGGCCATGCTCGGGGCGCTGCGATTCGATCTCGAGACCGCCGAGGGGGATCTGCGGAAACCGGTGGAGACCGTTCTCAGGAAGTGGGCCGGCCAATTTCTTCCAGGCCGACTCCGTGAGCTGGCCCAGCAGCACGGTCTGGACGGCCGGCTCCGTTCGGTGAGCATTCGCAACCAGAAGACCCGCTGGGGCAGCTGCTCGCCGCGGGGACTCATCTGTCTCAACTGGCGGCTGATGCAGGTTCCGGATTGGGTCCGTGACTACATCCTGCTCCATGAACTGGCCCACCTGAGGCATCTGAACCACAGCCGCAGCTTCTGGAACGAGGTCGAGCGGCTGTGCCCCAAGTTCAAGGATGCCGAGGTCTGGTTGAAGCGGAGCGGCAAAACGGTCCTGTAGAGCCTGGAGCAGAGAGAAAAGAGCGAAGCGGGCCCGGTCAATACATCGGGGCCGAGGGGGCGGGGCGGCACAGGGTGCGACCGTGACTCAGGGCACTGAGTCACCCACCGGATCCACGCCCCTTCCCCGCAGCGCCGCGATCGCCTCGCCGACCCCGCAGAGGAGGCCCATGCCCAGAAGCATGCCCCCGGTCATGCCCAACCAGGCCCCCAGGAATTGCCATGGGTGCATCGGACCCAGCAGCGCCAGCACCAGATCCCCTCCCCAGGCCATCCCCAGCACCATCCCCACGGTGGCCAGCGCCAGCCGCGGTCCACGACCCAGCCCGCTCCCGGGATCGTCCTCCCCCATCATGGACGGCAACCCACCCACCAACATGCCCACCCCCATCCAGGGCACCGAACCGGTGAGGTCGAAGTACTGGTGGGACCGGCAGCAGAGACAGGCGCCCCCGGACATCACCGGTTTCCAGTCCGCCTCCACCCACCACCCCAGCGCCATGCCGAGGTTACCCGGGCCCAGCATCGCCAATCCCATCCGGAGCGCCGCGCCGTCCCAGACCCGACCCAGCCGCGAGACGGAAAGCCCCCGCACCCACGGAACCACTGCAACCCCGAGCAACACCCCCGCTGTCACCCCCGCCTGCACCGGCACCAGTTGCCCCAGATGGGTCAAGACCGGGATCTGGGCGACCACACTGGCCGTCCAGCCGAGGCGGACCCAGCCGCGCTGAAGCCCTGCTTCATCAGAACCATGGCAGGCATCGGCGCCGAGCCGTGCCGCGCGCAGCACCACGATCGTGCTGCTGCCCACCATCAACAGGGCAGCTGAGATTGGACCAATCCGCCCCGTAGCGGCGAGGGTCATGCCGAGGATGTTGTAAGTGGCGGCAAAGAGCAGGTTCGACCGGACACCCGCCTGGACCCGGCGGGTGAACTCGATTGCCCGAGGAACCTCCGACAACTGCCCTCCCCAGAGCACCACCTCGGCGGTGGCCGTCGCGAGCCCCGCACCGGAATGGAGGGCCATCCCGACCGCGGCCGTCCTGAGGGCGGGCGTGTCGTTGACGCCGTCGCCGACGAACAGCACCACCTCGCCCGACGCCTGATGCTCCGCCACCCGACGGGCTTTCTCCTCGGGAGTGAGTGACCCCACCAGTTCCAGCGCCAGCGTCTCCGGCAGGACCCGCGCCGCCCGTGCCTCCCGATCCCCGGTGAGGACGCTCAGCCGACACCCGAGCCGCAGGAGGTGACGACACGTATCCTCGACCGAATCCCGCAGTCGTTCCCGCACCACCGCAATCCCCTCGAGGCGTCCATCGACCGCCACATGGATGAGCTGGTCCGAGGGCTCGCACCGGATCTCCTGTCGGAGCCACACCTCCGCAGGATCGGATCCGGTCACCGACTCCAGAACCCAGTCCCGAACCCCGATCCGCAGGCACCGAAGCCGTCCCTCGCCCTGGACCCTCGCCTCGATCCCGCAGGCCGGTTCGGTCCTGAGGGACTCCACAACGACTCCGGACGGCAACGGTTCCGGGATCCGGTCGAAGGCCCTGGCGATGGGGTGGCTGCTGCCGGACTGCACCGCCTTCAGCAACGCCATCAGGAGGACGCGCGGCAGCCCGTCGGCCCTCACGGCAAGATCGATCAACGTCTGACGCTCCTCGCTCAGGGTCCCCGTCTTGTCGAAGACGACGCGGTTCACCGCCGCGAGACGCTCCAGGGCATCGCCTGACCGGAACACCACACCCCGGCTCGCCAACGTCGCCAGGGCACTCCACCACGCCAGAGGCGCCGCCAACCCGAGGGCACACGGGCAGGCGACCAGCAGGACGGCCAGGCCATGGAACAACCCCTCGCGCCAGTGTCCGCGCAGCGACCAGACCAGGCCGGTGGTCACCGCGGCAACCACTACCGCCGGCAGAAACCAGGCCGTGATCCGGTCCACAAGCGGCCGCAGCCCCGCCACGATCCCGGCATCCGACCGGACCGTCCCGCGGGCCTCGTCGACCCACGCCACCAGCCGATCCAGTTCCCGATCGCGTCCGTGAACCGTTGCCTCGAGGACCAGGTCCCCGTCCTCGGACCAGCTGCCGGCAAGGACATGGTCCCCTTCCCGCCGTACGACCGCATCGGGTTCCCCCGTGAGCGGGGTCTCCCGCACGAACGCCGCGCCCGAGAGGACCCGGCCATCGACCGGTATCGGTTCACCGGCGGCGACCCGGATACGGTCGCCCACGACCACCTCGGCCGCCCGACAGCTCTGGAGCGTTCCATCGGCGGCAATCCGGTGACAGGCGTCGAACACATCCCGGAACCGAGAGGCCTCGGCCATGGCCCGCTGGCGCGCCTGTGCGGTGAGCGCCTTTCCCAGTGTGTAGAACACGAGGAGGATGGCCACGACCTCGTAGTAGACGGCCCCGAAGCCGGTCAGACTGCTCCAGACCGAGGCGCCGAAGGCTCCGACAATGCCGGCAAGGAACAGCCATTCCACCGTCAGGCGTCGTCGGCAGGCACAGTCCCAGGCCGTGGCCAGCAAGGGGCCTCCCAGGATCCCGAACACCAGCAGGGCGGAACCGGCGAGGGCCGCATGCAGGAGAAGGCGTATCGATCCCTCGGGTGGGGTCAGGTTCACCGCGAACCCGACCAGCATCGCCTGGCCGGCGATGGCGACTCCAAGACCGATGCGGAACCACGGACCACGGTCGATGCCCCGATCCTCCCCGGCCATGGACCGACCCCGGGCGGAGGCCCCCAGGACCCGGCACCCATAGCAGCAGAATGCCTCCCCCTCCGCGGACCAGAGCGGATCGACCGACACCGGCACCCGGCAATAGCCACAGCGGAGGACGGACGAGTGCATGGACTTGGCTACCGGTTCGTTCACCCGGGTTGAGACTGCCGCAGGGGATGCGCACAGGACGATCTCGAATCCCCACCAGGCACGCGAGGGATCCGAGATCGTTTGCGACGGGGATCCGCCGCCGCTCGGATCAATCGAACACGAGCATGAGGAACGCCCCGAACAGAAGCAGGTGGACCGCGCCCAGGAGAAGATTGGTCCGGGGCAGCGAGAGGGTGAGCATGCTGGTGACCAGGGTGAGGACCAGCATGACGATCTCCGGCGGCTCCAGCCCCATCAGAAGCTCGCGCCCCGTCGCCAGGGAGACGCCGATGACGATGGGGACGGTCAGGCCGATGGACGCGAGGACCGATCCGAGGAGGATGTTGACCGACCGCTGGAGCTCGTTCGACCAGGCCGACCGGATCGCCGCAATGGACTCCGGGGTCAGAACGAGGATCGCCATCACCAATCCCCCGACCGCGTGTGGGGCACCGACTCGTCCCACCAACAGATCCAGCGGCGTGGCCATCTGCTTGGCCAGCAGGACCAGAGGGATACCGTAGAGGACAAGGAAGATGCTGTGCCGCCAAGGCGAACCGGATTCCGTCGGAGGCTCCGGATGCCCCTGACCCAAAGCCTCCGCCTCGGCCTGGATGAAGAACTCCCGGTGGAGGCGGTTCTGGAACACCAGGAACACTCCGTAGATGCCGATCGACAACAGGGACAGGAACGCCATCTGGAAATGCGACAGCGTCGGACCTGCCGTGGACCGGGTGAAGGTTGGCAGCACCAGGACGAGGACGGTCATCGGCACGATCATCACCAGGAACGAATTCGCGCTCTGGAGGTTGAACCGCTGCTGGCTGTGACGCAGCGCCCCCAGCAGAAGCGCGAGCCCGAGGAATCCATTCAGAACCAGCATCACGACCGAATACATGGTGTCCCGGGCCAGTGCCGGCTTGGGATCCCCGGTCGACATCACGAACGCCACGATGAGGACCTCGAGTCCCGTGATGGCCAGTGTCAGGAGCAACGTTCCGAACGGTTCACCCAGACGATGCGCCAGCGCCTCCGCGTGACGGACGATGGCGACGGCCTCGGCAAGGATCACGCCACACAGCAGGAGCAGGAACAGCACGAGGAGCACCGACGATCCGAGCAGCGGCGCAACGGCCATGGGTGCCGCCAGCAGAACCCCGAGGACACCCAGGGCGACCATCAACGGCCACTCGTACAGCAGGGATCCAGATCGCGGGGATGGCGTCATCGATCGCCTCCTTCGGAGGTCCCGGATCGCAGACTCCCGGGACACCCCGGCGCGAACTCCATGGCCGCCGAATCCGGTGCCTTCGCGAATGCCAATCCTCGCCTGAAACCCTGGGATGCCGTGACGACCCTCATACACAACTTCGTATCACGAGCCCGACAACACGAGGAACAAAGATCTGATCCGTGGTGCGGGAACGGAAGGCTCCGCTCCGCCCCGACTCAACGGTCCTGCCACAACCGCCTCAAAGACCATCGACCAGGCCGTTCACCATCCCGATCGCACGGTCACCGTCCTGCGGCCGCTCCTCGGCTTCGGAACCCACCCACCGACACAGACGTCTGCGGAGGATCCGACGGACGTGGCAGAGACACGGCTCGCCCTCCGGTTTGCTCCACCCTCGCGGGTTCAGATGGGGACCCGAGGGACCAGGTACCTACCGAGGGGGCGCTCCCGCGCCCAGTGATGCAGAGCACTGCATCACCCAGCGGCCGACGGCATTCCGCTGGAATCGGCGGAGACCGCCTTTTTCTGTCCCGGACTCCTCGCGCTCCGGCGAAACCTCCATACCCTCCGGCCATGCAGTCGCTGGCCGATTCCCAGGACGCCCGCGGGCCCGCAGGGCTCGCCGGCGTGGAGATCCCCGACCTGTGGCAGCAGCAGGCCGTCTCCGCCCTCCGGGCCGGCAAGGACGTCGTGGTCCAGGCCCCCACCGGTTCCGGCAAGACCCTCGTCTTCGAGCTGTGGTCGAACCACGGCAAGCCCAAGGGCCAGGCCATCTACACCGTCCCCACCCGCGCCCTCGCCAATGACAAACTGGCCGAATGGCGCGCCCGGGGATGGAACGTCGGCATTGCCACAGGCGATCTCTCGGAGAACCTCGACGCCCCCGTTATCGTCGCCACGCTCGAGACCCAGAAACAGCGCCTGATCCGCGGCGAAGGACCCACCCTTCTGGTGGTCGACGAATACCAGATGCTCGGCGACAAGGATCGAGGCCTGAACTACGAGCTCGCCATGGCGCTGGCCCCGCCTGGCACTCAGCTCCTCCTCCTCAGCGGATCCGTCGCCAACCCCCACCACATCGTTCAATGGCTCAACCGACTAGGGCGCCAGGCCGTATTGGTCCGACATGAGGTGCGACCCGTCCCGCTCGAGGAGGTGTTTGTCCATGAGCTGAGCTGGCACATCCCGGGGGAGGTCCGCGGACACTGGGCCCGGTTCTGTGCCAAGGCCCTGGCCGAGAACCTCGGGCCGATCCTGCTGTTCGCACCCCGACGTCGCAGCGCCGAGGAGATCGCCTGGGACCTGGCCCGCAACCTTCCAAACCCGCAGCCCCTCACCCTCACCGAGCCACAACGCCTGCTCGTCGGCGAGAACCTCGCCCGGATGCTCAAGGCGCGGGTCGCCTACCATCACAGCGGCCTCTCGTATGCCGTCCGGGCCGGCGTCATCGAACCCCTCGCCAAGGCCGGACAGCTCCGAGTGGTCGTAGCCACCATGGGCCTGGCCGCCGGGATCAACTTCTCCCTTCGCAGCGTCGCGGTTTCGGCCAATTCTTACAAACGCGACGGGGTCGAGGTGCCCATCGGGAGCGACGAGATCCTCCAGATGTTCGGCCGAGCGGGTCGACGCGGGCTCGACGAGGTTGGCTACGTCCTCGTGGGCCCAAATGAGCTCCGGCTCCGTGACGGTCGCCCCGCCTCGCTGGCCCGGAGCGGGCTTGTCGATTGGGGGGCCCTGCTGGGCGTGATGCATTCGGCGGGCGAACAGGGACGCGACCCCTTCACCGAGGCGATCTGGGTCCAGGAACGCCTCTTCACCACCAAGCCGATCATACTCGGGGTCGAATCGTCGCTAAAACACCCCGACGTGCCGTGCGGACTCAAGACCGATGCCGAACGGGCCCGTCACGTCCGGCGTCGCCAGCGTCAGATGGTCAACTCCCACGGCGAGTGGCAGAACTACCCACGCTGGGAGGAACGCCGTCTTGCGGAGATCCGCCACATCGCCTCCGACGCGGTTGCCAAGACCGGCGACACCCCGGCGACACCGCCGGTCCTGCGACCCGTCCTCAGCGAGCCGACTGCCCTCGCCAAGGTCGGCTTCGGCGAGCTGTTGTCGCTTGCCGATGGCACCTATGGCCGCGCCGTAAAGGTGGCCGACCGGTTCGGCGACGACGGGATCACCCTGACGAAGTGGATCCAGAAGCAGAGCGGGTGGAACGGGAGACAGACGCGTCTTGAAACCTGGCGCACCCTGGTCGCCCCGCTGGTCAGGCGCTCCTTCCAGAACCAACGGTTTCCGGTGATTCGTTTCATCGAGGAGCCCTGGCAGATCCTGGCCCTGATCAGCCTGGCGGAGCAGACCGCCAAGGTGCCCGTGGATGCGCACGGCATTCCGCTGTGGAAGCCGAAGGAGCGCGAGGTCTTCCCGGAGGACTGCGCGCGCTGCTCGCTGGTGGCGACGTGTCGACAGCTCCCGGCCGGCACCGGCACGGCACTACTGTGGCGTCGACTCGCCCTGGTGGATCCCTCGGGACGTCCCACGAACCGGGGCCGGATCGTGAGCTGTTTCCATGGCGGCGACGGTCTCGCGGTGGCCGCGGCGCTCGAGGACACGAGCTATCCCATCGACGACCTCGTCTACGACCTGGCGAACCTGGACGCGGGATTCCGGTTTGCCGAGGCGGAGGACCGCTGGGGTGGGCGTCTGGCGGTCGCCTGCCGCACGGCCTACGGCAACCAGAACATCCCGGGATATCTCGAGGGCGGCATCCCGTCGAAATACGGGAGCGGTGCCGAGACGGTAGTCCGGTCTGTCCATCGCAAGCCCGCGTCCAAGGCCCGCTTTGCCACGGCGGTCCTGGGCACGGGAGACGTCGACCGCATCATCATCGAATGGCGGAGCGTGCTGCGTCAGTTGGCACACGCCCCGAAGCTGGAGTGGGAACGATGGACGCGGCTCCAGGACTTGGCCCGGACCCTTCTGGAGGACACCGAGTCGCCCACCCTCACCGACCTGCCGCCGCTCGACTACGGACAGACGCGGCGCATCGACCACACCCTGCGGCTCAGAGGGCACTGACCCCGGGAGGCCCGCGGGACGGGAGGGGTCGCTACCCCGCTGCTAATTCGCTGCCCGGGCCTGAAGGAGGTTGTCCGCGGCATAGAGAATCAACGCCACCCAGATGAGGGCGAAGCTGACCATGCGCGCGCTGGAGAACGGCCCGCCGTAGACCCAGATCCCCGGGATCAGCTGCCCCGTCGGGGCCAGGTACTGGAGGATGCCAAGGGTGGATAGACGGATCCGACGGGCCGCGTAGGCGAACAGCATCAGGGGCACGGCGGTCACCACTCCGGCGCTCAGGATCAGAAGATGGGTGCGGAGATCCACCCGCCCCAGCGCCCCGGTACCGTCCTGGTGACGCCACAGCAGGAACCCTACGGCCAGCGGAGACAATAGCAGCGTCTCGACCGCCAGGCTGGGGATCGCACCGGTCGTGGCACGCTTGCGGATCACGCTGTACGAACTCCAGCTACCGGCGAGGACCAGGGCTACCCACGGGAACGTGGAGGCCAGGAGCAGGAGGAGCAGGACGCCCGACGCGGCGATCGCCACGGCAATCCACTGGGTCCGACGCAAGTGTTCATGGAGCACGAATCGTCCCGCAAGGACGCTGCACAGCGGCACCAGGAAGTATCCCAGACTGGTGTCGATGATGTGGCCCGAGTTCACGCCCCAGACGTAGGCAAGCCAGTTGGTGGTCAATAGACAGGCCCCAAGGAGGCTGCGTCCCATCGAGCGCGAGGAGCAGAAGGCCTGCCCCACCTCGACCAGGCCTCCTTCCAGGCCCAGCAGCAGCATGAGCAGGATGGCGAGGGACCAGACGTGTCGATGCGCGATCAGCTCGACGGCATTCACCGATGCCACGGGCTTCCAGTAGAGCGGGACGAGTCCCCAGAGGACGTAGCACGTCCCGGCCGCCAGGGCCTCGAGACGTTCACGGTGCTCGGGGGCTCCGGAAGGAGAAGTCACCAAGCCATCCTCGGGAAGACCCGGTAGCGGTTCAACCCCACGGAGGATCGGAATGGCTCGAAAAGCCTAACCCGGCCTGGATCGCCGTCGAGACGTTCGCCTCCCGGCTTGCGCGGCCGGGCCTCGACGATAGGTTTCGGCGTCAGTTTCGTCCGTTTTAATACGGACCGCCTCCCATGAGTCAGCCGCTCAAAATCCACTACTTCGACAACAACGCCACGACCCGCATCGCCCCGGAGGTCGCGGACGCGATGATCCCCTTCCTGCGCGAGTTCTGGGGCAACCCTTCCAGCGCCTACGGCTTTGGGGCTCAGGTGAACCGGCACGTCGAAAACGCCCGTGAGAAGGTGGCCGCCCTGATCCATGCCGACCCGAAGGAGATCACCTTCACGAGCTGCGGCACCGAGTCGAACAACTCGGCGATCCACAGCGCCCTGCTGACCACCGGAAAGAATCACGTGATCACCACTGCGGTGGAACACAGCGCCAACATCAACTTCGGCGAACATCTCAAGAAACAGGGCTACGACGTCACCTTCCTGCCGGTAGAGGGCGATGGATCTCTCGACCTGCACCGCCTTGAGCAGGCGATCCGACCCGACACTGCAATCGTGTCGGTGATGTATGCCAACAACGAAACCGGCGTCATCTTCCCCATCGAGGAGGTCGCCGCGATCTGCCGGAGCCGTGGGGTGCTCTGCCATACCGACGCCGTCCAGGTCCCGGGCAAGCTCCCGATCGACGTCAAGCAGCTCGGTGTCGACTTCCTCTCGCTCAGCGCCCACAAGCTGCATGCCCCGAAGGGCATCGGGATGCTCTACGTGAAGCGCCGCACCCGCTATCAGCCCTACGTGATCGGTGGACACCAGGAGCGGGGTCGTCGTGGCGGGACCGAGGGCGTGCCCAACATCGTGGCATTCGGCCGCGCGGCGGAGCTGGCGATGTCGACCTTGGAGGATGAGAACACCCGGGTCCGCGGACTCCGCGATCGGCTCGAGAACCACGTCCTGCGTCAGATCCCGAACACGATCCGCAACGGGGCGAAGAAGCCCCGGCTCCCGAACACCACGAATATCGCGTTCGACTTCGTGGAGGCCGAGGCGGTCCTGCTGCTGCTGGATCAGATTGGCATCTGCGCCAGCTCGGGTTCCGCCTGCACCACGGGTTCACTCGACCCGTCCCATGTGCTCTCAGCGATGGGCATCTCCCCGATGCGGGCCCGGGGCTCGATCCGCTTCAGCCTCGGGATCTACAACACCGAGGAGGATGTCGACTACCTGATCCAGCACCTGCCGCCGATCATCCAGAAGCTGCGGGACATCTCCCCGTTGAACCCGGATCACCCGGACAACGACCAGTACGACATCGTCGGAGCCCGCTCGAAGCACGAGCAGGAGATGGCGCTCGGCAAGGACACGCACTGACGGAGGTCAGGCGATCTTCATGCCGAAATCACCCTAGGGTCCCTGGGTCCGCCGATCGCGGAACATCTGGGCATCGTCCCTAGGGATCCCGAGTCGGTGACGTCGGACCAGTTGGATCGCGTTGCGGGAGCGATCGGACGCCGTCTCGAGCCGCTTCATCAGCTGGGCCTTGTCCCGTTCAAGATTCTGAACCCGTTCCTGGAGTGAGCGCACGGTGCGCTCGGCCTTGGAGAGTTGACGTTCGGCAGGTTTTGATTTGAGGCCATCGAGGGTCTTGAGCATCTCCCGTTTCTCGGCCTCAAGTTTGCCGACGGCCGCCTTGGCGTCGGAAACCAGCGAGGCGAGCTCCACCTGACGGGCCCGGGATTCCTTGAGGGCGTCGCGGAGGCGGGAGGTTTCGATGGAGAGTTCCTGGATCTGGGCCAGCAGAGCTGGATCGGGCACGGCGGCCGGCACGGCGGCGGCAGCCTTGGGTGGGGCGGGTACCGGGGGCGCGACCGCGGCCTGGGCAGCGGTGAGGTTGGCCTCGGCGGCCTTCAGCTGCCGCTCCA
The DNA here is from genome assembly GCA_016871805.1 of Verrucomicrobiota bacterium. Lineage (GTDB taxonomy): Bacteria > Verrucomicrobiota > Verrucomicrobiia > Limisphaerales > UBA9464 > UBA9464. The sequence continues at coordinate 124,102 of VHCG01000003.1, forward strand.
ACTCCCCACGCTCCTCGCGCTCGGCTTCCAATTGAGTCTGCAGACGCTGGACCCCGGAAACCTGCTCGGTCAGGGCCGCCACACGCCGTGTCAGCTCCTGGTTCTCCCCCTCGGTCTGGGTCCGCTTCACCACCTCGGCCGAGAGCTGGGATTCCAGCTTCGCAGCCGTGGTCGAATGCCGCTCCGCCTCGGCCTTGGCGAGGACCAGCGCGGTCTCGAGCCGTTTCACGTTGAGGATACCCTCCTCGGACTGCCGGGCCTTCAGATCCTGCAGCTGTCGCTCGAGCCGATCGTGATCCACCTGAAGGGTCTGGTTAGCCTTCGAGGCCTCGTCGAACTTCGCCTGGAGCACCTCGAGTCGCTTGGCGAGGGCGGCGATCTGCTGGCCGCGTTCGGTGTCCGACTTCAGGGCATCGACCTGTCCCTTGAGCGCGGTGTTCTCGGTTTTGAGGGCCTTGACCTCGCTCTCCCGGAGCCGCTTGAGCTCAGAAACGGCCTGGTTGCGGAGGCGTTCCAGGTCCGCCGTCTTGTCCCGTTGGGCGACCGACTCCTTCTTGGCTGCGGCGAGCGCCTGCTGGGCCTCGACGAGCAGGACCTTGTCGACCAGGCCACTGCGTTCCCGCTCCTGAGCTTCGAGCCGAGTGACGAGGGCCTGGTTCGTGGACTGAAGCTGGGTGATCCGATCGACCGCCCGTTTGAGCTCCTGGGGATCGACCGGTGCGGGTTGGGCGGTCAAGGCCTCACGGAGGCGGGCCTCGAGGCGTTGTTTCTCGCCCCGGAGGGACCCGATTTCCTCGTTGAGGGCGTTGAACTGGGCGATGACCTCGTTGGCCGGGGCCGCGGCCACGGCTGAGGAGTTGGTCGAGGAGGCGGATCCGGTCGGGGTTCCGGTGGCGTCGGCAGCCGGCAACGCCTCGAGCTTCTCCGCCACATAGCGCAGTCGGTAGGCCACCACCCGGTCGTTCCACTGGGGATGGGACCGCTTGAGGGCCCGGAGCATTTCCTGGGCCTTCAGATATCCATCCCGGGCGCGGCTCGACTCGCCCCGCTCCCGCTCAGCATCGGTCTGCTGGATAAGCTGGTAGGCCGCAACGAAGTCGTCATCCGGCCCAGCAACCAGCGGTAACGCCAGATTCACGACGGCCACCACGACACCTAGGGATCGGCGGGACGGGAACATGGGATCAGGATGGGCTGGGACAGCCGGGAACGCCAGACTCCGGTGCAGTGGTGAACGCCGTGGAGCGGACCCCAGGAAGGGTTGTACATCACCGCGACATGAAGGACGGCAAAGGTAGGGCTGTGCTCCGTCACGGCCCCATCTCGATCCGCCGCGCGTGGTGTACCCGTGAAGGCGGACGGAACCAACCCCTCTCGTCAGAGGATCCCGTCTCAGCCTTCAGGTTCGCTCCACCCCCGCGGGTTCAGATGGGGACCTGAGCGACCGGGTCTCTACCCAAGAAGGGCGCTCCCGCGCCCCGTGATACGGGGCACTGCATCACCCACCCGTGGATGCCGTCGGCATCCGGCCAGAAGGAGCCTTGGCCCACCCAGTTCCCCGGCCTCTTTTCCTTCCCATCCCTCCTCGTCTTCCTCCGCGTCTTCGGGCCCCCGCGTAAGTCCCCTTCCCAAAGGATCACCTCCTGCCCTCACTCCCCAAGGACCCGGGTCACCGCTTCACGGATCCGGGTCTCGATGCGTCGGATGCGGTTCGGCTCCGTCACCTTGGCCCGCCCGCCTTCGAGGACGTAGAACGTATCCATCGCCGCCCCCTTTTCGGTGACGATCTTGGCGAGGGTGACATCGAGACCGAGTTCGAAGAGGGCCTGAGCGATCGCGAACAGCAGACCCACCCGATCCTCCGCCTCGACATCGATGACCGTGTAGTCCTCCGAGATGCGGTTGTCGACCCGTACCAGGGTGGGGATCCGCTCGCCGACGGAGCGGTAGAGCGCTGGATATTTCTGGGCCTTGGCAAGGGCCTTCTCCGGGTCGACCCCCTTGGCCAGCACATCGGTGACGATCCGATCGAACCGCTGTCGCACCTGCGGCTCCGGTGGCTCCCCGGTCCGGGCATCCACCACATAGAAGTCGTCGAGCACGATGTCGTCGGCCCGGGTGACGATCTGTGCCGTTAGAATGTTGAGCCCCGCGGCGGCCAACCCACCGGTGAGCTTCGCAAAGAGCCCGGCACGATCCCAGGTGCAGACATGAACGCCGGCGTAGCCGCGGTCCGATTCCTCAGTCCAGACCAGCGCCGGCTCCAGCGCTCGGTCATCCTCCGTGAGCTGGAAATGCATGAACCGATGCACCAGCGTGAGGTCCCGTGCGATCCACCGTGCGTCGTGAATCTGGAAATACCGGCTCGGCATGCCGTCGAAATGGGCCTGGATCTCGTCGGACGCAAAGGTCCTGGGAAGGATCGCCGTGACCTCCCGCTGAAGCAGCTCCCGCTGGCGTCGCTCGACCTCCTGGAATTCCGTGGCACCGCCAAGGACGTTCCTGGCCTTGAAGTAGAGGGTCCGCAACAGCATGTCCTTGAACCCGTTCCACAGCGTGTCGCTCGTCCCCAGTGAATCGGCGAGCGTGTGGAGGGTCAGCATCGCCAGGGTCTCCTGAGTCTGCACCTCCGCGGCGAACTGGCGGATGACCGCCGGATCCTCCAGGTCACGCCGCTGGGAGGTCTTCACCATCTCGAGATGGAGCTCGATGAGCAGGCGGAGCGTGTGGGTCGTCGCGCCATCCAGATGGAGCCTCCGGGCCACCCGGAGCGCGAGCTCGCCGCCGACCAGCTCATGGGGACGTCCCGGGAACGCCTTGCCGGAGTCATGGAGCAGCAGCGCGAGGTAGAGGACCTCGGGACGCTCGATCTCGGGCAGCACGGCCGCGTAGTTACTGGCCAGTGGACCGTTGCCGAGCCAGATGGCGTCCAGCTTCTGGAGAGTGACCAGGGTGTGCTCATCCACCGCGTACTGGTGGTAGAACTCGTGCTGGACGAGGTTGGTCATCCGACCGAATTCCGGGAGGAGGCGCCCCAGGAACCCGACCTCGTGCATGGCACGGAGGACCGGGGCGACATTGCCCCGCTGGGCCAGGATTTCGAGGAAGGTCGTGTGGACGCCAGAATCCTGACGGAAGGCACCATCCACCCGTCCCTCGTTGACCAGCTGGCGCAGCATCTGGGCGAGGTCGGGATGGATCTGGAGCCCCCGCTGCTGGGAATAGAGAAAGGCCCGGATGAGGCGGTTGGGATCCTCGCGGAAGATCGTCCGGGAGGGGGCGGTGAGCTGCTGTCCGACCACGAGGAAGCCGTCGAGCTCCTGTCCCTCCGCCGGGACCGGCCGACGGGTCTTCGCCCCCCGGCCTTTCTGTGCGGGGGGGCGGGACAGGGCCAGGCGCTGCTCGAGGGTAAAGGTGATCAGGTAGACGTTGCGGGCATGGGTGTAGTAGTCCCGCATGAAGTGTTCCACCCGGACCCGGGCCGACCGTTCGGTGTATCCGAGGCCCGAGGCGACATTGGCCTTCACGGGTGCGGACAGGACATCGGAGGACGACCCAGCGGTGTAGTGGAGCTCGTTGCGGGTCCTGAGCAGGAAATCGTGCGCCGCGTCGAGCTGCTTCCGTTCCCGCGCGCTGATCAGGCCGTTTCCCTGGAGTTCCGCGGTGGAGCGATAGCCCAGCCTGAAGAACGCCATCCACAGCAGGTTCTGGAAATCCCGCAGTCCGCCGCACCCGTTCTTGATGTTCGGCTCCTGCATGGCCGCCGAATCACCATGTCTCGACCGACGCCGGGCCTGATCCTCGAGCCGCTGGGCGAGGTATTCCTCGACGTGACCCTTCACGCACTCCTTGAGGAAGCGCCGTCGGAGCTGGGCCTCCAGCCGGGAATCCCCGGCGACCAGGCGCGACTCCAGCATGCCAGTCTTGGACTGCATGTCCTGGTTCGCCAGCCGGACACAGTCGTCGATCGTCCGGACCGAATGTCCGACCTTCAGTCCGATGTCCCACAGGGCGTAGAGCAGCGCACTGGTCCAATCCCCGAGGGTGACCTCTGCCGCGGGCCCAACGCCGGCCTCGTACAGGAACATCAGGTCGATGTCGCTGCAGGGGTTCAGTTCACCCCGTCCATAGCCGCCGTAGGCGACGAGCGCGAGCCGCGGGACCTTGCCCTTTGGCGGGAACGCCTTCCGGATGGCGTCGAAGATGTGCCGTATCAGGAGGTCCATGACCGCGGCCCGGGCCTGGGCGATGTCGAGTCCCCCGGCGCCGGCCCGATGCAGGATGCGCAGGCGGGCCGACTCCTCCTTCAGGAAGCCACCGTAGCGCTTGAGCTCCTCGGCAGGCTTGCGTCCGGGCGGGATCGGGAGGCGACGCGAGGCGTTGGCCTCGATCTTCGATAGGAGGGTGCGGGCGTCCAACGCCCAAAAACCTGCGGGATGACCGAGGTCCGGGGCAAGGGGTGATCGGAGAGGGTTGAGAGTTCGACAACGAGCGCCGAGACTCCCGTGCCCGACTCCACGACGGCCATCCCGACCCACAGCGCCCCCATGCCCGATCCCACCCCGATACCCGACACCGAGCTGATGCGTCGGCTCAAGGGGGGCGGAGCGGACGCCGAGGAGGCCCTCCGGGAGCTCATCACCCGGTGGCAAAAGCCCGTCATGGGCTTCATCCAACGGTCCCTTCCGGACCCCGCCGAGGCGGAGGACCTGACCCAGGGCGTGTTCATCCAGCTTTGGAAGGCCTCGGGCCGGTATCAGCCGACCGCCCGGTTCAGCACCTTCCTGTTCACCCTCGCCCGGAACCTGACCCTCAATGAGATCCGACGCCGGGCCCGGCATCCGTCGGACTCGATGGATGCCCCGCATCCGGAGTTCGAGGACCATCCGCTGCGACAGATCCCGGGGCCGCGGACCGAGGAGCCGACCGAGGAGACCACCCGGTCCGAGCTCGAGTCCCTCATCGAAACCGCCCTGCGGGACCTGCCGGAGAAGCAGCGCACCGCCATCGTACTCTGTCGGGAGGGCGAGCTCAGCTACGAGGAGATCGCCGACATCCTCGGAACGTCACTCCAGGCCACCAAGTCGCTGATCCATCGCGGCCGGGAGGTCCTGAAGGCCCGTCTGAAGCCCTATCTCCGGTCCGGCACCTGGGATCCTTCCTGATGCAACTTTCCACACGACCCGGTTTTTGACCCTACCGATCATGCATTCCGACCCGCAGATCCCGGACTGGATGGAGCGGATCCATTCCGGAAAGGCCACCCCCGGCGAGGTGGATCGGCTCCGTCGCCATCCCGGGGTGGATCCGTCCCAACTGGAGGAAGAACTCCGGCTGAACCGCCTTCTCGAAACCCTGCCGCCGGTTTCCGTGCCGTCCAATCTGGCGAGCCGGGTCCTCGACGCGATCCATCTCGAGGCGCAGCAGACCCGGAGGCGCCACCGGCGGGACGGGTGGCTCTCGTGGATCGCCTGGCGTCCGGCCTGGGCCTCGGTGGCGGTGGCCTGCCTCGCGCTCGTGGGGTGGCGGATCCAGTCCACGCATCGGACGACCCTGGCGCGGAGCGTCCTGATCGTCTCCGAGGCCACGGCGGTCCCGGGGATGGAGGCTCTGGTGGATTTCGAGGCCATCCAATGGCTTGAGAGCCGGCCGGAGCCCGGGGATCTGGAACTGATGGCCGCCCTGAGCAGCCCCTGACATGTCCCGTCTCCTGTCCCTTCTCGTCACGGCCGTTGCCCTCGGCTCCTGCCTGTCGCTCGGAGCCGATGTCCGGCCTCCGGCTCCGATGCCACCGGCGGTTCGGCCATCGCCCACCGAGACCTTCCGCACGCTGCTCGCCGCCCCACCCGCCCAGCGGGAACTCTTCCTGTCGCAACGTCCCGCACCCGCCCGGAAGATCATCGAGACCAAGCTGCAGGAATTCGAGATCCTGCCTCCCGAGGTCCGGGAACGTCGCCTCCAGATCGCCGAACTCCAGCACTTCCTACTCCAGGTGATCGGCGAACCGAGGGAGCGTCGGGCCGAGCTGCTCTCGCAGACCCCCGCCGCGATCCGCCCCTTCGTCGAGGACCGCCTCCTGGCCTGGGATCGCCTCCCGCCGGACCGGCAGCAGGACCTCCTCACCCAGCAGCGGATCCTCGCGTCCACGTCGGGTCGCACCCGCCCGAACGGGCCAGTCCCGTCGCGCTCCCACCCAACCCCACCGTCATCGACCCCCGCCGCGCCCGAGCTGCAGTCCGCCCTCGACCGCTGGCAGCGGCTTACACCGGAGGAACGAGCCCGGAAGCTGTCGGATTTCCAGCGTTTCTTCGACCTGTCGGACCGGGACCAGGCGCGGGTGCTGGGATCGGTTCCTGCGGCCGAGCGACGTCAGATGGAGGCGACCCTGTCGGCCTACTCGACGCTGCCCCCGGACCAGCGGGCCCGGGTGATCCGGGGGATCCGTCGCTATGTCACGCTCACGGCTCCCAAGCGGGCCCAGTTCGTGCAGGCGCTGTCCCAATGGCAGCTCATGACCCCCGCCGAACGCACCACCTGGCGGGGTCTCGTCGACGCCGTGCAGCCCCCACCTCTTCCCCAGCCCCCGCGCCTGCGCGGCTTCGTTGTCGGAACCAACGCGCCGTGACGCGACAGGGAGGGACCGACGCCTCTAGGATTCGCACGACCGCTGGAGGATCCCAAGCCATCGGCACCGGTGCAGGCGAGGCGGGGAACGTCGATGCGGCGCACGCCAAAAGTAACGGATACCCGTGAGTGGAGTTGAGGGTGCGCCAGGCGACCCAAAACCGGCTTCCAATCCGCCCCGCCTCGCCTAGCCTCGCCGGCCCACGGGAATTCCTCCCGTGCCCAATCCCTGCATCATGGCTGCCGACAATTCCGTGGTCGCGAAAGTCGACCTCCCGCCCCTCACCCCGCTGAACGTCCCCTCCCGGCTGGCACCGACACCGGCCGGACGTCCGAAGTACTCCGTCACCATCCGGAACGCCACGGGCACGGAGGTCGTGCTGGCCGATCCCCGGGCCACCCGGGCCCTCGTCGCCCTAATGGACGTCCACGCGGTCGTCGGGGGTGCCGCCTGCCACTGGGGCGGACCGGCCGCCTTCGCCGAGATGAACTCGGCCATCCATGGTCTCATGTTCGCCACCCGGGGTCGTGCATGGCACGAGGCGTACAACTTCGTCAACGACGCCGGCCATGCGGAGAACGGACTCTACGCCCTCCGGGCGAACCATGGGTTCGACGGTCTGACCTTCGACGACCTCAAGGGCTTCCGCTCCATCCACTCCAAGCTCACCGGCCACGGGGAGTCGCACATCAATCCCGAGGGGGTGCTGCTCTCGAACGGACCGCTCGGCTCCGCCCTTCCCCAGGGCCAGGGACTCGCCCTGGGCGACCGGCTTGCCGGACGCGACCGCGTGACGTTGGTGACGATCTCCGATGGGGCGTCGATGGAGGGCGAGGCCAAGGAGGCCTTCGCCGCCATCCCCGGACTCGCCGGCAAGGGACGACTGAACCCCTTCGTGCTCCTCGTGTCCGACAACGACACCAAGCTCTCGGGTCGGATCACCCAGGACGCGTTCTCGATGCACCCGAGCTTCCTGGCCATGAAGGATCTGGGCTGGGATGTGCGCCATCTCGAGAACGGCCATGATCTCACGGCGGTCTACCAGGCCCTCGAGGCGGCGGTGGCGGACACGCGTCGGGATCCCACCCGGCCGGTCTGCCTCTGGCTGAAGACGATCAAGGGCTACGGCATCAAGGTGACCGAGGAGAACTCCGCCGGCGGCCACGGGTTCCCGCTGTCGAACGGCGAGAAGATCCCGGACTGGATCACGGAGCTCTACAAGGGGGACACGGCCCCCGCTGAGCTGGTGTCCTGGGCCGGCCAGCTGCACGCCGACTGGAAGCGCAAGGAGGACGAGAAGAAGGCCAAGGCCGCGGCGGCCACCGGCCAATCGGCACCCGCGGCACCCGCGGTGAAGAAGGACAAGGTCCAGGCCGGCCTCGCCGCCGGTGCGATCCGCGCCGCGAAGGACGGCTACCCCGTCTATTCCGTGAGCTCGGACGTCCAGGGGTCGACCGGCATCAGCACCTTCCAGAAGGCCACCGGCCACTTCGTCGAGGTGGGCATCGCCGAGGCCAACATGGTCTCGACCGGCGCGGGCCTCAGCAAGGCGGGCTATATTCCGATCGTCGATACCTTCGGCCAGTTCGGCATCACGAAGGGCAACCTGCCCCTCACCATGGCCGCGCTCTCCCAGGCTCCTGTGATCGCGATGTTCTCACATGTCGGGTTCCAGGACGCCGCGGACGGGGCCTCACACCAGGCGACCACCTACCTCGCCGCTGTGAGTGCCATCCCGCACACGATCGTCATCGCGCCGAGCTGTTCCAAGGAGGCGGAGTCGTTCATGTACGACGCAATCCGTCACATCGCCGAGGAGCGCAGGGCGGGCCGTGACGGCGAGTCGGTGATCTTCTTCGTCGGACGCGAGAACTACCCCGTCGAGTGGATCCCCGGCGCCACCTACCCATGGGGCCGGGCCCAGGTCATTCAGGAGGGATCCGATGTCGTGCTGATCGGTTCGGGTGTCCTCTTCAGCAAGTGTCTCGAGGCGGCGAAGCTCCTCGCGGCCCAGGGACGGTCGGCCACCGTCATCAACAACCCGTTCATCAATCGGGTGGATCTTAAGACGATCGGAGCAGCGGTCCGCAGGTGTGGGGGTCGCGTGGTCACGATCGAGGATCACCAGTCGATCTGCGGCATGGGAGCCCAGGTCTCGCACGCGCTTTCCCAGTCGGGCATCGCCCACCGGATCCGTTCGCTCGCCATCCCGGGGGAGTTCGGACAGTCGGCGTACCTCGCCGAGGAGCTGTACGCGAAGTACGGCCTGACCGGCCCCAAGATGGCGGAGGCAGCGCTGGATCTCCTGAAGGACCACTGAGCGGCGAGGGACGGTGTCCCCCGGCTCCTGATTCCTGGCTCATGACCCACAACTCCCCGCGGCTCAGACCGCCCCGGGAAGTCGGACTGTGAACTCACTGCCCTGTCCCGGCGCACCGGTGACCCCGACCGTTCCGCCGTGGGCCTCCACGACGGCCTTCACCAGGCTCAGACCCAGCCCCAATCCCCGCTGGGACCGACTTCGGTCCCCGCGATAGAGACGCGTCCAGATCCGGGCCTGCTCCTCGAGTGAGACTCCGATGCCGGTATCCCGGACCCGGAGGACGACCTGTCCCGACTCCACCGCCGCACTTAAGGTGACGGCGCCGCCCTCGGGTGTGTACTTGAGGGCGTTGTCGACCAGGTTGCCCAGGACCTGCCGCATGCGGTCGGGATCGACCGACGCCAGGCACGGGGTGGGCAGCTCCGAGCGGACGTCGATCTTTCGCTCCTCGGCGACGAACGCATACATCTCGGCCACTTCGCCGAGCAGGTGGGCCATGTCGGCGGGCTGGCGCTTCAGGATCATCATGCCGGCCTCGGCCTCGGCGACATCCATGAGGGTGTTGAGCATCCGCAGCACCCGCTCGGATTCCTCGACACAGTCGCCCAGCGCCTCCCGCGCCGCCCCGGGATCCTGGCCTTCGTCACGGAGGGCCAGTTCGGCCGTGCCCCGCAGCCGGGTCATCGGGGTTCGGAGATCATGGGCCACGTTGTCGAGCGACTCCCGCATCGCCCGGATCAGCGATTCGTTCCGGTCCAGGACCGTGTTAAAATGACGGGCCATTTCGGTGAGCTCGTTGTCGCCCCGGGGTATCGGGACCCGGACGTCGTGGCGTCCTTCCTCGAGGATGCGTCGGGCTGTCCGGGTGACCTCGCGGATCGGACGGGTGGCCCTCCAGGCGAAGAGGCCGCCGACGACGAGGGCGATGCCGACGGCCACGCCGCCGAACTGCCAGAACGCGCGACGCAGGGTGCTTACCAGGACCGCCCGGCTGTCGGTCGTCCTCCCCACCTCCAGGATCACCCCGTTGGCGAGCTGGCCCTCGGTCAGGAGGAAGTCCCGCATCGCATCCTTGGGGATCCTCAGCTCCCGGACCTTCTCGACCACGTACAGGCCCTGGCTGGGTTCGGGCACCTGTCGGGTCCGCACCGCCCACCATTCCTCCGGCACCTCCGTGAATAGCACCTGGGTGCCGCCCCGGCTCAGCCGGACGTAGAGGGAGGTGACACCGGGAGACTGGGCACTGCTGCGGACGGCCGCCCGCAGGGCCTCCACTCCCTGTCGCAGGTAGATGTCGGCGAACCGCCGGTACAACACCTCGAGCTCGGCACCGGCCCGACGCTCGAGACGCGAGGCGAGGTCGTCGTACAGCGCCACGAACAGGCCACCCGAGGCGACGACGAAAATCAGCGCGAACCACGCGCTGAGCCGCACCGCGAGCGACCGGTGCAGAGGGTCAACGGATCGGACGAAGGACATACCCCACCCCACGGATCGTGTGGATGCGCTGCTTGTCGGGATCGACCTTGTTGCGGAGCCGGTGGACGAGCACGTCGACCACGTTGGTCTGGGGGTCGAAGCTGTAGTCCCAGACGTGTTCGAGGATCATGGTCTTGGTGACCGGCCGGCCTGGGTTGCGCATCAGGTATTCGAGCAGCGAGAACTCGCGGGGCTGGAGGTCGACCCGCTCGCCCGCCCGGGTGACCTCTCGGCTGAGGAGATCGAGGATCAGGTCCCCGGCGACCAGCCGGGTCGGCTCCGTCCCACCCTGGGTCGCACGCCGGATCAGGGCCTGCACCCGGGCGAGGAGTTCCGAGAAGGCGAACGGCTTGGTCAGGTAGTCATCCCCACCAGCCTGGAGCCCCTTCACCCGGTCGTCGACCGTCGCCCGGGCACTCAGGAAAAGAATGGGCAGCCGGGACCCCTTGGCACGGAGCCGCTGGACGACGGAGAGACCGTCCAGCTTGGGCACCATGATGTCGACCACGGCGGCGTCGAAGGTCGTGATCTCGGCAAGACCAAGCCCGTCCTCGCCATCCGCGGCATGGTCGACCGCGAAGCCGCTCTGCTTGAGCCCCTTCACGAGGAACGAGGCGATCTTGGGATCATCTTCAATGACGAGCACTCGCACGCCCCGGACGCTAGTCCATCCCCACCTGCGCGGACGAGCGAAGATCTCGGCAGCGACGTTCCCCGTGCCGACCGCGGTCCATGGATCGGGCGGAAAAAGTTGCGGAGCTGGCGGGCCTCTTCGTATGCCGATTCACCCGGATTGCGCGGAACCCCGAGCTCCGATCCCGGTGTCCGTTCTGCGGAGGCGCCCGCATGGCCAGAGCACTGGTGCGCCGCACACACCACCGGTCCCTTGAACGGGGCCCTAGGAGGAGCGACGGGCTGGGCAATGTCCTGACGGCCCGTACATGCTCGTGCTTTGCCCTTTGCCATCCGACCCATGGTTTTCCTAGCGTTGTGGCCCGATGTCGTTCCTCCGCCGAGCCGCACCGTCTGCCCGTACCCGGTTGCTCGGAGTCCTGGGGTCACCCGTCCGACATTCCGCCTCGCCAGCCATGCACAACGCGGCGCTGGAGGTCCTGGAACTCGACTGGACCTACCTCGCCTTCGAGGTCCATCCCGACACCCTCGCCTCCACCCTGCGCGGTGCCCGGGACCTCGGGGTGCTCGGACTCAACCTGACGTTACCCCACAAGCTCCTGGCGATGCCGCTCATGGATGTCCTGGACGACTCCGCCGAGACCTACGGGGCGGTCAACACGGTCATCTACGAGTCCCAGACGTCGTCCGGCGAATGGATGCCCGTGGGTCAGCTGCCGGAGATCCGCGGACCGGTGCGGATGCGTGGTGCGAACACCGACGCTGACGCGCTGCTCCGTTCGCTCGGCGAGGATCTGGGGATCGAGCCGCGCTCAGCCAGGATCCTGTTGCTCGGCGCCGGAGGTGCAGCCCGTGCCGCTGCACTTCGACTGGCCGACGAAGGGGTCGGGGAGCTGTGGCTGGTCAACCGCACCACGTCCAAGGCCGAGGAACTCGCCGCCGAAATTCGGCTCCGGAACCCTGCCGTAGGGGTAGAGGTCGGCTATCCGTCCGACACCGTCGACGTCGTGCTGAATGCGACGTCCCTCGGGATGAAGGCCGGGGATCCCCTGCCCTGGGATCCGGCCCGTTTCAGCCTCGATCGGGCGGACGGCGTCTACGACATGGTCTACCGCCCGGCCGAGACGGTGCTTCTAGAGACCGCACGGCGGTCCGGCTGCAGAACGGCAAACGGCCTGGGAATGTTGCTCTACCAGGGGGCCGCCGCCCTCGAACTCTGGACCGGCCGTCCGGCGCCGGTGGACGCGATGCGCTCCGCCCTCGTGTCGGAGGTCTACGGGGCGCCGTAATGAACCCCAGCTTTCTCGGCCTGCCGTTCGAATGGTGGTACCCGGTCGTCTGGGGCATTCCCTATCCCATCTGGACGGTCACCTGGACGATCCTCGGTCTGATCGTGGGAAGCTTCCTGAACGTGGTCATCCACCGGATGCCGCGCGACGAGAGCGTGGTCACTCCGCCCTCCCACTGCCCGCACTGCAACGAGCGGATCCCGCTGAGGTACAACCTGCCGGTGATCTCCTGGATCTGGCTGCGCGGACGCTGTCGGTCGTGCTCGGCACCCATCTCGCCCCGATACCTGGGTGTCGAGATCCTCACCGGAGGGATCTTCCTGCTCACCTGGCTGGTATTCGGAGCGCAACAGCCGGAGGTGGCGCTCGCCCTGAGCCTGCTGTTCGCCGGATTCATCGCAGCGACCTTCATCGACCTCGAACACCTGATCATCCCCGATGAAATCACCCTAGGCGGTGTGGTGGTGGGATTCCTCCTGTCGGCCCTGGCCCCGGGCCTCCATGGGGCCGAGACCGCCGCGCAAGGATTGAAGGCCAGCGGACTCGGCATCGCCGTGGGCGGCGGAGTCGTCTACGCCGTGCTGCGCGGTGGCAAGCTGCTGTTCGGACGCCAGCGGGTCGGACTCGAAGGCACCCAGCGTGTGGTCTTCCATGAGTCGGGACTCATCCTGCCATCCGGGGAGATCCCCTATTGGGAGCTGTTCTACCGACCTTCGGACACCGTGAGATGCCATGGGAAACGGATTGAGCTTTCGGACCGCTGCTTCCGCGACCAAACCATCGAAGTGCGTCTGGCAGCCACGCCGGCAGAACTGAGGATAGGGAACGAAACCCTTGCGGCCGAAGGTGAGCCCTACCTCGCCGTTGAAACCGACCGCATCGACCTACCGCGGGAGGCAATGGGACTGGGCGATGTGAAATTCATGGCCGCGATCGGTGCCTTCCTGGGATGGCAGGCCACCGTGTTCTCACTGTTCGCCAGTGCCGTCTTGGGCACGGCCATCGCCCTCATCCTCATCGCGCTGGGACGTCAACAGTGGTCGGGTCGACTCGGATACGGTCCCTACATCGCGGCCGCGGCCATGATCTGGGTCTTCGGCGGGCGCCACTGGTGGATGGAGTGGTTCAGCTGGCCGCTGAGCTGACCGACACCGGGACAGCGGACGCCCTTGGAAATTCCAACAACCTGGGGAGGTGTTCCACCCAGGGGTCGGTTGAGAAAACCAATGACCTGACCCTGAACGCACCACCCTGAGGGACCCATGACCTGGCCCTCCATGACTTGGCCCTCTTGGGTGTGTCAGGGATCGATGACCGGCCCTCGCCCACTTCGACGATCGTCACCTCGGTAACGTCCTGCTGGGGAGCGGGTTGTTCCTTAAGGCCCGGTAGTCCACACCCGACCCCAGCCCACGCCAGATCCCGGGAGCGTGCTCCGCAGGCCCACACCAGCGGGATTCCGACTCCCATCGCCGGGTGCCAGAACCAGGCCCTCAAAACGCCATCCGTCTGAACCAGCGATATCGGGTAGACTCCACAAATGGGGCCCTTGTGAACAATTTACCCCCACTAATGGTGGGTTTGCCCTTGCACGGTCCGGAGGGGACTCCTTCAATTTCCCCGGATGCACCTCAAAAACCTGACCGTTCTCGGGTTCAAGTCGTTTGCCGACAAGACCTCCCTGAACTTCCAACCCGGAATGACCGCCATTGTCGGTCCTAATGGTTGCGGCAAGTCCAACGTCAGCGACGCGATCCGTTGGGTGCTCGGCGAGCAGTCCGCCAAGGCCCTGCGCGGCGGGGAGATGGCGGATGTCATCTTCAATGGCACCGATGGTCGGAAGCCGCTGGGGATGGCGGAGGTCAGCCTGACCCTGGGCGATGTCGACACCGACTACCTCAAGGCGGCCGGGGTCCCGGTCGAGTTCAACGAGGTGACGGTGACCCGTCGGGTGTTCCGGGATGGCGGATCGGAGTATTTCATCAACAAGGTGGGGTGCCGTCTCCGGGACATCCAGCAGCTCTTTGCCGGCACCGGTGTAGGCAAGACGAGCTACTCGGTCATGGCCCAGGGCAACATCACCCAGATCCTGTCCAGCAAGCCCGACGATCGCCGGCTGGTCTTCGAGGAGGCCGCCGGGATCACACGGTTCAAGCAGCAGAAGCGGGAGGCGCTGCGGAAGCTGGAGACGACCGACCAGAACCTGCTGCGGGTCGAGGATCTGATCCGGGAGGTGAAGCGCCAGATCGGTTCGCTCCAGCGCCAAGCCGGCAAGGCTCGACGGTACCAGTCGATCGCCAACGAAC